>NZ_CP046242.1:1763755-2083443 GCF_023205095.1 Bizionia sp. M204 | reverse complement strand
TCCTCTTTAGATAATTTAAAATATGGGTTTAAACTTCCAGATAATTTAAATGCTAAATTAGAAACCATTAGTCAATTTACAACATCCACTATTTACGAGCTGCGCGATACGATTTGGGCTATGAATAAAAGTGAAATTTCTATTGAAGATTTACAATCTAGAATTTCAAATTTTATTGAAAAAGCGAATACCTCTTCAGATGCAATTAACTTCAATTTCCAAGTAAATAAGGAGGTCAATTCTAATAAATTATTCACCTCTGTTCAGGGCATGAATATTTACAGAATAATCCAAGAAGCTGTAAATAATGCCTTAAAATACGCCAATGCCACGGTTATTGACGTTCAAATTTTTTCTAAAAATGATGACTTCGAATTAATCATTACGGATAACGGAACGGGGTTTAATATAAAGGATGTAACCGATGGAAACGGCCTGCAAAATATTAAGAAACGTGCACATGATTTAAACGCAAAGTTGGATATTATAAGCTCTGAAAATCAAGGAACAAAGATTCATGTTTACAGATTTGAAAATACGTAATTCATCGTATAGTCTGTAGTTTATAAAATGTCTATTTTTAATAAAAACCAACCAACATGAATGTTAAAATAGCGATTGTAGATGATAACTCATTTCTAATTAATGCGGTCAAGGAAAAATTATCATTTTTTGACGATTTAGATGTAAAATTTACAGCATGTCATGGATCTGATTTATTGCTTAAATTAAGTGGAAATCACAACCTAGATTTAATTTTAATGGATATTGAAATGCCTATTTTAAATGGCATAGAATCTACAGAAATTGTCAAGCAAAAATTTCCTCATATAAAAATTATCATGCTTACCGTTTTTGATAATGATGAAAATATTTTCAACGCTATTAAAGCGGGTGCAGATGGTTATTTGCTAAAAGAAATTAATGCCAAAGATTTATACAATGGGATTCAGGAAACCATGAATGGCGGCGCAGCCATGAACCCGTCCATTGCCATGAAAACGCTCAAATTATTACGGAACCCCATGGATATTGAAAGTAAAAAAGATCAAGAAGTAATTAAATTAACACAGCGTGAGGTTGAGGTGTTAGAGCAGTTAAGTAAAGGCTTGAGTTATAATTTAATTGCTGAAAACTTATTCCTTTCTGCAGGAACGGTTAGAAAACACATCGAGAATATTTACAAGAAATTACAGGTTCATAACAAATTAGAAGCTGTTAGTAAGGCTAAAAAGAATAATTTGATTTAGAGCTATTCATTTTAATCGGAATAAATATTTGCAAATTGATTTTTCGTACATTCGTGTATGAGAAAAATTCTATTTGGTGCTGTTATTACGCTAGTCGTGCTTTTTGCATTTAAGTATTGTGGCGATAAAAAAGAAAATCAAGCGACACTTAAAGAAAGCTCTGCGCTTATTCAAGAGCAAATTAAAAATGTGGGGAAGTTAATTGTTACCGAAGGACATTTTAGTCAGGTACTGAATTATACCAATTCCAAAGAGTTGTTTGGTAGTTATTTCACGTCTAATAAAAAGGCCTTGGTTGTTGTAAATGCGGATGTTTTTATATCGTATGATTTGAGTAAAATTGAATATAAAATTGATGAATCCTCTAAAGCATTAACCATCTTAAGTATACCTAAAGAGGAAATTAAAATAAGTCCCGATTTGGAATATTATGATATAGAGGCCGATTTTTTCAATCCGTTCGAGGCAAGAGATTATAACAACATTAAAGAGTTGGTAAAAAAATCCTTGTTAAAAAAGTTAGATAAATCTGATATGAAAGCTAATGCACAAAATAGATTAATAAGTGAGTTAGCAAAATTTTATATTCTAACCAATTCATTAGGCTGGACATTGGAATATAATAATGTGGAAATTATAAATCAAGATGCTTTAAACACCTTAAAATTATAATCTGCTTTGTAATCTTACCCAACCACCACCATTGGTTGCATCAATATTCTGAAGGTTTAAGTATTTAGCTGCTTTCGCTGATCGAACACCACTTTCACAACAAACAACAATAGGTTTTTTTAATTGTTTTACTTCTGCTATTCTATTGCGTAATTCATCTAATGGAATATGTACTGCTTGTTCAATATGACCACGATCCCATTCATGTTTATTCCTAACATCTAATATCGTTGCGCCATTATCTAAATACATCTGAACTTGGCGTTTTTTAGCACCAAATATAAAATCAAAAACCCCCATAGTCTATCTTTTTATTTACATTTACACATAAAAGGTAGGAAATTTTTATTGTTAAATCAAATGCAAACGCAATTTGAAGTCAGAAACCAGGAAAGAAGAAATTATAAAAACAGCAGCCAAACTATTTAAAGAAAAAGGCTACAGTGCTGTGACCATGAGAGATATTGCAACCGCTATGGGAATGAAAGCGGCTAGTTTGTACAATCATATTAGTTCCAAACAAGAACTACTAAAAGTGATTATTATTTCGCTGGCGGAAGCGTTTACCAATGGTATGCAAGACATAAAAACATCAGATATTTCAACCATTCAGAAAGTTCAGGCTGTCGTAAAACTTCATGTGGATATTACAGCACAAAATACTTATGGTATGGCTTCTTTAAATAACGACTGGATGCATTTAGAAGAAAAAAGAGGCTATTACTTATCATTGAGAAATGGTTATGAAGCTGATTTTAGAAGTATTTTATTAGAAGGTATTAAACAGAATGAAATTATAAATTCCAATGTGGAAGTTATGTTGTTTTCTATACTCTCCACACTGCGTTCACTCTACCTTTGGATTCCTAAAAAGGAAGATGTTTCCCCAGAAACACTTGCAGTAAGTTTAAGTCAGGTCTTAATCAATGGAATTAACAAATAGTTAGTAATTTATTTTGTAAATTTGTATCCCAAACTAACAGTTGTTAGTTTATGATATGAATTTTAATATGGCAGATTTTTACAACTTAAAAGTTGCAGATATATATAAAGAAACAAAAGATACGGTTGTTGTTTCTTTTGATATTCCGGATGATTTAAAAACCAAATTCCAATTTAAACAAGGGCAACATCTTACGTTGCGCAAGGAAATAAATGGCGAAGACATACGCCGGAACTACTCACTTTGCTCAAGTCCATTAGACAATGAGTGGAAGGTAGCAGTAAAAACCATTAGAGGCGGTGTTTTTTCTAATTACGCTTTTAATACGCTAAAAAAAGGTGACGAACTTCAAGTTATGGCACCTCATGGCGAGTTTTTTGTGGATTGTGAACCAGAAAGTTCTAAAAATTACATTGCTTTTGCTGCAGGAAGTGGTATAACGCCTATGTTGTCCATTATTAAAACACATTTACTTTCGGAACCTAACAGCACATTCAAATTGTTTTATTTGAATAGAACCGTTAAATCCATTATCTTTAAAGAAGAAATTGAACAACTTAAAAATGAATTTTTTGGTCGTTTTCAGGTGTTTTATTTCTTAACAAAAGAACAACGGGATATTCCATTTTTAAATGGTCGTTTTGATAAAGAAAAATTAGTGATTTTAACCAATCGGTTTATTGATGTTCCCGATACCAATCATGCATTTATTTGCGGACCTCAAGATATGATTTTCCTTATTCGCGATGAGTTGCAAGCGGCTGGAATGCCGAAAGAGAATATTCACTTTGAATTATTTTTCTCTGGAAGTTCCGAAGAAGAAAACAGACAAATTGCAGAAGTTCTAGATGAAAAAGTTGATGGTACTCAAGTTACGATTATTGATGGTGGAAAAGAATTTCATTTTGTTATGGATGATGATTTCGATAATATTTTAGATGGTGCATTAGCCGCAGGCGCTGATTTGCCCTTTGCTTGCAAAGGAGGCGTTTGTAGCACCTGTAAATGTCAGGTTGTAGAAGGTTCCGTAAAAATGAAAGTCAATTACGCACTTGAAGAAAAAGAAGTGGCACAAAACTTTGTGTTAAGTTGCCAAGCAGTTCCAACTACGGATAAAGTGGTAGTTGATTTTGATGTTTAAAAAAATAATAAGATTAGCGATTGCATGAGTGGAAATATAAATTTCAACAATTAGATTTCGCAAATCAAAAATCTCAAATAATTATGAGCGAAGAACAAATCAAAAATCTAGAAAAACAATTTGAAGCACGGATTGCACGTGATGAAAAAATTGAGCCTAAAGATTGGATGCCAGAAAAGTATAGACAAACGCATATTAGGCAAATGTCTCAACACGCGCATTCTGAAATTGTGGGTATGTTGCCGGAAGGAAACTGGATTACTAGAGCACCTTCATTACGCAGAAAAGTAGCTCTTTTAGCCAAAGTTCAAGATGAAGCTGGTCACGGATTGTATTTGTATTCCGCTTGTGAAACTTTAGGCGTTTCACGCGATGAGTTATATGAGCAATTACACTCCGGAAAGGCCAAATATTCATCCATATTTAATTACCCAACCATTACATGGGCAGATATGGGAGCCATTGGTTGGTTGGTAGATGGAGCAGCTATAATTAACCAAGTACCTTTATGTAATACGTCTTTCGGGCCCTATGCGCGTGCTATGGTTCGTGTTTGTAAAGAAGAAAGTTTTCATCAGCGTCAAGGTTATGAAATCATGATTAAACTGGCAAATGGAACACCAGAACAAAAAGAAATGGCACAAGATGCTCTAAATCGTTGGTGGTGGCCAAGTTTAATGATGTTAGGCCCAACAGATGCTGAATCCATTCATACCGAACAATCCATGAAATGGAAATTAAAACGAAAATCTAATGACGATTTGCGTCAGCAGTTTATAGATCAAACCGTTCCTCAAGCGGATTTAATTGGGCTAACCATTCCAGATCCCGATTTAAAATGGAATGAAGAAAAAGGAGTTTACGATTTTGGCGAAATTGATTGGGATGAATTTTGGCAAGTTGTTAAAGGGCATGGCCCAATGAACAAGGAGCGCATGAAAGCACGAGTAGGAGCCTGGGAAAAAGGCGAATGGGTTCGTGATGCCGCTATGGTTTACGCAGAAAAACAACAGGAACGTAAAGAAAAACAAGCAATTTAATAATTTATGATTGAGGAATTCTTATTTCAGAATCAACAATCAACAATCAACAATAATTATGTCTGATAAAAAAAACTGGCCACTTTGGGAAGTCTTTGTAAGAAGTAAAAACGGATTAGAACATCGTCATTTTGGAAGTTTGCACGCTGCAGATGCTGAAATGGCATTAGAAAATGCACGCGATGTCTACACAAGACGCAATGAAGGTGTGAGTATTTGGGTTGTAGAATCCAAAAATATCACAGCATCCAATCCAGAGCATAATGGTGAAATGTTTGAGCCCGCTCAAGATAAAGTCTATCGTCATCCAACTTTTTATGAATTACCAGATGAGGTGAAATACATGTAACATTCCTGTGAATCCCGATAGCTGTCGGGAAGGAGTCTAGATGCCATTTCGAAGCTAAATTCATTTTTTAAATGATTATTTAATTCGGATTATCGTAACAAGAATCAAAAAACATTAACTGAAGTTACTTGGATTCAATTTCGATTTCAACTTCGATTTCAATTTCAATTTAATGAAACAAAACCTATACAAATACATCCTTGGCATAGCCGATAACTCCTTAATTCTTGGCCAAAGAATGGGAGCCTTAACAGGTCATGGTCCTAGTTTGGAAACCGACATTGCTTGTACTAATATTTCTTTGGATTTATTCGGGCAAGTACGTAGTTATTACCAATATGCAGCAAAAATAGCTGGTGATAAACGGACGGAAGATGATATTGCTATGCTGCGTCAAGAACGTGAATACCTAAATGTGCTTTTGGTAGAACAACCAGATACGGATTTCGCTTACACCATGGCACGGCAATTTTTGTTTGATGTATATCACTTTTTGTTTTTAGCAGAATTACAGAAAAGTACCGATTTAACCTTGTCAGCAATTGCCAAGAAATCAATTAAAGAAGTGAGTTATCATCAACGTTTTTCATCCGATTGGATTAAACGTCTTGGTGATGGAACCGAAGAAAGCCATAAGCGTATGCAAACAGCCATCAATGATTTATGGACGTACACAGACGAGCTGTTTCATCAAACAGAAGCTGATAAAGCCATGGTTAAAGAAGGAATTGGCGTAGACGTAACCAAATTAAAAGAGGCGTATTACAAAAATGTATCCGATATTTTAGAAGAATCTACGCTAGAGGTTCCGGAATCTAAATATTTTCAAAAAGGTGGAAAACAGGGTATTCACACGGAACATATGGGCTACATTTTAGCGGAATTACAATATATGCAACGTGCGTATCCTAATATGGAGTGGTAACAAATTCCTTGGAAAAAGGAATCTCATTAAATAAACAGAATGTCATTCAGAGCAAAGCGAAGAATCTCATTTTATTAAAATATGACAACAACAGAACAAAATATAGATGAAAAACTAGTTCCGATTCTTGAAAAAGTCTCCGATCCAGAAATACCTGTATTATCAATTATGGATATGGGCGTCGTTCGCATGGCAATCATAGAAAATAATATGGTTAAAGTTCAAATTACACCAACCTATAGTGGTTGCCCTGCTATGGATGTTATTGGAGACGATATTAAAACGGCCTTAAAAATTGCGGGATACGAATCTGAAATAGAGTTAATTTTAGCGCCAGCTTGGACAACCGATTGGATTACACCAAGAGGTAGGAAAGCATTGGAAGACTACGGTATTGCTGCGCCATTAAGTGAGGAAGCAGATAAAGATGTCTTGCTACATGGGAAACGTTTAGTAACATGTCCACAATGTGGATCCATAAATACTCGAATGGTTAGTCAGTTTGGTTCAACAGCATGTAAAGCACAATTCCAGTGTGACGATTGTCAAGAACCGTTTGATTACTTCAAGTGTCTCAAATAGATGCCATTGCAAGGACGAAGGTCGTGGCAATCTCATTAAAAGAAAAAACATGAACAAAAGCATACAACTTAAAATAGAAAATAAAATAGCGTGCATCACGCTAAACAGACCAGAAGTGTTTAATAGTTTTAATCGCGAAATGGCGCTTCAACTTCAAGAGACATTAGATGCTTGTGAAAAAAATAATGATGTTCGCGCTATGGTTTTAACCGGAAACGGAAAAGCTTTTTGTGCAGGACAGGACTTAAAAGAAGTTACAAACCCCGAGCTAAATCCTGGATTTAAAAAAATTCTGGAAGAACATTATAATCCCATTATTCTAAAAATAAGAAACATCGAGAAACCAATTATAGGAGCTATCAATGGTGTTGCTGCAGGAGCGGGCGCTAATATTGCATTAGCTTGTGATGTGGTTGTTGCTCACGAAAAAGTGAGTTTTATTCAAGCATTTAGTTTAATAGGTTTAATTCCAGATAGTGCTGGAACCTTCTTTTTACCGCGACTTATCGGATTTCAAAAAGCATCGGCTTTAGCTATGTTGGGCGATAAAGTTTCTGCTGAAGAAGCTGAACGTTTAGGAATGATTTATAAAGTATTGCCATTAGAAACGTTTGAAGAAGACGTTGATAAGCTAGCTTTAAAAATGGCAAATATGCCGACCAAAGCCTTAGGGTTAATTAAGAAGAGTTTAAACCAATCCTTAACAAATAATTTAGAAGAACAATTAGCTTTAGAGTCTAAATATCAAATAGAAGCAGCTAGCACGGACGATTATGCTGAAGGTGTTTCGGCATTTGTGGAAAAGCGAAAACCGGTTTTTAACGGTAAATAATTAAAGATTAACGATTGAGGATTAACGATTGCTGATTTCAGAACAAAAAATAAACTATGAAACCAATTCAACTAGAAGATCGATTAATCCAATTTGCAATTGATATAATTTTAGTTAGTAAAACAATTGATAAATCTTTTGCTTCTGAACATTTAGCAAAACAGTTAATTAGATCAGCTACATCGGCAGCTTTAAATTATGGTGAAGCGAGAAGTGGCGAATCGACACGTGATTTTCTTCATAAAATGAAAATATGTTTAAAAGAGTTACGTGAATCCCATATCAATTTAAAAATTCAAAAGGGAGCAAACCTTATTTTAGATTTAGATGCATTAGAAGAATTATTAAAGAAAAATAATGAGTTAATTTCAATTTTTGTAGTTAGTGTTAAAACAGCTTCAATTAAACTCAAAGAATAAATGATTGTTTATAATGAATAAGACATTTCAGAAGTAGTAGTGACACGTCAAAAATCGTTAATCCACAATCTCCAATGTAAAAATATGAGTGAAAATCAAAAATCAAAAATCGTTAATCCACAATCTCCAATCAAATTTGTAGGCGTAATAGGAAGCGGAACAATGGGAAGCGGTATCGCACAAGTAGCTGCAACTGCGGGTTGCACCGTTAAATTATACGATACCAATCAAGCAGTTTTAGATAAAGCCAAATTAGCTCTAGAAAAAATACTATCCCGTTTAATTGAAAAAGGACGAATAGATTCCGAAGAAAAAAACAGAATCCAATCCAATATTTCTTACGTTAATAATCTAAAAGATTTAGCAGATTCCAATCTAACCATTGAAGCAATTATTGAAAACATCGACATTAAGAAAAAAGTGTTTTCAGAATTAGAAAGCTATGTGTCCAATGATTGTATTATTGCATCTAACACCTCTAGTTTATCCATTGCATCCATAGCATCCGCATTAAAAAACCCAAAGCGTTGTGTTGGAATTCATTTTTTTAACCCAGCACCTTTAATGAAATTGGTTGAGGTTATTCCTGCCATTCAAACATCCTATGAAACGTTAGAAAAATCTATAGATACCATTTCCAGTTGGAATAAAACCGCAGCCGTTGCTAAAGACACACCAGGATTTATTGTTAACCGTGTAGCACGACCATTTTATGGTGAAGCTTTACGGATTTACGAAGAAGGGATTGCAAATTTTGCAACCATCGATTCTGCCATGAAAGATATAGGAGGTTTCCGAATGGGACCATTTGAACTTATGGATTTTATAGGAAATGATGTTAATTATACCGTAACGGAAACCGTGTTTACGGCCTTTTATTTCGATCCAAGATATAAGCCATCATTCACTCAAAAACGATTTGCAGAAGCTGGATATTTAGGAAGAAAATCAGGTATTGGTTATTATGAATATGATAAAAGCGGAAAAATAATCGAGAGTGAGGATGTCACGTTGAGCGCAGTCGAAACGTCTCTTAAACAACAAATATTCAACAGAATCCTTGTTATGCTGATTAACGAAGCGGCCGATGCCTTGTTTTTAAATATTGCATCAGCAAAAGATATAGACAATGCGATGACTAAAGGCGTTAATTATCCAAAAGGGTTATTGGCTTGGGCAGATGAAAAAGGAATAAATTGGTGTGTGGATCAAATGGATGCATTATACAATGAGTATCATGAAGATCGTTATCGCTGCAGTCCGCTATTGCGTAAAATGAACCTTCAGGGTTTGAGGTTTTTGTAAATTAAGTTTGAGGAGAAATTAGAGGTGAGAGGTGAGGCTTTGAGAAAAGAAAATAAGAATTAATTATAGAGGCATTAGGCGAAATGAGAGATGAGAGATGAGAGATGAGAGATGAGAGATGATAGATGAGAGATGAGACTTTGAGAAAGGAATATATTGCAATTATTATAATAAAATGAAAAGTAATTATTATTTTAAATTTGAGGATTTACATGTTTACCAAAAAGCCATAGTGTTTGGGGAATTAGTAAATAAACAAATTGAAATGTTTCCGAAACATGAAGTTTATAAATTATCTTCTCAATTTATTAGAGCTGCGGATTCAATAGCTTTTAATATAGCTGAAGGTTCTGGTAGTACGGATGCTAATTTAATAGATATCTAAAGATGGCTTGGGATAGTTCTCACGAATGTGTAGCTGCATCTACTAAAGCAAGATTGCGAGGTTATATAACTTTTGAGGAGGATGAAGAAAACAGAAAAATGGTTACCGAAATTTCAAAAATGATATCAGCTTTAAGGAGACATTTAAATAATAAATAATGGTTTTAAAATATAATTTGTTTACTAACCACTCATCTCTCACCAAAATTGTACTATGATTAAAGGCCACCTCATACCTAAAAAGATGTTATCCCAAGATGCCTATAGCCAATGGCTAGGTATCGAAATTCTAGAATGTGAAATTGGACGTTGTAAAGTGGGTATGACTATTAGAAAAGATATGCTTAACAGTATGAATAAAGCGCATGGCGGAATCAGTTATTCGTTAGCGGATACTGCTTTTGGTTTTTCAGCAAACACGCATGGAAAATATGCCGTGTCAATTGAAACGAGTATTAATCATATTGAAGCTTTAAACGAAGGAGATTATATTGTAGCAGAATCCGTTATAGAGAGTGTTAAAAACAAACTAGGCTTTAATATAATTGAGGTCAAACGAGGTGAAGAATTGGTCGCGCTTTTTAAAGGTGTAGTATATCGCACCAATAAAAATTGGGAGTAAAAATAATAAACAGAAAATAACACTAAAACTAAAACCATATGAAATGGAAAGGTAGAAGACAAAGCGGAAATGTTGAAGACCGCAGAGGTATGGGTTCCAAAGGGAAACTAGTAGCTGGCGGTGGTATTGTAGCCGTTGTAGTAATTCTTTTACAACTTTTTGGAGGAGAAACCGGACAGCAAATTGCGCCTATTTTAGAGCAAATTAATCAAGGTGGTTCAACACAACAAGTGGAACAAAGAGCATTAACTGCTCAAGAAAAAGAAGTCGGAAGTTTTGTTGCAACCGTTTTAGCAGATACGGAAGATGTTTGGAATCAGATTTTCAGAGAAAATAATCTTGGCAATTATCAAGAACCTACCATGGTATTATTTACAGACGCAGTAACGAGCGGTTGTGGAAATGCCAGTTCAGCATCTGGACCTTTTTATTGTCCAGCGGATCAAAAATTATATATGGATCTCGTGTTTTTTGATGAGCTAAAAACACGTTTTGGAGCCAAAGGTGGCGACTTTGCTATAGCTTACGTTACCGCTCATGAAATTGGACACCATATTCAAACCATACTCGGAACCTCAAAAAAGGTGAGACAGTTACAACAACAAACAAATAAAACGGAAGCCAATAAATTATCCGTTGCCCAAGAATTACAAGCCGATTTTTATGCCGGCGTTTGGGCGCATCACAATAAAAAATATTTAGAAGAAGGCGATATCGAAGAAGCGTTAAGCGCAGCCAATGCGGTTGGAGATGATGCTATTCAACGAAGAGTCCGAGGCGATGTTACACCAGATTCCTTTACACATGGAACTTCAGAACAACGTATGTTCTGGTTTATGAAAGGATTTAAAACAGGCGACATCAAACAAGGCGATACCTTTTCCGTAATTTTAAATTAGAAAGAAAATCAACATGAAACAAGCATATATAATAGACGGCATCAGAACGCCAATTGGAAGTTATCAAGGAACATTATCAGCCGTCCGAACAGACGATTTAGCCGCAATAGTTATTGCAGAGCTCGTAAAACGAAATCCAAACATTCCCAAAGAAGCCTATGACGATGTTATTCTTGGCTGTGCCAATCAAGCCGGTGAAGATAATCGTAATGTTGCTAGAATGGCCTCTCTTTTAGCGGGTCTTCCCGTTACAGTTCCCGGCGAAACAGTTAACAGATTATGTAGCTCCGGATTATCAGCAATTATTCATGCCAATAGAGCTATTAAAGCAAGCGATGGCGATTTATTTATTTCGGGAGGTGTTGAAAACATGACGCGTGGACCCTACGTTATTGCAAAACCATCAAAAGGATTTGGAACCGATGCCAAAATGTACGATTCTAGTTTTGGCTGGCGTTTCATTAATCCTAAAATGCAAAAAATGTTTGGCACCGATGGTATGGGACAAACGGCTGAAAATCTCGTGGAAAAATATAATATTTCGCGCAAAGACCAAGATAAGTTTGCTTATTGGAGTCAAATGAAAGCCGCAAAAGCGCAAGAAAACGGCCGACTAGCAAAAGAAATTGTTACGGTTGAAATTCCACAACGTAAAAAAGACCCGGTTCAATTTTCAAAGGATGAATTTGTAAAACCAAATACATCATTAGAAATTTTAGGTAAATTACGAGGTGCTTTCAAAACTGAAGGTGGAAGCGTTACTGCAGGAAATTCATCGGGTTTAAATGATGGAGCAGCAGCCACTATTATTGCGTCTGAAGATGCGGTTAAAAAATACAATTTAAAACCATTAGCACGCATCGTGAGTTCGGCGGTGGTGGGAGTCGAACCAAGAATTATGGGCATCGGACCCGTTGAGGCCTCCAATAAAGCATTAAAAAAGGCCGGTTTAACCATGGCAGATATGGATGTTATAGAACTCAATGAGGCTTTTGCAGCACAAGCCTTGGCATGTACACGCGCTTGGGGATTAGCAGATAACGATCCACGATTAAATCCAAATGGTGGTGCCATCGCCATCGGTCATCCACTGGGTGTAACAGGAACAAGAACCGCGTATTCTGCGGCTTTAGAGCTCAAGGAAACAGGTAAAAAGTATGCTTTAGTAACCATGTGCATTGGCGTTGGTCAGGGATATGCAGCGGTTATTGAGAATGTGAATTTATAGTTTTCGGGCGTTCCCACAAGGGTCGGGCTTTCGGCAGTCGCGCTTTTCAAGGCGCTCCAACATAGCCTCAATCCCTAACGCGGGCGCAGGTAGATTAAAAAAAAATAACGTCACTTGATGTGATTCCTATGCAATGGGAATTATAGCAATAAGACATAAATCAGTTTCCCATTTTAAAGGGAACGATAAATAAAATTATCGATGAAAAAAACACAAAATTACGTCACAGGACAATGGATAGAAGGTAAAGGCGACGGTGTCCCTATGTTTGATGCTATTACCGGAGAAGTGGTGGCATTATCAGACACACAAGGATTAGATTTTGGCGAAATTCTTCAATATGGACGAACCAAAGGTGGCGAGAAACTTCGAAAAATGACCTTTCAAGAGCGTGGTAATATGCTTAAAAGTTTGGCACTATATCTTACAAAGCGTAAAAATCAATTTTACGAGTTAAGTTACCGAACTGGTGCAACTAAAATAGATAGTTGGATTGATATTGAAGGTGGTTTTGGAAACTTATTCGCCAATGCCTCGTTGCGGAAATTATTTCCAAATCAATCCTATCACGTAGAAGGCGATCCAATCGATTTATCACGAGGTGGTCGTTTTATGGCACATCATATTATGGTGCCAAAACGCGGTGTGGCTGTTCATATTAATGCTTTTAACTTTCCAGTTTGGGGTATGTTAGAAAAATGTGCAACCAACTGGATGGCTGGAGTTCCAGCCGTCGTGAAACCGGCAACAAACACGTCTTTTTTAACGGAGGCTGTGGTGCGGGAAATTATTGCATCTAACATATTGCCGGAAGGTGCGCTTCAACTTATTTCGGGATCAGCACGGACAATTTTAGATACGGTCGAGTCGCAAGATGTGGTTACCTTTACAGGATCGGCAACAACGGGAAGACTTCTAAAATCTCATAAACGTATTTTAGAGGAATCGGTACCTTTCAATATGGAAGCCGATTCATTAAATGCCTCCGTTTTAGGAGAAGATGCCTTGCCAGGTACACCGGAATTCGACTTATTCATCAAAGAAGTCCGCAATGAAATGACCGTAAAATGTGGTCAAAAATGTACCGCTATTCGTCGTATCATTGTTCCACAAAATTTAGTAGAAGATGTTCAAATGGCGCTAGGAAATGCCCTTGATAAAATTACCATTGGCGATCCACGATTAAAAGAAGTCAGAATGGGAGCCTTGGTTAGTAAAGATCAAGTTACTGAAGTTAGAGAACGCGTGCAAGAATTGGCTAAAACAGCTAGTATTGTGTATGGCGATTTAGAAAAAATAAAAACGATTGGAGCCGACGCTAAAAAAGGTGCGTTTTTAGCACCTATAGTACTTCGTGAGGATAATCCATTTACCAATTTAGCGGTTCATGAAACAGAAGCTTTTGGTCCAGTTAGTACCATTATGCCCTATAAAAATTTGGATGACGCTATTACGCTTGCTCAAATGGGTAAAGGTTCGTTAGTATCGTCTATAGCGACTTATGATAATAAGATTGCAAAAGACTATGTCATAAACGCGGCCAGTCATCATGGGCGTATTTTAGTTATCAATCGCGATATGGCAAAAGAAAGTACAGGTCATGGTTCGCCATTACCAAATTTGGTCCATGGAGGTCCAGGTCGCGCTGGAGGAGGCGAAGAAATGGGCGGTATGCGAGGTATTAAACATTACTTGCAACGTACGGCTATCCAAGGTTCACCTACAACCTTAACAGAAATTACTGGAATCTATCAGCAGAATGCCGAGTATAAAGAAGCCGATCAGCACCCATTTAAATACCATTGGGAAGACATTCAACCGGGTATGTCGCTTAAAACGCACAAACGTACGTTTACAGATACCGATATCATCAACTTTGCAAACCTAACATGGGATCATTTCTATGCGCATACAGATATCACATCATTGGACGGAAGTATTTTTGAAAAACGTACGGCTCACGGGTATTTAATTATTGCGGCTGCAGCGGGACTATTTGTTTACCCAAATAAAGGGCCTGTAGCAGCCAATTATGGTTTAGAAGAATGCCGTTTCCTGCGTCCATTATATCATAATGATACCATTTATGCCCGATTAACCTGTCAACAAAAAGTAGATCGAGATGTCGCTTCAGCAGAACATCCTTCGGGAATCGTTAAATGGTATGTGGAGGTCTTTGATGCCTTAACCGATGAAAAAGTGGCTTTTGCAACTGTTTTAACTATGGTTCAGAAAAAGCAAGAAACCTTTATTGAGATGACTTCAGAAAAAATTGATGCCTGTCTTAATAAACTATCAGCGGATACGAAACCTAAATGGGGTGTTATGACACCACAACACATGTTAGAGCATTTAGAGTTTACCTATAAAATTGCAGCAGGAGAAATTCAAGATTTTGATATTGCAACGCCAGAAAAAATTCTAGAAAAGGTACATGCTAGTCTTTATAATTATGAGAAGTTTCCTAAAGGAACAAATTTCCCCCTTTTGGAAAAAGATATATTAGAGCCTTTAAAATATCCAGATTTGGCGAAGGCTATTGAGAAATTTAAAGAGCAACGTGAAAAATATCTCGAATTTTTTAAAGAAAATCCTGATGCAAAATTGAAAAATTTGGTCTTTGGAGAATTGAATAGATACGAGTCCTATCTTTTAGAAAGAAAACATTTGAATCATCACTTTGAACAATTTGGACTAATATAAATTAAAATGAAAGCAGTCATTTAGAGCCAAGCGAAGAATCTCAACATGAGATCGCCACGTCCTTCGTCCTCGCAATGACAATAAAATAAAAAAACATGTCAAAACCATACGTAAAACAAAACATAGTAAACGAAGTAGCCTACATAGAGTTTTTTCATCCAGCACACAATTCCTTGCCAGGTAATGTTTTGGCTGAATTAGCCCAGACAATTACAGATGCAGGTAATAACAAGGATGTTAAGGTTATTGTATTAAAAAGTGGCGGCGATAGAACTTTTTGTGCTGGCGCCAGCTTTGAAGAGCTTATTAATATTGATGATGCAGCCACAGGAAAAGTTTTCTTTTCAGGATTTGCCAATGTTATAAACGCCATGCGTAAATGTCCAAAATTCATAATTGGTCGAATTCAAGGAAAAACAGTAGGAGGTGGTGTAGGATTAGCAGCGGCAACCGATTATTGTATGGCAACAAAATTTGCGGCTATTAAGTTGAGTGAATTAAATATTGGTATCGGGCCATTTGTTGTAGGACCTGCAATTGAACGTAAAATTGGATTAAGCGCGATGTCGCAAATAGCTATTGATGCCAATTCGTTTTATCCAGCAGAATGGGCGCAACAAAAAGGCTTATTTACGCAAGTTTATGAAAGTACGGAAGCTTTAGATGAAGCTGTAAAAGCAACAGCCGAACATTTATGCACTTACAATCCAGAAGCCATGGTAGAAATGAAAAAAGTATTCTGGAGCGGAACTGATAATTGGGATGCACTTTTAGCGGAACGCGCAGCAACAAGTGGTCGGTTGGTTTTGAGTGAATTTACAAAGGAAAAGTTGAAAACTTATAAATAAAATCCCATCGTAATCTTCCCAAAGGGAAGGAGCAGATGACGCTAGAAAAAATGAGTAAAAACACCATATTGAAAACACAACAGTTTTTCCCCTTTGTGGAAATTAAAAGGGGCTTATTATGATATACAAATTCAAAGGTTATACACCAGTGGTTCACGAATCCAGTTTCGTGCACCCACTAGCTGCCGTAACTGGAAATGTTATCATTGGAAAAAACTGTTACATTGGACCTGGCGCTGCCATTCGTGGTGATTGGGGACAAATTATTTTGGAAGATGGCGTAAATGTTCAAGAAAACTGTACTGTTCATATGTTTCCAGGTAAATCCATCACCTTAAAAGAAAGTGCTCATGTGGGGCACGGTGCCATCATTCATGGTGCTAATTTGGGGCGTAATTGCTTAATAGGTATGAATGCTGTTATTATGGACGATGCCGAAATTGGAGATGAAAGTATCGTAGGAGCTATGGCATTCGTTAGAGCGGAAACTAAAATTCCAAACCGGAGTTTAGTGGTTGGAAATCCAGCAAAAGTGATTAAAGCCGTATCAGATGACATGATTGCTTGGAAAACTAAAGGCACTCAATTGTATCAACAATTACCAGCCGACTGTCATGAAAGTTTAGAAGAGGTAGAGGCACTTCGCGAAGTACCTGAAAACATGAAAGTTCAAGAAGATGTGTATAAAACACTACGCGATTTTATGAAGAAATAATTGGGCGTTACCACAAGGGTCGCGCTTTCACTACTCGCTTCACGACAAAAAGGTCGCGAGAGCTCAAACAAACCGTTCAATCGCTAACGCTGGTTGAATAAATTAAAATTAGAACAAATAATGTCCAAGTTTGATTTAAAAATGCCCAAAATGGGCGAAAGTATAACAGAAGGAACCATCATCAACTGGTTAATAAACATTGGCGACACCTTTGAAGAAGGCGATATTATTCTAGAAGTCGCCACAGATAAAGTGGACAATGAGGTACCAGCACCTGCATCTGGAACTTTGGTAGAAACGCTGTTTCAAGCCAAAGATGTTGTTCCGGTAGGAGCGGTTATTGCCATTTTAGAGGTTTCAGAAGAACGAAATGTAAAACCAAAAGCCGATTCTGTCAGTCAGAGCGCTAGCCAAGACGCCCAAAAGCAGAAAAAAGATAATAAACCAAAACCAATTCCATCGGTTTCAGCTCCAGCAGCATTTTCAAATACAAACGCAAATACATTTTTTTCCCCTTTAGTTATTAAAATAGCTAAAGAACAACATATTAGTTTTGAGGAACTAGCCAGAATTCCTGCAACCGGTCATCAAGGCAGATTGCGCAAAAGTGATGTGTTTAATTATATAGAAGACGGTCGTCCGTATCAATTTTCGCAAGCCGTAGCACAAGATCCTACGGCTTATAGAATTCCCCAATTGACCTTTGATAAAGGCAAAGGGAAAGTCATTGAAATGGACAGAATGCGCCAAATGATAGCTGATCATATGGTGTATTCAAAGCATACCGCACCACACGTTACCGCTTATGTAGAGGCTGATATGACGAATATGGTTAACTGGCGAAATGCGAATAAAAAAGCCTTTCAGGAAAAATATGGTGAGCGCTTAACATTCACACCTTTGTTTGTGGAAGCGGTTGCTAAAGCTGTTAAGGATTATCCAAATATCAATGCTTCTGTAGATGGCAATAACATTATTGTCAAAGAAAATATTAATATCGGAATGGCAACGGCCTTGCCGAGTGGGAATTTAATTGTTCCTGTCGTAAAAAATGCGGATTCTAAAGATTTAAAAACTATTGCGGAAAACGTAAATGAATTAGCTATTAAAGCTAGAGAAAATAAATTAGGCGGTGATGATATAAAAGGAAGTACGTTTACTATTTCCAACGTTGGAACTTTTGGTAGTGTTATGGGAACCCCAATTATAAACCAACCTGAAGTTGCTATTTTAGCATTAGGAATTATTAAAAAACGCGCCGAAGTCATTGAAACAGAAAAAGGTGATGAAATTGCTATTCGTAGTATGATGTATTTGTCGTTGTCATTTGACCATCGTGTGGTTGATGGCTTTTTAGGCGGTAGTTTTGTGCGTCGTGTTGCCGATTATTTTGAGCAATTTGATGTGGATAGAAAAATTTAATAATTAAAAAGATCTTAAACGTTTTAAAAAATGTTGAGGTGTTTAGTAATATTTCGCGTTAGGGATTGAAGCGGCATCCTTTTTTGTTTTTCGCAAAAAAGATATAGCGAAAAGCCCGACCCTTTCGGGTAACGCCCAAAAAAAAGTTAAATATGAGTATTTTAGACAAAGACATATTAAAAAAAGGATTCATAAATTTATGTACAGCCAAAGCCATGGCAGAACTGTATGAAGCTAATTTCAAGCAAGTATCAAAATATGTGCATGCAACCTCCCGAGGACATGAGGCCATTCAAACCGCAATAGGCATGCAGTTATTGCCGCAAGATTATGCATTCCCATACTATAGGGATGATGCCATGCTTTTGTCTTTTGGTCTGAAACCTTATGATTTAATGTTGCAATTACTAGCTAAAAAAGATGATCCATTTTCTGGGGGCCGCACCTATTATGCACATCCGAGTTTAAAGGATGCTGATAAGCCTAAAATCCCACATCAATCCTCTGCAACTGGTATGCAGGCTATTCCAGCAACAGGTGCTGCAATGGGTATGAAATATATAGAGCAACAAGGGTTAACAAATGCTAATGTTATTCAGAAGGCTAGTGAGGCATCTCAAAAAAATCCAATAACTGTTTGTTCATTAGGTGATGCATCTGTTACAGAAGGTGAAATTGCCGAAGCTTTCCAAATGGCAGGCTTAAAACAAATACCCATTTTGTTTTTAGTCCAAGATAATGGATGGGATATTTCTGCGAATGCGGCCGAAACAAGAGCGCAAAATGCGTTTGAATATGCCAAAGGATTTCACGGTTTAGAAGCCATTACTATTGATGGTGCTGATTTTACGGAAAGTTATGAAGCCTTGGAAACCGTTATTAAAACCATGCGAGCGGAGCGTCGCCCATTTTTAGTGCATGCCAAAGTACCATTGTTAAATCATCACACGTCAGGTGTTAGAATGGAGTGGTATCGGGATGATTTGGAAGAAGCCAAATCGCGTGATCCGTATCCCGTTTTAAAACAACAAATGTTAGATGGTGGTTTTTCTGAAGCGGATATCCAAGCTATTGAGGATACTGTTAAAGCAACCGTACAATCCGATTTTGAAAAAGCGCTTCTGGCAGAAGAACCAAAACCTGAAGATTTGTTTACAAATGATTTTGCTCCAATACCCATTACTGAAGAAGTAGGAGAACGTTCACCAAAAGGTGCAGATAAAGTGGTCATGGTAGATTGTGCCTTGTTTGCCGTTGAAGAATTAATGAAAAAACATAAGGAATGCCTGCTTTATGGTCAAGATGTTGGTGGTAGGTTAGGTGGAGTTTTTAGAGAAGCAGCAACGCTTGCTCAAAAATTTGGTGATGACCGCGTATTTAATACAGCCATTCAAGAAGCCTTTATTGTTGGCTCTACTGTAGGAATGAGCGCTGTTGGTTTAAAACCAATTGTAGAGGTTCAATTTGCCGATTATATTTGGCCTGGCCTAAACCAGTTATTTACAGAAGTTAGTAGAAGTTGCTATTTGAGTAACGGAAAATGGCCTGTAAGTATGATTTTACGTGTGCCAATTGGAGCTTATGGCAGTGGCGGCCCTTATCATTCATCTTCTGTTGAAAGTGTAATTACAAATATTCGTGGTATTAAAATAGCCTATCCAAGTAATGGTGCCGACTTAAAAGGTTTGATGAAGGCGGCTTATTATGATCCAAATCCAGTTGTAATTTTAGAGCATAAAGGCTTGTATTGGTCTAAAGTACCAGGAACGCAAGGCGCAACATCGGTAGAGCCAAGTGAAGATTATGTGTTACCTTTTGGAAAAGCATGGATATTACAAGAAATTTGGAAACAAGAAAATATAGAAACGCTAACCATTGTTACGTATGGAATGGGTGTTCATTGGGCAATGAATGCGTCAGAAGAATTAGGAATGAAAGATCAAATAGAAGTAATTGATCTACGAACCTTATTTCCTTTGGATGAAGAAACCATTATGAAATCGGTTAAGAAAACAGGGAAATGTTTAGTGGTTACGGAAGAACCTAGCAACAATAGTTTTGCTAGAGCCTTGTCTGGAAAAATTCAAGAAGAATGTTTCAAGTTTTTGGATGCACCAGTTATGACCATTGGCAGTGAAAATATGCCGGCAATTCCCTTAAATTCGGTTCTAGAAGAAACGATGATTCCGTCAACCAAAAAAGTTAAGGTCAAGATAAATGAGTTATTAAATTATTGATTCGAGTTAAATTATGGTGGCGTTCATTATTAGATTTGAATAACACTAAAATTTAATATTATGAAAAAAGTAATTTTTATGTCATTTATGGCATTAGCAATGGTCGTATCAATAACATCTTGTCGAGAAGATAAAACACAGAAAGAAGAGTTAATTGAAGAAATGCAAGATAAAGATGCAGACATTAAGGTAAAAGATCGCGCTAATGACACCAAAATCAAAATGGAAACCGAAGATAAAAAGGTTAAAATTAAAGAAGGTGATGACGGCGATACGAAAATAAAAATTAAGGAAGACGATACCGATTCTTAATAGTACGAAATAATACGAATAGAAAAATCCAATATTAATTTAATATTGGATTTTTTTGTAAATAGCTTGTAAATAAAAAGAGCCTATCGTTTGATAGGCTCTTTTATAAAGTTTTAAAAGTATATAATTAGATAACTTTTACGTTAATCGCGTTTAATCCTTTTTTACCTTCTGTTAAATCGAATTCAACTTGGTCGCCTTCTCTTACTTCGTCGATTAAGCCAGAAATGTGCACGAAATGCTCTTTGTTGTTTCCTTCTTCTGTGATGAATCCAAATCCTTTAGAGTCATTAAAAAATTTTACTGTACCAGTACTCATAATAATAATTTATTTAATTAAGTGGCAAAGGTAGCTTAATAAATTGGTATCCAAAGCCTTTTTGCTGAATATTTTCAATTAATGCCTTTAGGTGCTTTTTAAGTTATACATGTGGTGGGTGAAATTTCAATTTATTGTATATAATATATTGATATATTTTGTATATTGAACCCTTATTAATCATGAAAAAAAAATTACTTATTATGAAAAAATACATTTCACTATTTAGTTTTATTGCATTGTTTTTTGTTGGGATGCAATTCTCTGCTGCTCAATCATCTGACAGGCAGCAAAGTGCTGAGGCTATTGCAAAACAGAAAACACACGATTTACACCAGTTAGTAACGTTAACAGGAGATCAACAAGGCGATGTTTTTAAGGTTTTAGTTGATGCGGAACAAAATATGGGAGAGCTTCGTAAGCGAGAAATATCTGATAAATTTAGACAGGAAGGTATGAAAACTCTTGATATGAGAGTAGAGGAAGGGCTAAAAAGAATTTTGACGCCAAGCCAATTTAAATTATACCAAAACTCTTTAGAAAGCAAAAAGTAAAAGCAATAACTATATTAAAAAAAAAGCGACTGTAAAGTCGCTTTTTTTATACCATTATTTTTTGACTTGTGGCGGATATACAGCCATGATTTTGGATACAAACTCATTAATGCGTTCTTCCTTTTGTTCCATTTTGGAACCATTTAAATAGCCAACGCCTTGGCCTTGCCACACAAGTTCTTTCTTTTTAGCATCAATTAAGTCTATATATAAAGACCCTTCTGTGGAAGTTGAAACGTTATTGTAATTCCCGTAGTAATAAGGATTCCATCCCCAACCCGCACCATAACCAGCATAATAGTTGTTATAGATATCTATTTTTTCACGAGATGAAGCTATAATACTAACAAGCAAATCAGGGTTCTCTGATTTCGTAAATCCTTTTGCTACTAATTCGTTTTCAATAGCACGTAGTATTCGGCGTTTATCTAAATCATTAATTTCAGCTTTATCAATTCCAGGTTTATAGAATGCAAACGTTTTATACGAGTCAAAATTCACCTGCTTGTCGTAATCTGCAACTACTTGTACAGAACTACAAGATGTTACTGTAGCCATAATTATCATGGCCAAAATGGATGTAATGATTGTTTTTTTCATGGTGTAAGTTTTAAGGTTAAATTGCGTTAAATAATTTATCATTAACCAAATTTGGTAGCGTAACCTTTAAATTTGGTTCGGCTTTCATGGCGCGTTTAATAGCAAAAATGGCTTCATCATTTCTTGCCCAACTCCTTCTAGAAATACCATTGTTTACATCCCAGAATAACATTGATTTTAAACGTCTATCAGCATCATTACTACCATCAAGAACCATACCAAACCCACCATTTATAACTTCGCCCCAACCAACGCCACCACCATTATGAATACTTACCCAAGTGGCACCACGGAAGCTATCACCAATTACATTTTGAATGGCCATATCAGCTGTGTAGCGCGATCCGTCGTAAATATTACTAGTTTCTCGGTAAGGTGAATCTGTTCCGGATACATCGTGATGATCGCGACCAAGAATAATTTGGCCAATCTCACCTTTTGCAATGGCATTATTAAAGGCTTTTGCAATTTTCATTCGCCCTTCGGCATCGGCATATAGTATTCTAGCCTGTGAGCCGACTACTAATTTATTTTCTTGTGCACCTTTTATCCATTGAATATTATCCGCCATTTGTTGCTGAATTTCTTCAGGTGAGTTTCTCTTGATCTCCTCTAAAACTTGGCAAGCTATAGCATCTGTTTTTGCTAGATCTTCGGGTTTTCCTGAAGCACATACCCAGCGGAATGGGCCAAAACCGTAATCAAAGCACATAGGGCCCATAATATCTTGTACGTAACTTGGATATTTAAACTCGCGCCCATGAGTTGGTTTTTTTGCCATAACATCTGCTCCAGCCCGAGAGGCTTCTAATAAAAATGCATTTCCGTAATCAAAGAAATACGTGCCTTTTGCTGTGTGTTTATTAATAGCTTTGGCATGACGTCGGAGGGTTTCTTGAACTTTTTCTTTAAATAAATTAGGGTTGTTAGCCATCAGGATGTTTGACTCCTCAAAACTCAAGCCTACTGGGTAGTAGCCGCCAGCCCAAGGGTTGTGTAATGATGTTTGATCACTACCCAAATCAATGGTAATATTGGCTTCATCAAATTTTTCCCAGACATCTACTACGTTTCCTAAATAGGCAATAGAAATCGTTTCTTTATACTGTTTTGCTTGTTCAACTCGTGATACCAATTGGTCTAAATCCGTTATCTTTTCATCAATCCAACCTTGATCTAAACGCACTTGCGTTATTTTAGGATTCACTTCTGCACATACTGTAATACAACCAGCAATATTTCCAGCTTTTGGTTGGGCGCCACTCATGCCACCTAAACCAGATGTTACAAATAGATTTCCTTTTGGTGATTTTTTTATTTTTCTGAAACCATTTAAAACTGTTATGGTTGTTCCATGCACAATGCCTTGTGGGCCAATATACATATAGCTTCCAGCAGTCATTTGGCCATATTGGGTTACACCAAGTGCATTGTATTTTTCCCAATCATCGGGTTTAGAATAATTAGGAATCATCATGCCATTGGTAGCCACAACACGTGGTGCATCTTTATGAGAGGGAAATAAACCCATAGGGTGACCAGAATACATAACCAATGTTTGTTCTTCAGTCATTTCCGCAAGGTACTTCATGGTTAATAAATATTGTGCCCAATTGGAAAAAACACCACCATTTCCACCGTAGGTAATTAGTTCATGTGGATGTTGCGCCACCGCGTAATCCAAATTGTTCTGAATCATGAGCATAATAGCAGCAGCTTGCTTTGTTTTTGCTGGATATTCGTCCATAGGACGTGCATACATTTTATAATCTGGACGCAGGCGATACATGTAAATTCTACCGTAGGTTTCTAATTCGTTTTTAAACTCCGGCAATAAAGTTTCATGATGTTTGGGATCAAAATAACGCAATGCATTACGTAATGCTAATATTTTTTCCTCATCAGATAAGATATTTTTGCGTTTTGGTGCGTGATTTATTTCCGAATCATATGGTTTTGATTCGGGTAATGAATTTGGAATGCCTTGTAATATGTGTTCTTGAAATGTCATAAATTCAGTATTCAGTTTTTCTTATTATAGCCATAAGGGCAATGTCTGCAGCCGCTTTCACAACAGTATCCACGTTTTAAGTGATACTGCTCTGTAAAACAGCGATAACCTTCAGGTGTCCAGTAGAAATCACCTTCTTCAATCGGTATGATTTTCTTCATTTTACAAATATAATGTAAATTGGACTGATTTTTGAATCTTGTTTATTATGATTGTCGTTTCAAAATATATTATCCCTAAACGTTATTTAGGACTTACTATTTGGCCTTTTATTTTTTTGAAGAATAGACTTTTGAAAGAAGATGTGGTTTTGATAAATCATGAACGGATCCATATCAGACAACAAATTGAATTGTTAGTTCTTCCTTTTTTTATTTTGTATGTTTTGGAGTTTATACTTCGTTTCTTTCAATATAGATCTTGGCATCTTGCTTATAGAAATATTTCATTTGAGCGCGAGGCTTATGAAAATGAAAACGACCTTAATTATTTAAAATCAAGGCCGTTTTGGAATTTTTCGAACTACGTTATCATCTGAAATGTGGGTGTTTTAATAATAAAACCTGCTGCTTTAAATTAAGGGTTTGTTTTTAGTGCTTCCTATTTTGTTACTTTATTTCCTTTTTTTTCTGTTTTAAGTCGAAAAATTCCGCTTTAGTTGGAATTAGTTACAGGTTTGCCTGTTTTTGGTTGTTTTTTATCCATTCTGTTTTTCATAGGGTATCCATAGGGTATCCATAGGGTATCTATAGGGTATCTATAGGGTATCTATAGGTGAGGTATTGGTTGTTATAGAGAGATTCAAAGATGCGTAGAGTTTCTCGAAACGTATATTTTGATATGGATTTTGCTTATATTATTATTCTTGGTACTTATCATAATGACTAGAAACCTTGGGCTTTTGGTTTATGATAAGGATTTCAGTTTATGTCATAAAAAACGACCTTAATTAAAAAAATCAAGGCCGTTTGGGAATTTTACTACTTATATTTAAAAATTATCGTTTCAAAATTACCTTCTCAATACGTGACATGTTATTAGTTGTGGTAGCTTTAACAATGTAAGCGCCATCAGAAAAGCTTAAATTGTCAAAAACTATTTCTTGTGAATTAATATTTAGTTTCTGAATCAATTCACGACCTAACATATCATAAACAAAAACCGATTTAATGCTGCTGTTTTTAGATGATACTTTTATATAGCTACTATTAGGTGCTGTGATAGTTAAACCAGAATTCGCGTTATATTCATCAACGGACAACGAATTATTAGTGTAACGTAAAATAAAACGATCATTAAACGTACCCGCTTCGGTATTGAAACTATATGGTGAAATACGTACGTTATGGATTGTGTTTGTGTAAGTATCTTCAATGAAAATGATTTGATCAGTCTCTAAAAATAAACCATCAAGCGTATTTAAAGCAATAGAGTAATTTCCAGTTGAAGCTATTTCAACACCTAGTGGCACTAAATCAGAATCAACAAACGGTAATGTTCTCCCTTGAATGGACATTTCTTCAGTGTTGATAAGTGAATAGAAGCGGTTACTGGTTTCACTTAATTCAAAGCCGTCAAAAAGCCTGTCTACATCATTGGTAGCATTCTCTATATAGCCTACCAAAATAGAATTTGCGCTATTGTTTGGTGCAATTAAATCTAGCCAGATGCGGTGTTTTTCAATTTCTATGAAGTTTTCGGAAGTATTATTTGTTCTGTAAAATTGGCTATTATTCAACGTTTCACTTCGCATGGTATTATTAAATATAACGCTAGAACTCACTGGAGCTGCATGTTCCATAAGTACAAAAAATGCTTGTCCTGCGGCGATATCACCTCCGAAACCAGGAGGATTAGAGCCTGTGCCATTATGTGCTATGTAATCATTTTGGTTGTAATTGTAAACAAAACCATCATAAAAAGGATCATCTTCAGCATTGCTTGGCGTAACTAAATGTCGCCATAAATATACGGTTCCGGTAATTGTTGGACTCGGTATATTTGCATTTGCATTTAGAAAAGCATTTGCAGAGATTGCAGAAGGATACGGATTACCAACTAAATTCCAGTTGTCGTCTAACCTCGTAGCTATTGTGTTTCCTCCACCTGTATAATCTATTCCATCATAAATGCCTCTTGTTATAGCTTTTGTAATGACACCATTGTTAGGTTTGCCTAAAAATTCAGGGGTTCCAGCTGTTGGCGTTCCAGCCACATTTCTAATAATATATCCTTTACCGTTTAGCATGGTTTCCGTTGTTGCTTGCCAATTTCCGAAATTTCCAGCACCATTCCCAGGAATGGTTGGAATCCATTGATATCTTAATGAAGATCCGGGAGATACATTGGTTACATCAAATCCTTCTACGGGTGAGGACCAATAAATATAATCATAAGAGCTTGCAATAGTTGCTGTTCGTCTCATATTTATATTGCCATTTCCAGAGTTGTTATTAACATTGGCTGCTCCATCGGTAACTTGTATTAAGCTACCAGAGTCTCTAATATCAATAGTTCCATCCAGATGAACCCAATCTGTTACAACCAATTTTGTATTAGAAGCGACTTCCAAACGGGCAGTGGGTGCAACAGTTAAATTTAAAGCAAAAGCTGGAGAAGGCGGAGTAGGAGGTGTAAAATAGCTTTCATCAGCAATTGGGAAATCAATATTTGAAACAGTTGTATCAGGTATAAGTACACAATCTGTGGCTGTTGGAACACCATTTGGTTCCCAATTACCGTCTATATACCAATTGTTATCAATATATCCCATCCATGTTTTACTCGATTGGTTTACAATAATTTCGTCTGTTAATTCAAGTGCACCCGAACAAGTGATGTAATTTGAAACTGCAAAATAAGAGTCAGGAGTATTAACAGTTACCGTACCATCTCCATTGTCAGTCACTTCATTTCCGGGTGCTACCGAACCTTGATACCAAGTAATGTTTGATGGTACTATAGCGGCTCCGTCTGGAGTAAAACGCCAAGCTTCGTTAGTTGCCTCCCAATTGGTATCCAATCCATTTCTACATGGAGCCACCGCGTATTGGTTGTTAGGAGCTAAAGGTGTAATATCTCCTTGAATTCCTACAATGGCATTACCGCCATTCCATGGAGAGTTGTTTCCGTTTTCTATTCGTTTCTCTTCTATAAATACTTCGATAATGTTTGTGGTTTCATGTAATACAATCATAGCGGTATGTAGTCTGCTAGCATCACCAAACATAGGAATGTCGTTCCAAGATACTTGAAATTGTCTGCAAGGAGCAGTGCCAATAGTTCGGCTTTTAATAGCACCTACAGGTAAAGAGGTAGGGATGATATCATGATAGACTCCATAAATAGTTTGTTCAAATAAAGCTCCTACTGTACTAGGTAGGTTGTTGTTAAAACTATAGCCAGCATAATCTCCTGCATCAATGTTGCTATCGAAGGTAATTGCTCCATTTGGACTTACTAAAGTTTGAGTGTATGAGTTTTCATAAAAACAAAAATCAAATCCAAGATTAGTTTTAGAATCAGCCCAGTAATCATCAGTCGTAATAGATTGATTGTTGCTATTTCCAAGGGTTGGAAAATCGTAATTAGGAGCTGGATTTGGGTATGTTATTTGTTCTACAAGGTAGCTAGTGGTTTCTTTTAAGTTCGAATTTGCTTGTAAAGTAACAGTAGGAAAGCTACAATCTAAATTTACAGTTGGGTCTGATATAAATGGATCTGCATTAAAAGGGTTGTTACCTTGCTCATCAATTATTACAGTGGGACAGAGGGTTGGTGTTGTTACAATATCAGTGCAGCCAGTATTGAAAGTTGTGGTGAACCATGCACCAAAATCTACAGCGTTACAAATACCTCTTACAAAAACATAATAAGTAGTTCCTATCGCTAAACCAGTTAAGTTTATAGTTGTTCCTGAAGTGGTGCCAGTAATGTCTCCTGCAGGTGTTGTTGTCGTATTATCTGTTGATACGATATATTCATATCCATTTGCAGGAGCAGGGACTGGAGCTGTCCAACTTAAAGATGTAGTGGTTGTAGTTGTAACAATTGCGGTTAAAGCTTGTGGGTTTGCTGTACAGTTTAAAGGAGTAATTGTTAGGGAGTAATCTTCAAAACTACCATAGCTTCCAGAATAACAAGGATCTGTAACTGGCCCAAAATCTCGCCCGCCAATACGCATAAGGTGCGTTCCAGTAGTACCTCCGGGAATTAAAAACGACGCATTTATTGTATTAGGATTTCCGCCTGGAGATTCTCCAACAAACATTTCTTCACCTGGACCTGTAAAGTCTAAATCATCATTCCAATCTACCCAGATAGTGGTATCATAATCTAGCGTAGTGCCAAAAGTCACACTAATGGGTAAAGTGCTTCCTTCTAGAGCTGTACCAACTTGCGAAGTGTAATTTCCATAATTATTTGCTTCAATTCCAGTAGTGTTGTTTACTGTGCTGAACGTCACATTTGTTATCCCTTGTCCATCAACGCTTGAGGGCGAAGGTGTGCACACACAGGGTACAGTGCTCGTTCTGAAATTCCAAGTTATTGGCGTATTTGTAGTCGGACCACAAGGTCCAATTGGAACTACACGCCAATAATATTGCGTATTCGCTAATAGAGTTCCTGTATTATAAGTTCTTGGAATTTGATTTGAACTAACCAAAGGTGGAGTCGCATTCGTGCCAAAATATACGTCATAACCCGTTGCACCTGCGGCAGCAGACCAATTTATACTGTTAATTGCTCCTAAACCAGCATAACAAACGTTAGTTGTATTATTTGTTGGGTTAGTGGCTCCAGACAGACTATTTATTGCATTATTAACAGTAACTAACACACTTCCAGATCCAGAACTCCAGCAACCTGTAGCGTTGTTTTGTGCTCTAATATAGTATCTGCCAGAAGTATTAACAACTAATGGTGTATTTGAATTATTTGTAGTATTTGTTCCGTTGGCAGTGGTTTGCCAAAACCAAGTAATTCCTCCGGTAGGAGTTCCACTTCTTGTAATGGTAACGCCAGTTGGGTTGCATTGTGGGGAGTTGCTTGTAGGGTTTGCAGGGTTTGCTGGTAGAGGGTTTACTGTAAAAGTGGCAGCGCTTGTTATAGTGCCTCCAGGTGTGGTAACAGATACGGTTCCTGTAGTTCCGGTTCCAACAGTAACGGTAATGGAGTTTGCTGTATTTGCCGTAACAGTGGCATTAGTTCCTCCAATAGTTACGGAAGATGTAGCAGATAAATTTGTGCCTGTAATTGTTAAAGAGCTTCCAGTGCATCCTACATTATTGCTTAAACTAGTTATAGCTGGAGCCACAGGGACACCAATTATTAATAAATAATCATGAGTCTCACTTCTATCATCAAACCCACATGGGCTTACATCTGATGTGGACCAATCTGATCGTACTCGCATTCGATACGTTCCGGCTGGTGTAGCAGCAGGCACTGTAAAAGTGCCTGTTTGTGTAGCTAGATAACCCGGAGAGTTAAAAACGTTTTCATTAGAATTGTTGAAAGAAAAATCACTATTCCAATCTACCCAAATATTGGTCTCAAACGTACCTCCAACATGGGTAGCACTAAAATTAATATTTGAACCTGCAATTTGGCTAGCTGATCTAGCAGTAAAATCACCATAACCACCAGCTGAAAAACCGGAGCCATTATGAGTTATATTAGTTAAACCGCCAGTAGTAGAAAAGTTATTTATATAGTAACCGTTGGCAGTTGATGAAGGTGTGCAATAGCTTGTTGGCGGTGCATTTCTCGTAATCACCAATGTGTATTCTGCATATGCAGGGGAAGGCCAATTATCAACCACCAAATAATAAGTGCCTGCGGCTAAAGTGTATGTAGCACTGCCAGTTGTATTTGTTCCTGTAACGAAGCCGCCAACACAATTTCCTGTGGTTGGTGCGCATGCGGTATGAATAGAAAATGACTTATACGTATTTCCTGTGGTGTATGCAAATGTGTAATCTCCACCACCTGCGGGAACAACTATACTATAGAATCCATCAGGGCCTCCTCCATATAATCCGCTTTCACAATTAAAATTATCTATGGTATCTGTAAAACTGCTCAAGTTCCGTGGGCCTGTTGTAATGCTGTTACCTGCGGTTGGTAAAGTAAGATTAACAGCGGCAACACATGTGTTACCTGGAGCTTGAGCAAAAATATCTGTAAAAACTGATAAATATAAGATACCTGTCAGCAGGAGTAATTTTTTAATCATGAGCTACTATTTGAGGTTTATTAAATACAAATTGTATTTTCACCAAATCAAATAGGTGTTGTGCGGTAGGTTTTGGGGTTATTAGTCATGAAATTATCGTTTAAATGTTAAAAAGCTGATAATTCATTATAATATTTTGAAATATACTAAAAAAAGTAAACTAAAAAACTATAAAGCATAAATATTTATTAAAATTTATATAATGTTCGAGATTTCTGAAAATTTAAATATTCGTATTGATAATCAGCTTTTTGTAAAACCGGACTATTTGGTGGATCCATTTATATCAGGGAACAAGTATCGTAAATTAAAATACAATATTCTAGAAGCTAAAAAGCAAGATGTTCAAACACTTTTAACCTTTGGAGGTGCTTATTCAAACCATATTGCAGCAGTTGCTGCGGCCGGAAATCGATTTAAGTTTCAAACTATAGGCGTAATTCGAGGGGAAGAATTATCGAAAGAAATCCAGAAGAATCCAACTTTAAGGTTTGCAAAATCGCAAGGCATGCAATTTTATTTTGTTTCACGGGACACATATCGGGAAAAAGAAACAGAAACATTTATTGAGAATTTAAGGAATAAATTTGGCGAATTTTATTTCATACCTGAAGGTGGCACAAATGAATTAGCTATAAAAGGTTGTGAAGAAATATTAACGGAACAGGATACGGAATTCGATTTCATTACGTCTGCAGTGGGAACGGGTGGTACTATTTCTGGATTAATAAATTCAGCAAAAGCACATCAAAAAATTCTTGGTTTTCCTGCCCTTAAAGGTGATTTTTTACGGAAAGATATTAGTAAATTTGCAAAGCGGGAAAATTGGGATTTAATTTCGGATTACCATTTTGGAGGTTATGCTAAAATAAATTTGGAATTAATTAGTTTTATTAATGATTTTAAGCAACAATTTAATATACCATTAGACCCCATTTATACAGGAAAAATGGCTTTTGGAGTATGCGATTTGATAAAAAAAGGATATTTTCCTAAAGATGCTAAAATACTAATGATTCATACGGGAGGCCTACAAGGAATTAAGGGTATGAATCGTATTTTAGAAAAGAAGAATATGATAAAAATTCAATGAAAATGAAGCGAGTACTAGTAGTAATTTGTATGGCATTAATTGTTTTTAGTTGTGGTTCTAAAAAACGAGCAGCTTCTAAATCCAAGAATAAAACCAAAACGGAGCGGGTTGTAAAAACGCCAGAGGTGAAAAAACCAACGGTGGAAACGCCATCAGAATATCCTGTTAAAAAAAAGGTGGTAATAAGCAATAGTCCTATTGATGATTATATTGCATTGTATAGTGATATTGCTCAAGAAGAAATGCGCTTATACCAAATTCCAGCTAGTATTACTTTAGCTCAAGGGATTTTAGAATCCAGTTCGGGTCGCGGTCGTTTGGCAGTTGAAGCTAACAATCATTTTGGAATAAAATGTCATGAATGGACAGGTGCTAGAATTTATCATGATGATGATGCCGATCAAGAATGTTTCCGAAAGTATAATGATGCCAAATATTCCTATCGTGATCATTCACTATTCTTGAAGGAACGTAAACGTTATTACAAGTTATTTGAATTGGAAATTGACGACTATGAAGGCTGGGCTAAAGGTTTAAAAGCCGCAGGATATGCAACGGATAGAAAGTACCCTGATAAATTAATTAGTCTTATTGAGCGTTATGAATTGTACAAATATGATGAAATAGTTACTGGAAAAAAAACACGAGTTGCTGAAGTTAGTTCATCTATGGAATCTTCTCATCGAGTGGTTAAAGGTGATACCCTTTATTCACTTTCAAAACGCTACAATACAACCGTTGAAAATTTAAAACGCCTCAATAATTTATCATCTAATAATTTAAATATTGGAGATTTAATAGTGGTAAAATCTAATTAAAGTATAAATTTTATGCAATACAAAAGAAGTAGTGCGCTTTTTGCACAAGCTGAAAAAGTAATCCCAGGTGGTGTAAACTCTCCCGTAAGAGCCTTTGGAGCTGTTGGAGGAACACCTATTTTTATAAAAAAAGCGCATGGACCTTATTTAATAGATGAAGATGATAATCAATATATCGATTACATTAATTCTTGGGGACCCATGATTTTAGGTCATGCTTTTCAACCCGTAGTTGATGCGGTCGTTGAAAAAACAAAGCTTGGAACATCCTTCGGAACACCGACGGAAATTGAAACTAAAATTGCTGAATTGGCGGTTTCCATGGTTCCTAATATTGATAAAATTAGATTTGTAAATTCGGGAACCGAAGCTTGTATGAGTGCTGTTCGTTTAGCACGTGGTTTTACAGGAAAAGATAAAATTATAAAGTTTGCCGGTTGTTATCATGGTCATAGTGATAGTTTTTTAATTCAGGCAGGAAGTGGTGCTGTAACCTTCGGATCACCAAATAGTCCAGGTGTAACCCAAGGTACAGCTAAAGATACTTTATTAGCTAATTTTAACGATTTAGAAAACGTTAAAGAATTAATTCAAGCAAATATTAATGAGATAGCCTGTATTATTTTAGAGCCTGTGGCAGGGAATATGGGATGTATTCCTCCTAAACAAAATTTTCTACAAGGCTTAAGAGATTTATGTACAGAACATAATATTCTTTTAATTTTTGATGAGGTTATGACGGGTTTCCGCTTATCAAAAGGAGGCGTTCAGCAATTATATGGTATTAAAGCGGATATCGTTTGTTTTGGAAAAGTAATAGGAGGCGGTTTACCAGTTGGTGCGTTTGCAGCTCGTGAAGAAATAATGAATCATTTAGCGCCGCTCGGGCCTGTTTATCAGGCAGGAACATTAAGTGGTAATCCGTTAGCTATGGCGGCTGGTTTGGCAATGCTACAGGCATTGAATACGGATGATGAAATTTATAGACGCCTAGAAGAAAAAACAGCCTATTTGCATAATGGGATGTCTAAAGTTTTAACTGAAAACAATATCGTTCATACCATTAATAGAGTTGGTTCCATGATATCTGTTCATTTTTCAGATACCCCTGTTGTAGATTTTCAATCGGCTGCCAATGGAAATAATGAAACCTTTAAAAAGTTTTTTCATGGTTTGCTAGATGGTGGTATTTATATAGCGCCAAGTGCATTTGAAACATGGTTTATTACGGATGCTTTAAGTTATGATGATCTGGATAAAACAATTGAAGTAGTTGGCAAAGTTGCTAAAACTTTATAAATTAAAAAGCGATCTGAATTTCAGGTCGCTTTTTTGTAACACTCATAAATTAAAGCTCCTACTTATATAGGAAGCATTTTACTGAATTCTTCTTTCTGATCGTCATCTAAAACCTTTTTCATGTCATTTTGAAATTTCGGTTCATCTAATAATGCTCTTGAAATATCATCCAAATTATCACTGGACCCCGATCCTAAAAGTTTACTAGCAGAATCCCCAATTAATTTTTGAAACTTCGGTGATTTCAACTGACTTACTACTAAATCTGAAGCCATTTTTTGTTGCGATTCATTTAAATTTAATTTTTTGGCAAATTTTCTAACTTGATCTCCAGCTATTTGATCAATCATAGAGCTGGATTCGCTAGATGCCGTAGTGCTTAAACTGTTTAAATCTTGTGCAGAAAGCTGCATACCTATTAAAGCCAATACAATAACTAGTAATTTTTTCATAATAGAGTTTTTTTAGTGATTGTAATTTAGCGATATTTTTTTTAATATAAAAAAAGGCAGATATTTTAATTCATATCTGCCTTTTAGTAAACTAATTAACCAACTCAAATTTTATTTTCCATGTTTTTTCTGCTTTCTTGAATTGCGTCCTTTTTCCATGCGTTTCTTTTGAAGCTTCTCCCATTTAGCGTATTGCTCATCATTTAAAATCTCTTTCATTTTAGCTTTCATAGCAATTTGCTTATCCAACCTGTCATTTTTCATTTTAAGCTTGTCGTCTTTCGAAACTGACTTCGCTTCTTTTTCTTTCTGAAATTCTTGACGCTTTTCCATCATGGCTTTGCGTTCTTTTGCGGCTTCCAGGTTCAATGTCATAACTTGTTTTTGTTGTTCTTTCGTTAAATCTAAATCCAACGTTAATTTTTTAGTTTGCAATTCCGCCATTTCTTCTGGAGTGTACGCTTGCATCTTTTCAGCTCGTTCACCTTTTTTATGCATTTGTTTTTTGTCTTGAGCAGATAATTGAAAAGTTACTAATGCTAAAGCAATTAAAAATATTTTTTTCATGATTTATAAGTATTAAAGTTTGTACATATAAGACATGGAAATATTAAAAAGGTTTAATGTTATAATTTTAAGTATTAGATTTTGGTTGGTAATTATAGTGTGAAAACAAGGTGTCTCTCTATTTCAAACTATATAAATAAGCAGAGATAAGAGCTATTATCTAAATTGAAATTGCCTTTGGAAGTTTTTTTGTTCTGAACTGCTAAGTATTCTTAAATTCAGATGTTTAGTGTTAAATATTTCTAAATAAATGAAACCTTTTAAGGTCTTTTAAGTCTAATAGATAAATATTAATATATAAACAGAAAATGAGACATTTATTAGTCATAAGCGGATTATTACTTGCAGCAAGTACAACCGTGGCTAGCAATTTAGTAACTGATAATTTTACAACCAATCCACACAAGCACAAACATAATCATGTTTCAAATAATTCTGTAATTAGCATTCAGGATGTACATGTAATTGAAATGGATGAGCCTATTGATTTAGGTTTTGATGTCAAGCAATATTTGCCTAATAATTTTAATCCTTTAGAGGGTAAGAATGATATTAATTGGAAGGAAACTGTTCTGATAGATTTACCAGAAGATATAAATTTAGGTTTTGATACGCATGCCTACTTGCCAAAAGACTTTAACCCATTAAAAGGCAAAGACGATATTAATTGGGAAAAAGTTTCTTTAATAGAAATAGAAGAAGATGTTCAGTTTAATTTCAATATCCAGGATTATTTACCTAAAGGGTTTAATCCTAATAAATAAATTTAGTTTTTCATATTAGTTTTAGTTGGTTAGTTAAAAACCCAATGATAGCGATATCATTGGGTTTTTGTTTCTCTACTTTATAACACCTACTATAAGGAGTTTAAATATTGGCGAATTAAATCATAACCTTCACTATGAACAATACTAGTGCCAATTAATGGCATACTAATACCAGGATTATAATTACGCATACGATTATCAATACTGCCTTTGCGTTCAAGAATCATGGATTCAGCAAAAGGAGTTTCGTATGTTAAACGTAATTCAGACTGGAATTCGCAATAGCCACCATCGGAATGACAATGTGCACAATTAACATCAAAATAGGCGCGAGAACGCTCTTCAATTGTATAGCTAGTGTCTTCCCAATTTGGCAATGTCGTAACGCTTGAAGGGTCTGAAAGGTTTGATAAATGTCCAGCATTAATAAAGTCTTGAAGCTGATTATTAAAATTCATAGTTCTCATTTTTGGTCCAATAGGCGTAATTATATTACTACTATTATGGCAGTTAATACAGTCTTGCATGGACGGAACACCATAATTTATAGTGTTAGTGGTTCCGCTATCGTCAATAAAGGATACAGGAACGGTATGTGCCATATCATCTAAAACGGCATCCGTTTGGTTGGCATTCCACTTATAATTTCCTAATTCCCAAACACCATTAATTTTAATTAAAATTCGCGTTTCAATAATTGTTTTTCCTAATGATTCGTCACGCTCATCATTATTGTAATAAAAAGTTTTTGATATAACCGTATTATCTGGAAAATCTGGAAATCCGTTATCCACAAAATCCATAGTTGTTCCTGGAGGCAAGGCTATTAAACGCTGTTTGTGCGCGTAGTCTGTAAATAATGGCGTATTTAAGTTGTATTCGAAAGCACGAGAGCTTGGTGTTAAATCGTTTAGGTTTCCTGCAAATAAATTCAAATCCGAAAGATTTGGAAGGAGTTCTGGAATCACTAAAGGAGCAGAGGTGGTAAAGTTGAAAACATCCGAGTACATACTGGAATTGTCAATGCTGCAAATTGTTGTAATATAAACATCATAACTCGTATTGGCGGCAAGATTCGTTAGCATAACGGAAGTTTCAGCCCGATTAATAGTGGTGCCTGAACCTAGCATAAAGCCAGATAAACCGTATTCAACGGTAAAAGAAGTTGCGCTGTTGGCGTCGGTCCAAATTATTTCAGCACTTTCAAATGTTATGGTATTAGCAATAACACCTGTTGGTTTGGCACATTGTTGAACCGTTACTGGGTCATCATCATCGGAACATGAAACAATAAGTAGGAAGGCAAAAAGGAGTAGTAAATTGTTTTTCATTATTGATTAATTTTTTAACGGTTGTTAAAATAGTATTTTTCAACTTCAGATTATATATAAAATCGATAAAATTCTGATAATTCCTGTCTAATCCGCAATAATGGCGTTTTTTTCTAGATAAATTCGCGATACTGCATTACCCGAAAATCGAAGGTATTAAAGTCAGGATTGCTTGCCTTTAAATGCTTGTAAAGTGGCAACCTACTTATAGAAATATTGGCTGCACCAGACCCAGAAGTCAAGGAAACTGTTTTGATAATGCGTTCTGTGGATTCTGTGTTCATATTGAATTGATGAATTCTTGGAACCTCATTAGAAAGCACTTCCAATTTCAAATTATAAGTTTTTAAATGCTTTCGGAAGAAGTATTCTGGACCGTTTTTACTGTTTCCTCCTGTAAATAACAAGGTGTCAATATTTGGGTATTCCTTTAAATAACCCAAGATATCCCGCAATATGATGTTTGTCATGCCTAAATCCGATGCGTCTATTTTTTCACGTTCCGCACTTTCTACAATGTCACAAACACCAATTTTATGCTGAATTAAAAACTGTTGGCGTTCTATAATGGCTTCTTCAGAATTGTCATAACGAAAATTTAAATTATGAATTTTATCAATAAACAACCACAGACTATTATAATAACTCCCATAGCAGAAATCGACGTCCTTTTCAAGCAAATCACCAGTAGAAAAACGTGGTGGTGGTAAGGTGCCCACAATTAATTTGGTGGTATCCTCTTGAATAAAAGGTTGGTATGGATGCTTATGAAAGAATGTCATTTTTGTTTTTAAAGATGATAAATTTATTGTAATTTATAGCTTAAGTTTTAAATACAAAAATGACATGGGAAAAGGTGATAAAAAAACAAAACGCGGTAAAATTAATCGCGGTTCGTATGGTGTAAGACGTCCACGAATTAAGAAGCAAGTACGTCCTGAAGAAAAAATAAGTGTTGATAAAAAAGCAAAGGCTTAAACCCTTCTTGCCAATGCAATTATCTGGTGAAAACTAATTTGTTTGAGCTGGATAGTTCATCGCTCAAACCATAACCCTCTAAATTGAATGCTTTAACATCATCTAAAGTTTCAGCGTTTTCATCAATAATAAACCGTGCCATTAGTCCTCTTGCTGCTTTAGCAAAAATACCAATGGTTTTATATTTGTCGTCCTTAAATTCTTTAAAGTCCACATCTATAACAGGAACTTTTAAAGCTTTTGTATCAATGGCTTTAAAATATTCATTACTAGCTAAATTCAAAAACAGCTCATCATCCTCTAATTCGTCATTCAAGGATTTAGTGACTTTCTTCTTCCAAAACTCATATAAGTTTTTGTTTTTGCCAACTGCTAATTTGGTGCCCATTTCCAATCGGTAAGGCATAATTAAATCCAAAGGCTTTAAAACGCCATACAATCCTGACAAAATCCGAACTGTATTTTGAAGGGAATCAATTTTTTCCATTGGAATCGTATACGCATCCAAACCACGATAAACATCGCCATTAAAGGCGTAAATAGCTTGTCTGGCAGAACCTTCCTTAAATGGTAGTTCCCATTCTTGGTTCCGGTCGTAATTCAACTGGCTTAAATTATCGGAAATACTCATAAGCTTCGACAAGCTTTTAGGAGATTTCTTTTTCAATAGTCCATTTAAACGTTCCGATTCTTTCAAGAATACGGATTCCGTAGATTTAGATGTTGGTAATTTGCTATGGTAGTCTAAAGATTTGGCTGGAGATATTACAAGTTTCATAGTATGTAAAAGTCCTATAATTAGGAATTGATTTTAGAGGTTCGTAACTTTTTTATGATTACCAAAGTTACAACTCACATGGCATAAAATCAATTTCTAATTTTGTTCTTTCTTATAAACCTATAGAAGAAATTTATTCTGAATCTTGATGCTTGGAATAATTACGCCACTTTTCAATACAGTCTTGCATATCTTGTGGAATTTCAGAATCAAATCGCATCATTTCGCCTGTTTTAGGGTGTACAAAACCTAACGATTTAGCGTGTAAGGCCTGTCTTGGTAAAATTTTAAAACAATTATCTACAAACTGGCGGTATTTTGTAAAGGTGGTTCCTTTTAAAATGCGTTCGCCACCATAGCGTTCGTCATTAAATAAGGTGTGACCAATATGTTTCATATGCACGCGAATTTGGTGTGTACGGCCTGTTTCTAATTTGCAAGAAACCAGGGTTACGTAGCCCAAGCGTTCCAAAACTTTATAATGCGTTACTGCTGGTTTTCCTTTGTCGCTCTCATCGCCAAAATACACGGTATTTTGTAATCTGTTTTTTGGATGTCTACCAATATTGCCTTCTATGGTGCCCTCTTCCTCTTCTATATTTCCCCAAGCAATAGCTATATATTCGCGCTCGCTCGTTTTATCAAAAAACTGCTTGGATAAATGGGCCATAGACTCTTCATTCTTGGCAATTACTAGCAAACCGCTGGTATCTTTATCGATTCTATGAACCAATCCTGGACGGTTACTGGAGTTGTTTGGTAAGTTTTCAAAATGATAAATTAAGGCATTTATCAAGGTTCCAGAATAATTTCCATGCCCTGGATGTACTACCATACCAGGTTCTTTATTGACAACCAATAAATCGTCGTCCTCATAAACAATGTTTAAGGGAATGTTTTCGGGTGTCAGCAAATACTCATAAGGTGGATGCTCAAAAAGCACCCGAATTTTATCTAATGGTTTTACTTTGTAGTTAGATTTTACTTGCTCGTCATTTACATAAATATTGCCGCTTTTTGCAGCAGCCTGAATTTTATTACGCGTGGCGTTTTCAATAAAATTCATTAAATATTTATCAATCCGAAGCGGTGTTTGCCCTTTTTCGGCAGTAAAAGCGTAGTGTTCGTATAAATCGTCTTCTTCGCTTTGATTTTCTGGAGTATAGTCTGCCATAATTAGTTTGAACCTGGTCTGTTTCCGTTACCTAAAACCAAATCGATTTTAGATGTTTTAGGCAATTCATCGCCTTCTTTTATTTCTTTACCGTTGTACATTAATTTTACCACTTCATTTTCACCTAAATAATCGGTAAAGGTTATCGTGCCAATAGCAAAGCCAAGCGCTTCCAATGTTGGTTTGGCTTGTCTAAATGTTTTTTCTTTTAAATTGGGAATTTTCACCTTTCGGAATCCTGATGGATTTAAGGTTACATAAATTTTTCGGCCATCTTTAACCTTCTCGCCAGCAATAGGGTCTTGCTCAATCACTGAAAATTTTGGATAATCAGGATTAAAATTTGAAGAATCTAAAATTTCTAATTTTAAATTGTTTTCGTTTAACTCCAAATTGGCCACACCAATAGATTTTCCTTTTAAATCGGGAACGGTTTCAAACTCACCATGATTGGTGGTAACATTTAGCCATTTTAATAAAATGAAACAAATAACTACTAAACCAACAATGGCTAGAATAATTTGAATTAGGAATGTTTTACTCGTCAGAAATTTTAAAAGACTCATGGAAACGGATTTGTTGGGCAAATATATAAAAACAGAACTGTTTTTAGTTTTGATTTATTAGTGATATTTTAGCTTAACTAATAATAGATACGTTTTATTGTTAGTTTTAGACTTAAATTGATTCGTAAACTTTAAATATGACGCCTTTAATTGCCGAAATATAGCCAATGAAAAAGAATATTGCCATTATTATGGGTGGTTACTCTAGTGAGTACGAAATTTCCCTAAAAAGCGGAAACGTGGTTTATAACGCTTTAAATACTTTAGATAACTATCATGTTTTTCGCATTCATATTTTTGAAAATAAATGGGTTTTTGTTTCGGATACGGAAACGGAGTTTCCAATTGATAAAAATGATTTCTCGGTTATCGTTGATGACGAAAAAATTACTTTCGACTGTGTTTTTAATGCCATTCACGGATCGCCTGGCGAAGATGGTATTATGCAAGCTTATTTAGAGTTGCTGAACATTCCGCATACCAGCTGTGGTATGTATCAGGCGGCTTTAACCTTTAATAAACGCGATTGCTTAAGCGTTTTAAGGCCTTATGGAATTAAAACGGCCGAAAGTTATTATATTAATCTAGGTGATGTTATTGATGAAGATGCCATTATTAAAAAAGTAGGTTTGCCTTGCTTTGTTAAAGCGAATCGTGCTGGGAGTAGTTTTGGAATTTCAAAAGTTTATAAAAAAGAGGAATTCAAAAAAGCGTTAGAAGTTGCTTACAAAGAAGATGATGAAATTATTATTGAATCCTATTTAGATGGGGTTGAAGTGTCTGTTGGTGTTATTTCCTACCAAGGCGAAATTATAGTATTGCCAATTACTGAAATTGTTAGCGAAAATGATTTTTTCGATTATCAAGCTAAGTATTTAGGGCAATCTAAAGAAATTACTCCTGCACGAATTTCAGAATCCGATGCCGAGAAAGTGCGTGCTTTAGCAAAAAGGGTTTATGAAATATTAAAAATGACGGGCTTTTCCCGAAGTGAATATATTTTTAAAGATGGCGAACCACATTTATTGGAAGTCAACACTGTTCCAGGATTAACAAAAGCTAGTATTTTGCCACAACAAGCGGCAGCTGCTGGAATTTCGTTAGAACAATTATTTCAGAATGCCATTGAAGAAGCGTTGAAATAGTGTTTAATTTGGCTTAAAATAATTATTAAGTATCTTTAATGTTTAGGAGTAAATTATGAAAAAAGCTGTATTTCCCGGATCTTTTGATCCATTAACTTTAGGTCATTACGATATTATTAAACGCGCTATCAAACTGTTTGATGAGGTTATTGTTGCCATTGGTGTGAATGCGGATAAAAAATACATGTTTTCATTAGAAGAACGCATGCGGTTTATTGAAGAATCATTTGCTGGCGAACCGAAAGTAAAAGTGGTTTCCTATGAAGGTTTAACAGTCGATTTTTGCCTGAAAAACAACGTCCAATTTATACTTCGTGGTTTGCGTAATCCCGGAGATTTCGAATTTGAAAAAGCCATAGCGCATACCAATCGCGATTTAGCACCTATAGAAACCGTATTTTTGTTAACGGCTGCGAATACGTCCTATATTTCATCATCCATTGTGCGCGATGTGATTCGTAATCAAGGCGATTATACCAAATTAGTACCCATTAGTGTTCGGGTAAAATAGTTATTTAAACTTGTATTCTGAAAGTGGTTTTGGAAACTCTTCAGGGTTTGCTGCTAAATGGTATCTCGGGTCATCAACCGCTTCAACAATAACTTCCCTGAATTTCGGACTAGCCTTATACATGAGTAATTTGCAATCTTCGCTTAAGTGTTTCAATTTAATCGATTTTCCTTCGGCTTCATATTTTTCAACTAAATTAAAAATAGCTTCTAAAGCAGAATGATCACTAATTCGCGATTCAACAAAGTCAATTTCAACATTTTGTGGGTCATTTTTAGGATCAAATTTTTGATTAAAAGCTGTTATACTTCCGAAAAATAATGGACCCCAAATTTCGTAAACTTTGGTGCCATCCTCACGCATGCGTTTTCTGGCGCGAATACGTTTGGCATTCTCCCAAGCAAAAGCTAATGCCGAAATAATAACACCAACAAAAACGGCAATGGCTAAATCGAATATAACTGTAACGGCTGAAACGATTATGAGTACAAAAGCATCGGATTTTGGAATTTTTTTAATAATGCGAAAACTAGACCATGCAAATGTTTCAATAACCATCATAAACATAACACCAACTAGTGCTGCAATTGGTACTTGCTCAATTAATTTATCTGTAAAAAGTATAAAAGTTAACAGCGTTAGAGCCATTACGATACCTGAAAGACGACCACGACCACCAGCGTTAATATTAATTACCGTTTGTCCAATCATACCACAACCTCCAGTTCCACCAAAAAGACCTGACATAATATTTCCAGCTCCTTGAGCAATACATTCTTGGTCGCCATTACCTCTGGTGTCCGTTAATTCATCCACCAAATTCATGGTCATTAATGATTCTATTAAACCAACGGAAGCGGCTAAAAACGCATAGGGAAGAATAAAATTTAGCGTGTCCCAATTAATTGGAAGATTTTGCCAAAGCTCTAAATTAGGTGTAGGAAATTCACCTTTTAAGCCTGTTCCACCACCTTCAATAATGTATGAACCAACCGTTGAAACATCTAAATTAAATCCGATTGCAATAAATGTGGTAACTAATATAGCCGTTAAAGCCGCAGGAATTTTTTTAGTTATTTTTGGTAAAATGGTCATGATGGTCATGGTTAAAAATACCAAGCCTAACATTAAATAGAGTTCAGCGCCTTCCATATAGGTGCTTACGTATTCCTTAACGCCATCGGTAGAAACTACTAATGATTTATGTGTAAACATTTTTACTTGAGCCCAAAAAATAACAATAGCTAAACCGTTTACAAAACCCAGCATTACGGAGTGCGGAATTAAACGCACAAAACGTCCCAACTTAAATACACCGGCTAAAATTTGAATAATTCCCATTAAAATAACGCAAGCCATTAAGTAGAAAAAACCCATATTATCTACAGGCTGATCAAAAAGAAGCCCTTTTGTATGTCCATCAGCAATCATGGTGACAAAAATTACAGCAACAGCACCAGCAGCGCCAGAAATTAAACCTGGCCTTCCTCCAAAAATTGCAGCAATTAATCCAATAATAAACGCACCAGAAAGTGCCATAAGTGGGTCTATTTGCGCCACAAAAGCAAATGCTACCACTTCTGGAATCATTGCTAATGAAACGGTTATCCCGCTTAAAATATCATTTTTAGGATTTGTTGTAAATTTTCGAAAAAATTGAGTCATCATTCTTTTTTTGAGGGTGCAAAAATACAGTTAATATAAACACCTACAAGATTATATTGTGATAAATTGTTTAAGTTTACTTATTAAAATTTCAAATATGATTCGTATTAGTCAACTGTTAGTCATTTGTTTGACTTTCAGTTTTTTACAGGCGCAAAGCAAAAAAGATGATTTTATAACGGTTTTTGAGGCAAGCAACGGAACGGAAACGGCTACATATTATCAAACCATTCAATATTATTCGGATTTGGCAAATGCCTTTCCTCAAATTCAACTGCAAGCTATTGGAAAAACAGATTCTGGTGAGCCTTTGCATATTGTGACTTTTAATGTCGATGCTAAATTTAGTTTCGAAACCATTCGTGAAAATAAACGTGTATTATTAATCAATAATGGTATTCATCCTGGTGAAAGCGATGGTATAGACGCGACGATGATGTTATTTCGTGATATGGCTCAAGGAAAAATTCCAGCACCAAAGAATACCGTTGTAGTTACCATTCCTATTTATAATGTTGGCGGAAGTTTAAATAGAAATTCAGGAACGCGTGCCAATCAAAATGGTCCTAAAGCATACGGCTTTCGTGGCAATGCGCAGAATTTTGATTTGAACCGTGATTTTATAAAAAACGATACCGAGAATGCTAAAACCTTCGCTCAAATTTTTCATTTGGTAAAGCCGGATGTTTTTATAGATAATCATGTAAGTAATGGCGCGGATTATCAATATGTGCTAACTCATTTGTTTACCCAACATAATAAGTTAGGCGGTGAATTGGGGAGTTTTTTACAAAACACCATCATGCCCGCACTGGAAGCGGATTTACAAAAGAAAGATTGGGATATTACACCTTATGTGAATGTTTTTAATCAAGTTCCGGAAATTGGTTTTAGTCAATTTATGGATTATCCACGCTATTCAACGGGATACACCGCACTGTGGAATGTTATTGGAATGATGGTTGAAACACATATGTTAAAACCATACAAACCACGTGTGGAAGGAACCTATGAACTGATGCGAAGTATGATTGCTATTATTGAAAAAGAAGGCGATCATATATCGAAATTGCGCCAAGCTGCATTTGAAGCTTTTAAGAATCAGAAAATGTATCCGTTAGATTGGGAAGTAGATACCACAAAATCTACCACCTTAAACTTTAAAGGTTTTGAAGGAAATACTATAACAAGTGAGGTAACAGGAAAGGAGCGCTTAAAATACGATAGAAACAAACCTTTTGAAAAACCGGTTGCTTATCAGAATTATTTTAAACCAACGGTTGAAGTTGCCGTTCCAAAAGCCTACATCATTCCACAAGGTTGGCACAGAGTAATTGATTTATTAAAACTGAATGGTGTTCAAATGAATCGTTTTGAAAAAGATACCACACTAGCTGTAGAATCCTACAAAATAGCCGATTTTGAAACACGTAAAAGTCCGTATGAAGGCCATTATCAGCATTATAAGACATCTGTTACAGCATCTGAAAATAACCTCTTATTCAGAAAAGGTGATTATTGGATTTCTACCAATCAAAACGCCGTACGTTATCTCGTAGAAACATTAGAACCTCAAGCACCAGATTCCTTTTTTAATTGGAATTTCTTCGATACCATTTTACAGAAGAAGGAAGGTTTTTCGCCTTATGTATTTGAAGATACGGCTTCAGAATTATTGGCGTCTAATTCAGAATTAAAAGCAGAATTTGAAGCTAAAAAACAAGCTGAACCAGAATTTTCTAATAATTGGTATGCGCAATTAAATTGGTTATATGAACGCTCCAACAATTATGAGCCAGCGTATTTGCAATATCCTGTTTATCGCGTGAAATAAATATGTTTTAGCATTTTGATACTGTGTTGCTTAGACCTTATATTTCATGTGTAAAATATTTTTAACGCCATGTAAAAGCTATTGAAAAATAATCTAATTTTGTGTAAAATTTATATCGCGCTTATGCGTTTTTAATGAACAAATACATTGTTGTTAATCAACCAGAAAAATGGAATTTTTCGATTGAGAACATTACCGTGATTTCATCACAAGATTACCTGACCAACCCGCAGTTTTCACTTTTAAAAAATGCACGAATCTTTAACTTATGTAAAGATTATTCGTACCAATCTAAAGGATATTATGTGTCGCTTTTAGCAGAAGCTAGAGGGCATTTAGCCATTCCTACGGTTAAGAATATTGTGGATTTAAAAGCACTAAAACTCGTCCGAATCATTTCCGATGAGTTTGATGATGTGATTCAGCAGAGTCTTAAAAACATCAAATCTCAAGACTTTACCTTAAGTATTTATTTTGGGCAAAATGTGGCTCAAAAATATAAGGAATTAAGCACCTTATTTTACAAGTATTTTCAAGTGCCTTTTTTACGTGTAAAATTTAATCATACCACCAAATGGCATGTGCAAAGTATTCGTGCTATCGCCGAATCGGAAATTCCGGAAGAACACATGTCAAGTGTGCATGCATTTGCAAATCAGTATTTTGCCAAAAAACGCTATGATACACCCAAGTTAATTAAGTCGGATTTCGATTTAGCTATTTTGGTGAACCCAAATGATCCAGCGCCTCCTAGTAATGCTAAAGCACTCAAGAAATTTATTGATGTAGCCGAAAAAATGAATATTTATGCCGAAATAATCGAGCCTAAAGATTTATCGCGCTTATCATCTTTTGATGCCTTGCTAATTCGCCAAAGCACCGAAGTGAATAATGAAGCCTACGCATTTGCTAGAAAGGCCCAGCAAGACGGGATTGCTATTGTAGATTATCCCGACGCTATTTTAAAATGTTGTAACAAAGTTTACATGGCAGAAGCTTTAAATAATGCGAATATTGCCACACCAAAAACCATTATTGTTCATAAGGATAATAAAAACGATGTTATAGCGCAAGTCGGTTTGCCTTGTGTGTTAAAAGCACCAGATTCTACTTTTTCGTTTGGTGTTAAAAAAGCTAAAACCGAAGACGAGTATCATGTGCTTGTTAACAGCATGTTGAAAGAATCGGATTTAATTATAGCGCAGGAATTTTGCCCATCGGATTACGATTGGCGCATTGGAATTATTGATGACAAACCCTTTTTTGCTTGTAAATATTATATGGCAAAAGGCCATTGGCAAATTTACAATTGGGATGCCAAAAAGAAAGATGATCAAGATGGAAATGCTGATTGTTTACCAATAGAAGACGTGCCAAAAATAGTATTAGATATGGCTTTGAAATCTGCCAAGTTAATGGGGGAAGGGCTTTATGGTATTGATATTAAGGTGGTAAATGAAAAACCGATGGTTATTGAAATTAATGACAATCCAAATATAGATTTTGGTGTAGAAGATCGTTATTATGGCGATACCATTTATGTAAAAATTTTAACAGCTTTAAAAAATAGATTGGATTAAGAATGAGAGCTAAAAGATATCATTTATTTGAAGTTTACGGTATTGAACTGGAGTATATGCTCGTTTCAAATACGTTTAAACCGGCAGCTATTGTTGATAAGTTACTTGCCAAAAAAGCGGGTGAAATAACATCCGATGTGGAAAATGGAGCCTTAGCTTGGAGTAATGAATTGGTGGCTCATGTGGTAGAATTAAAAACCAATGGACCAACAGCCGATTTAAATGGATTGTCCGAATCGTTTCATAAAAATATTATTGAAATTAATCAGATTTTAAAAGAATTTGATTCAAAATTACTGCCAACTGCTGCACATCCATTATTGAATCCGTTGATAGATACCGAACTTTGGAAACACAGTTACAGTGAGGTTTACGAATTATACAATCGGATTTTTAATTGTAAAGGACACGGTTGGAGCAATGTGCAAAGCACACATATTAACTTGCCTTTTTTTGATGATACTGAATTTGAAAAATTACATGCCGCCATTCGTGTTATTTTGCCACTTATTCCTGGTTTGTGTGCAAGTTCGCCAATTTTAGAAGGAAAAAACACTGGCTTTAAAGATGCCAGATTGGAATACTACAAAACCAACCAGAAAGAGATCCCAGAATTGACAGGTTTGGTTATTCCAGAACGTGCTTTTACCAAGTTAGATTATTATGAAACGGTTTTCGAGCCTATAAAACGCGCCATAAAACCTCACGATACCAATAATATTTTAGATCATCACTTTTTAAATTCTCGTGGTGCCATTGCACGTTTTGATAGAAATGCTATTGAAATTCGTTTGGTTGATATTCAAGAATGCCCGAAGGCCGATATGGCTATTTGCGCCCTTATTATTGCTGTTTTGAAGTTTTTAGTGGACGAAAAATTCACCACTTTACAAGAGCAGAAAAAATGGACGAAGGAACATTTATACGCCCTATTAAATCCGATAATAAAGGAAGGTGAATACTATGAAGTTTCAAATCTTGACTACTTGAAGTTGTTTCAAGTGGAAAAAATCATGACAGTTCAAGCATTATGGCAACACCTTTTTCAGCTGACAAAAGATTCTATAGGCGAAGTTCATTATGAAGCTTTGGATTGTATTTTAAGTGAAGGTACCTTGGCAACGCGTATTTTAAAAGCCATAAATGATGATTATTCCGAAACACACATTAAAAATGTCTATTGGGAATTAGCAGATTGTCTGCATAAAAATGCCATGTTTAAACCGTGAAATTGGTTTTAACATGCGAGCATGGTGGTAATCATATTCCTAAAGAATATAAAGGGTTATTTATAAATCAAGAAGCTATATTAAACACGCATCGTGGTTTTGATTTGGGCGCCTTGGATGTCTTTCAAAGCTTAAAACCAATAGCTGATTTTTCTAAATTTAGTACTACAAGTCGCTTACTAATTGAATTAAACAGGTCATTGCACCATAAAAATTTGTTTTCTGAATTTACAAGCGAACTTTCACAAGCAGAAAAGCAGAAAATAATAGCGCAATATTATAAGCCATATCGAGATGCTGTAGAAGGTGTCATTTTACAATATATACAAGAAGGCGAAACCGTTATTCATATTTCTATTCACAGTTTTACACCCATTTGGAAAAAGGTAGAAAGGCGGGTTGATATTGGTTTGCTATATGATTCTCGAATTCCAAAAGAAAAGGATTTTTGTAAAGTGTCTAAAGCAGAAATATTGAGAATCAGCAATAATTATGATATTCGCTTCAACCAACCGTATTTAGGTAAGTCAGATGGATTTCCAACCTATTTAAGAAAGCAGTTTTCAGAAAATTATATTGGTATTGAGATTGAAATTAATCAGAAGTATTCTCGTAATAATCAGATGGCTGATTCGTTAAAAACGCTAATTTTTGGCGCTATAAAGCAATGTAAATTAGAATAGTAGCTTGATATTGGCATAACTATTTTTCAAAGCTTCTTGCGCTTCTGCTTCATTAAGCCAAGCAACCTTGGTGATACCTTCATTTTCTTGAGGTTCTAAAGTGCCAGAGTAGGAGGTTGTCATTTCAAACCAATAGGTAATTTTGATTTTGTATTTGCCATTGCGCTTAAATATATGATACGTTGTTTCAAGCGGTTTGGTTATTTTTAAACCTGCAACACCTGTTTCTTCTTCAACTTCGCGAATAGCAGTCGTTTCAATAGATTCTTTCTTTTCAGTTTTTCCTTTTGGTAAATCCCATTTATCATTTCTGAAAATAAAAAGAATTTCTCCTTTTTCATTATATACTTTTCCACCTCCAGCAATAACATTCGGTAGTTTTTTAAGGAATTTTTTAAGGAGCTTTTCTTCTTTAGAATGTATAAGATGAACTTCCTTAACAGATTTCTTGTTCAAATCTTTAATGACTTTGGTGATAGCAACAGATTTTAATAAATAGTTTTTGAAAGATGATTCCTTTTCAACCTCTGTTGTTAAGATAATAGGTTTATCATTAACAAAAACTTTGTACATAGCGTTTATTGTTGCAATTAGGTTTTGTAAAAATATTAAAAATAATAGGATAGCAATAGATTTAAAAAATTAATTTTAAATCATATTTTAAAAATGCAGATTACGTAAAAAAGTGTAATTTTGCAGCTATGATTTTTAATAAAGACACTGCCAGAAAAACTGCCGAAGTTCTACTTCAGGTAAATGCCATAAAATTACGGCCTACAGAACCCTTTACATGGGCTTCGGGATGGAAATCGCCTATTTATTGTGATAATAGAATTATACTTTCTTATCCACCAATCCGAAATTACATTCGTGAAACCATGGCCAAGCAAATTGAAAAACAATATGGCAAACCAGATGTTATTGCCGGTGTAGCAACTGGAGCTATAGGTATTGGTATGTTGGTTGCGGAGTATTTGGGGTTGCCATTTGTATATGTTCGACCTGAAGCTAAAAGTCATGGTCGCCAAAACCAAATTGAAGGACATTTGGAGCCTGGACAAAACGTGGTTGTGGTTGAGGATTTAATTAGTACGGGACAAAGTAGCTTAAATGCTGTTCGCGCTTTAAAAGAAAATCATGCGAATGTTAAAGGTATGATGGCCATTTTTACTTATGGTTTTAATATTTCAAAAGAAAATTTTGAGAAAGAGAATGTGCATTTAACAACCTTAAGTGATTACAATTCACTTTTAGATGAAGCCTACCATACTAATTATATATCCACTAAAGAACAAGGTATTTTAGCTTCTTGGAATGCCAATCCAGCAGAATGGAACGCTAATTGATAGTATTAAAACAAATATTACAAACTTATATTATATACTTATTATGAATTTAGAATCTCCAAAAACAACTATCAATAAATCACCTGAAACGGTGTTTAACTTCTTGTCAGATATTAAAAACTTTGAAAAATTAATGCCTGATAACATTAGTAAATTTGAAGTGTTAGGCGAGGATAAATTTTTATTTGCATTAAAGGGAATGCCCGAAATTATTCTTAAGAAAAAGGAAATGATACCACCAAATAAAATTGTTCTTGGAGCTGCTGGTGGAAAATTGGACTTTTCTTTAATCGGGAATATAACAGAAATTGATGCAAATACAAGTGAAGTACAACTTCAATTTAGCGGCGAATTCAATGCTATGATGGCCATGATGATAAAAGGGCCTATTTCAAAATTTCTTGAAACATTAGCTAGCAATATGCCAAAAGCTGTATAATTAATATAGCAGCGTAACTTCTTTTAACTCATACTCGGCAATTATTTCATCTTCTAATAAAACGCGAAGATTTCCTAAACTTGTCACACCCTGAATGTATCCTGTGAATAAATTACCTTCTTGATCTTTAAAGGTTGAAGGCTTGTTTTTTCTGAACAGGTAACTTTCGTATGTTTCTTTTAAAAGTTTGTGTTGATTGGTTTTTAACTGATTGAAATAAAATTTTAAATTGGTTACAATGCTTAACAGTAATTCATCAGTGTTTAAAGGCGTGCCTACAATTAGCTGTAAGGAAGTTGCATTAGGAAGATCTTTAAATTGCGTTTGGTTAACATTGAGTCCAATACCTATTATAGTACCTCCAAAAGCATTTTGTTTAACGGTGTTTTCTATAAGAATGCCACAGATTTTTTTGTCCTCTGACAAAATGTCGTTAGGCCATTTTATGCTTAGTTTGGGTATTAAAAACTGTTGCAAGGTTTTAATTAGGGCTAAAGAAGTAACCATACTTATAAAGAAATTGTCTTGAAAACCCAAGAATGAAACGTTCTTGAACACGCTAAACATCAGGTTCTTATCGGTTTCAGACTGCCAGTTTGTGCCACGTTGCCCGCGTCCATGAGTTTGGTGCTTGGCGCTAACAATAGTATAATCTGCCAAGGTGCTGTTTGTACTTAATGCTCTTAAATACGAGTTGGTAGAATCGGTGGCATCAAGTTTGATTATATGCATTCGGTGAATTATTGACTATACAGGTAAAATCTTATGATTTTTTTACGGTATAAAGAACTAAAAAATAATAACTTTGCACAAATTAATTTAAGTGAATGGCAAAAAAACAAATCAATGCAGACCAATTGATAGCTACTATTTTAAGCGGAATTGAGGACGTAAAAGGAAAAGACATAAATATATTAGATTTACGCGAGATTGAAAACACGGTTTGCGACTACTTCATAATATGCGAAGGTGCTTCGAACACACAAGTAAATGCCATTGTAAATTCCATCCAGAAAAAAGTAAGTAAAGAACTGAAAGATAAGCCTTGGCATATTGAAGGTTCGGATAATGCTGAATGGGTTTTAATGGATTATGTGAACGTAGTAGTTCATGTTTTTCAGAAGCACATACGCGAGTATTATGATATTGAAAGCCTTTGGGGTGACGCAAAAACAACGGTAATTGAAACAAACTATTAAGGGATATTAATGAACAAGGATACCAAGAAAGATAAAAACAAGAAACCTAAATTCAATATGTATTGGATTTATGGTGGCGTAATCGTGCTATTTATAGCCATGCAAGTGTTGGGAGGAAGCGGATTTGATGAAACAAATCCAACAACACCATCACAATTCATGACATTTTTAAAAGATGGCGATGTTGATAAAGTAGAAATTGTAAACAGGCGCGAAGCCAAAGTATATTTAACATCTGAAGCAGAAGCAAAAGATGTACATAAAAAATCCAAACCTACATCGTTATTGCCAACGGCAACCAAACTACCAAATTATCGATTTGAATTTGGTGATCTTCAAAATTTTGAAGATGATATAGCCAAAGTTATACAAGCGGAAGATTTAGACCCAAAACCAAAAATTGAGTACAAAACAGAACAGAATGTTTGGGGCGATTTCCTAATAGGATTACTACCGTTTATTTTATTAATAGGCGTTTGGATTTTTATAATGAGACGTATGTCTGGTGGTTCTGGTGGTGGAGCTGGTGGTCAAATATTTAATATTGGTAAATCACGTGCTAAGCTATTTGATGAGAATACAGATGTTAAAACATCCTTTAAAGATGTTGCCGGTTTAGAAGGTGCTAAAGAAGAAGTTCAAGAAATTGTTGACTTCCTTAAAAATCCAGAAAAATACACCAATTTAGGTGGTAAAATCCCTAAAGGAGCCTTATTAGTAGGACCTCCAGGAACGGGTAAAACATTATTAGCTAAAGCCGTTGCTGGTGAAGCAAAAGTGCCGTTCTTTTCATTGTCTGGTTCAGATTTCGTGGAAATGTTTGTAGGTGTTGGTGCCTCTAGAGTGCGAGATTTATTTAAACAAGCCAAAGAGAAATCGCCAGCTATTATTTTCATTGATGAAATTGATGCTATTGGTCGTGCTCGTGGTAAAAATAATATGTCAGGTTCTAATGATGAACGTGAAAACACCTTAAACCAATTACTAACAGAAATGGATGGTTTTGGTACTAATACAAACGTCATAGTATTGGCAGCAACCAACCGAGCAGATGTTTTAGATAAAGCATTAATGCGTGCAGGACGTTTTGATAGACAAATTTTTGTGGACCTGCCAGATGTTCGTGAGCGTAAGGAAATTTTTGAAGTGCATTTAAGGCCTTTAAAAAAGGCAGAAGATTTAGATATTGACTTCTTGTCTAAGCAAACACCAGGTTTCTCTGGAGCTGATATTGCTAATGTTTGTAACGAAGCCGCGTTAATTGCCGCTAGAAATGGTAAAAAAGCCGTAGATAAACAAGATTTCTTGGATGCCGTAGATAGAATTGTAGGAGGACTTGAAAAGAAAAATAAAATTATAACGTCAGGTGAGAAGAAAGCTGTAGCCTATCATGAAGCTGGTCACGCAACCGTAAGTTGGATGTTAGAACATGCAGCACCTTTAGTAAAAGTTACTATTGTACCTCGTGGACGTTCATTAGGAGCAGCATGGTATTTACCAGAAGAACGCTTAATTGTTAGACCCGAACAAATGCTAGATGAAATGTGCGCTGCTTTAGGCGGTCGTGCGGCTGAAAAAGTAATTTTCAATCAAATTTCAACGGGTGCATTAAGCGATTTAGAAAAAGTGACCAAACAAGCACGTGCTATGGTAACGGTTTATGGCTTAAGTGACAAAGTTGGGAATTTAACCTATTATGATTCTTCAGGACAAAACGAATACGGTTTTACAAAACCTTATAGTGAGAAAACCTCGGAATTAATTGATGACGAAATTTCTAGAATCATAGAAGAACAGTACCAACGTGCTATTAAACTTCTTGAAGAAAATAAAGATAAATTAACCGAATTAGCTAACGTGCTATTGGAAAAAGAAGTTATCTTTAAAGATAATTTAGAAAAAATATTTGGAAAACGACCATTTGATAAACATGTGATCGATACCGAAGAAGAAGAATAAATCAAAATTTTTCTGTTAACATTTATTAAAAATCTTAAATTAGCCTTACGGTTCGTTTAAGATTTTTTATATTTGAAAAACACCTTAAATTACTCGTATTTAATAGCAAAAACATAAATGAGTCTATTTAGAAAAATTTTTGGTTCCAAATCTGTTGATTCAGACAAGGAATTAAAATCTAATGAGCGAGGCAAGTATATGCCAGAAATTAAATTACCTATAGATGAGCGGTTTACAATAAACTTCAAGGCTAATGGTGGTAAGTTTCTGTATTGCGAAAATTTAGATGAAATTTTTGATAGCTTAAACAATATCATTATTGAAAATGATTGGGAAGAGAAAAGTGTGTTAATCTATGATGAGCAATTAAACCAAAAATTCAAAAATTCTGATTTAAATGTAACACGTGTCAGTACTGACGCCGAATATTTTTTAACCACCTGCGAAAACTTAATTGCGGATGATGGTTCGTTATTGATTTCCTCCAACCAAATAGCAGAAAAGAAATTAATTGAATTTCCTGAAAATTTTATTGTTTTTGCCACAACTAGCCAAATTACAGCTAATATTGGAGAAGGTTTACGAGGAATAAAAAACAACAATTCAAAAAGAATACCCACAAATATCACCACCATAAAACATTTTAAAACTTCAGAAAATAAAGAGAAAGAAAATGATTTTATGAGTTATGGTAGCAATTCTAAAAATTTATACTTACTTCTGTTAGAAGACCTATAGCATGAAAGAAATCCTTATAAGATCCTTTACGGGTTTGTTATATGTTTCATTGTTAATGGTGTCTCTATTAAACGAACACGCTTTAATAATCCTGTTTTTTATTTTCGGATTGATATGTATGGGAGAATTTAAAAAACTTATTGGCTATAAATCTTTTTGGCCTTATGTGATTTTTACACTCATGTATTTAATATTTGGTTATTGGCAGTTTTTCATGAAAACAGATGCGGGTTTAAGTGCAGCCACGCGTATTCTACAAGTAATTACGATTTTTGTGCAACTACTTTTAATTAAAGACTTATTTGCAGAAAAACGAATTCCATTATTTATTTCCAAACGATTTTTACTCTCAACCTTTTATTTATCTAGTGCTTTTGTATTTCTTGTATTGATTGCAAATTATAATAGTGAGTACAATCCGTTTATTCTATTAGGCGCTTTTATTTTGGTTTGGGTAAATGATACCTTTGCCTTTTTGGTGGGTAAGAATTTTGGGAAACAGAAGCTTTTCGAAAAAATTTCACCAAAGAAAACGGTGGAAGGCTTTATAGGTGGATTATTTTTTTCATCCGTAGCTAGCTATTTTATTGCTACCTTTACCGAAACATTAAGTTTTAATAATTGGCTAATATTAGCAATTATAATTAGTGTTTTTGGAACTTTGGGAGACTTAATAGAATCCAAATTTAAACGCCAAGCTGGTGTTAAAGATAGTGGTGTTATAATGCCGGGTCATGGCGGGTTGTTAGACCGGTTAGATAGTATTATCTTTGCAGCACCTTTTATTCATTTGTTTTTAGAAATTATATAGTATGTTTCATAAAGAAGGACATAAAATTATTTTAATTACGCTAATCGTTGTTGTAGCGTTATTTTTGATATCAGATACTTACGTGGTATTACCATGGCTTAACATGATTATCATGATAGGGTTGCTATTGTTTTTATTATTGATTTTACAATTCTTTAGAAACCCAAAAAGGCAAACTTCATATAATGATAACCATATTGTTTCACCAGTGGATGGCAAGGTTGTAGTTATTGAAGAGGTTTTTGAAAAAGAATATTTCAATGAAAAACGTTTACAGGTTAGTATCTTTATGTCGCCTATAAATGTACATGTTACAAGATATCCTATTGGTGGGCAAGTTGTGTATAGTAAATACCATCCAGGTAAATATTTAGTAGCATGGCACCCAAAAGCAAGCGAAGAGAACGAACGTACGACGGTGGTTGTAGAAAATGAAATTTTCGGACCTATACTATATAGACAAATTGCTGGAGCCCTAGCAAAACGAATTGTTAACTATGCTAAAGAAGGACAACAAATAAATCAAGGAAGCGACTCTGGATTTATAAAATTTGGTTCACGTGTAGATTTATTTTTACCTTTAGATGCAAAAATTAACGTATCACTTAACCAAAAAGTTCGTGGTGCTGAAAGTATTATAGCTGAAAAATAATGACTTCTGAAGAATTAGATATCGCCTTTAAAGAAGCTGTTGATAGAATTAACGATCATCATGAGCCTTTTCCTGCTGACTTTTTATTAAGATTATATGCTTATTTCAAAAAAGCAACTAATGATTATAGTAGACCGAGTAGTAGCAAGCCCCTAATTTCCGCTTTTAAAACAAATGCATTGTTTCAAATTCAAAACATCACGGAAGACGAGGCTAAAGAAACTTATATTGAGTTAGTCAATAATTATTTCCTTTATAGAAAATAAGTAAGCTATTCTACTTTTTTAGTTGTTCCCTACCTTTTTTATTGATTATCCAATACAAACTCTAGTGGTTTTCCGGTTGCCCCATTTGGGAAGCTAATTCCTAACATTGCCGATATAGTGGGTGCAATATCTGGAATTACTGTTTTTTCCAATGTACTACCCTTTGCTATACCTTTTCCGAAGAATAATAAAGGTACATGCGTATCATAATTAAAACCACTACCATGAGTTGAACCTGTTTTACTATATGAAATGTAGGCCGCATCTGGTACTATTAAAACATCTCCAGAGCGCTTTTGGTTATAGCCATTCTGTAACAAGGATTCAATTCCTGTTGTAAATGATGTATTGTGCATGGTTGTTGCGGTGTAAATTTTTGCAACACGCTCATACTTTATTAATTCGTTTACAATAGTTTCTTGTACATCAGCTAAATTTAATTTTAGTTCTGAAATTTTATCTCTATTCAAAAATATCTGATTATTACTCACATTTTCTATTAAATCTTCCACGCCAAATCTTTCCGTGATAAAAGCGCTAAATTTTTGTTTGGTTTCTTTATTATTTAAATAACCAGAAGGGATTTTAATTGAGGTTAAATAGGAAGGTACATCAACAGCTCCATGATCGGCAGTTAAAAATATAGTATATTCACCTTCCCCAACGGTTTTGTCCAAATAATTGAAAAAGCGTTCAAGATCTAAATCCAGTCGTAAATACGTGTCCTGAATTTCCTTGCTGTTAACTCCAAAATTATGACCTACATAATCTGTGCTTGAGTAGCTTAAAGTTAAGATATCTGTTATATTATCTTGGCCTAATTGTTCGCCAGCAATGGCAGCTATGGCAAAATCAGTTGTTAAATTATTTCCGTATGCCGTAGCTTTTAAAATGTCAAATCCTTTGTTATCCGTTTTTAGTTGCTCCAAATCATAGGGGAAAGTTGCTGTTTCTTGACCTTTAAAACCACCTTCAAAATCATTTAAATCGGGTCCGCTTTCAGTATATGTTTCAATAGGATAAAGCGTATGCCAAACTTTTAAATATGATTCAGCTGTATCTGCTGAATTAAATTGTTTAACCCATTCTGGTAACTCATTCATGTAAAACGAACTACTAATCCATTGCCCTTCATCTTTTCCATGGAACCAATACGCAGCGTTGGCAGCATGTCCTGCGGGTAAAATAGCACCTCTATCTTTCATAGAAATACCAATAGTTTTTCCTTTCATTTGTGTAAACAAACGATTTTCATCGGCAAATGATGTGGTTTGCATACGGTGTGGCGACATTTTTCCTGCATCATCTAGTGTGCCAATAGGTTGAACATTATCGTCGCCAGCGCAATACACAGATTCTTTTATTTCTTTATCATACCAATTATTGGCTATAATACCGTGATATTTTGGTGTGGTTCCCGTGAAAACCGATGCGTGTCCGGGTCCTGTGTAGGTTGGAATGTAATTAAAATGATTGTTTTTACAGTTAAAACCGTCATTCATCATGCGTTTAAATCCACCTTCAGCGTATTTGTTGTAAAAACGAGTTAAATAATCATATCTCATTTGGTCTACAACAATCCCAACCACTAATTTTGGATTGCTGTTAGATATGCTTTTTTCTGAAGTACTTGTAGCCTTTAAAGGTGTTTTTTGAGCTTGGCAAGCACTGAATGTAAAGAGGATAATTACAATTAAAATACTATTTTTCATTTTGAAAGGGAATTTATAATTCAAAAGTAAGGATTTTTAAATATCCCTAATTAAAATTACCGTTAAATACATATTTGTTTTTTATTTTAGCAAGAAGAAAAAGCAGAATGACATACCTACACAATATTGGTACTTATTTTTTAATGATTAAGGCTATGTTTCATAAACCCACAAAATGGTCGGTTATGAAACGTTTAATTTTTAATGATATTGATGATTTAATTATAGGATCATTAGGTATCGTGGCTTTTATTTCATTTTTCGTGGGTGGTGTTGTTACTATTCAGACAGCCCTAAACATGACAAGTCCAATAATTCCGAAAACGCTTATTGGGTTTGCAACTAGACAGTCGGTTATTTTAGAGTTTGCGCCTACTTTTATTTCGGTAATTATGGCGGGTAAAGTAGGGTCGTTTATAACTTCTAGTATTGGAACCATGCGTGTTACAGAACAAATTGATGCCCTAGAAGTTATGGGTATCAACGCGGTTAATTATTTGGTGTTTCCAAAATTTGTAGCCCTTATGTTGTACCCATTTGTTATTTCTATTGCCATGTTTTTAGGTATCGTTGGTGGTTTAGCGGCTTGTTATTATGGTGGCTATAGTACTGTTGAAGATTATATTATAGGTGTTCAAGAAGATTTTATACCCTTTCATATTACCTATGCCTTTATTAAAACAGTTATTTTTGCCTTCCTATTAGCTACCATTCCGTCCTATTATGGATTTTATATGCGTGGTGGTGCATTGGAAGTTGGTAAAGCAAGTACTACTTCGTTTGTATGGACTAGTGTTGTAATTATACTTTGTAACTATATTTTAACTCAATTACTATTATCATGATAGAAGTAAAAAATTTACATAAGTCCTTTGGAGATGCCCATATTTTAAAAGGTATTTCTACTACTTTTGAAAAGGGTAAAACAAGTTTAGTAATTGGACAAAGTGGATCTGGTAAAACCGTCTTTTTAAAATGTTTGTTGGGTTTGTTTACGCCAGAGGATGGTGCTATTGAGTATGATGGTAAAGTATATTCGAAATTATCGGATGACCAAAAAAGCGACTTGCGTGCGGAAATGGGCATGGTTTTTCAGGGTAGTGCCTTGTTTGATTCCATGACGATTTTAGAAAATGTAATGTTTCCTCTACGGATGTTTACCAAGCAAAGTAAAAGTGAAATGAAAGAACGCGCTGAATTTGTTTTGGAGCGTGTTAATTTAGAGGATGATCACAATAAATTTCCAAGTGAAGCTTCTGGAGGTATGCAAAAACGGGTTGCTATTGCGCGTGCTATTGTAAATAAACCGAAGTATCTATTTTGCGATGAACCGAACTCGGGTTTAGATCCTAAAACTGCTATGGTAATTGATAATTTGATTCAAGAAATTACGGAAGAATATGATATGACTACGGTTATCAACTCTCACGATATGAATTCCGTTATGGAAATTGGTCAGAAAATTGTGTTCTTAAAAAATGGTTTAAAAGAGTGGGAAGGCTCTAAGAATAATATTTTTAAAACCGACAATGAAGCCGTTACAAACTTTGTTTACTCTTCAGATCTTTTTAAAAAAGTGCGCCAAATGTATATAGAAGAGCGCGCTTAATTTATTTGTCTTACAACCAGCGTGTCCAATTTTAATTTTACTTTCAACCACCGTTCTAATTTATCTTGCTCTTTAGCAATTCCTGCCGAATTCATTTTGTCTTTATTCCATTTTACTGAAAACACCGAAACAGTATCTATCTTTTTAAAATCTGATGCAATTTCACTAGAATAGCTAAATCGGTCTAAATTTTCGTAGTTAATTTTAACTTCTTTAATTACATCGTCAAATGGAATGGTATTTTTCTCATAAGCAGATAGCATTTTAACACGATCTTCCAATAAACTAATTTTTTGTGTTTGGTAAATTAAATCAACCGAGTCACGAAACCTAATTTGTTCCATGTACTTCATATTATCATACTGTTCTGTACGACTTTGATTAAAAATAATTCGCGTGTTGGCTAGGGCTGGATAATCTGATGTTTTACTTTTTATCAATCCAATTGTAGATTCAGGAATTTCACCTAAACCATAGGTGTTAAATTCAATATAGGAGTCACCATCGTTAAATTTAGGAATGGTATTCTTTTTAATGTACTCATATTGGGGCAAACCTTTTAGCTCATTATCTACAAAACGTTTAGCTTCTGTATCAAAATTACTTTCCTGTAGTACTTTCCAAAACGTGAAACCGGCAGGTACCATAACTATAATTGCCAAAAAAGAGGCAATTTGGGCAGTGCGCTTACGCCTTTTAGAATTGGCGTATCTCAACATTGGGAATCGTAATGCTTTTACTACAATAAATGTGGCCAATGCAATAAAAATGGTGTTGATTATAAACAAGTACATAGCCCCAAAAAAGTATGGCCAATTACCTTTAGCTAATCCGTAACCAGCCGTACATAATGGTGGCATTAAAGCGGTTGCAATGGCTACACCAAAAATGGCAGAAGCAATAGTACCACGTTTTGTTTTGGCTATAATTAAGGCTGCTCCACCAAAAAAGGCAATTAATACATCACGAATATCTGGCTGTACACGTCCTAATAATTCCGACGTGTCTTCGCTCAATGGAAATAACCAAAAGAAAAGATACGCGGTTAATAAACTCAACACAATCATGGTGGCTAAATTTATTAACGACCGTTTCATGGTGTCTATATCATTAACAGCTACAGATAAACCAATACCTAAAATTGGACCCATAAGTGGGGATATTAACATGGCACCAATAACAACTGCTGTGGAATTGGCATTTAATCCAATAGATGCAACAAAAATAGAACATACTAAAATCCAAGCAGTTGCCCCTTTAAACGATATGTCTCTTTTAATAGCTTCGGTCGTTTCATCACGATCTGTATCTTCACGAAAATCTAATAATTCAATTAAGAATTTTTTAATGTTTTCAAAAAGACCTCTTGCATCTTTTTTTACTGCTTTTTTAGATTCTTCAACAGCCGCTTCGCTTTTTGCGTCTTCAGCAGCAGTTTCTTTTTTTGTTTCTTCTTCTTCAGAAAAGTTAAACTTATTTTCTTCCATGTTTAAATGAATTGGTCTCCAAAATTATCTTTAACGCGTTGCAATGTTTCTTTAATATCTTGTTCTTTAGACTTTGGAAAGATAAGTAAAACTTCCGCTTTGTCCACTACGATATAATCGGTTAAACCATCAATTACAACGAGTTTTTTCCCGTCGGTCCTGATCATGTTTCCTGATGCATCCTCGGTTAAGGTTTGCGCATTTACAACCGCATTTTTGTTGGTGTCTTTATCTAATTTATCATACAAACTACCCCAAGTTCCTAAATCATTCCAATCAAAAGTAGCAGGAAGGACATACACGTTGTTTGAGGATTCCATAATAGCATAATCCACTGAAATATTTTCAGCCTTACCATAATTCTCGGCTATAAAGGCGGCTTCCTTTTCGGTGTTGTAAGCCGATATTCCACTTTCAAAAAGTGTAAATAATTCCGATTGGTTGTTTTTAAAAGCATCAATAACGCTCGAAACACTCCACATAAAAATTCCTGCATTCCACAGAAAATTGCCCTGTTCTATAAATGCTTTAGCCGTTTTATAATTGGGTTTTTCTCTAAATTGTTTTACAGGTTTAATATCGGTTTCGGTCGTTTTATCGTATTCAATATAACCATAGCCTGTGTTTGGAAATGTTGGCTTAATACCTAAAGTCATGAGTGCATCATAAGATTTACAAAACTCAAAAGCCTGCTTTACATTGGTAGTAAAGGCAGCTTCATCTTCAATCCAATGGTCACTTGGAGCGACAATCATTAAGGCATCTGGATTTTCTTTCTGAATTTTTAAAGATGCATATAGAATACAAGGTGCTGTATTTCGCATGGCTGGTTCCAGTACAACCTGACGTTTGGTTATTTCAGGAAGTTGTTCAAAAACCAAATCGTTATAACGTTCATTGGTGAGAATGAAAATATTTTCTTTAGGAATAAGCTTACTTAATCGGCTGAAGGTTTTCTGAATGAGCGTATCACCAGTTCCTAACATATCATGAAATTGTTTTGGGAAATCTTGAGTGCTTACTGGCCAGAAACGCGAGCCAACACCTCCTGCCATTAATATGGCGTAATAATTTTTATTCATTTAGTTTCATTTAATCTTACCAAAAACACCTGTTTAAAGGACCTTGTTTGGAAAGATATTCATTAATCATTTATAACGTCTACTTCTGCATTTGGGTTGAAAAGATACAATTTTCCTGTTTTAATTTCAATACATTCAATTCGTTTTACACGTTTATTGCCCTTTTTAAAAACTTTACCATTATATAGTTTAAAGTGATGCCCAAATGGGATTTCAAACACATAGGTTTTGTCATTTTGTGGATCAAATTGTTTTAAAGCGAATGCTAATTTTATATCTGTATCACTACTAGCTTTTGGGTTTTTAAAGTGATTGGCCAAAAGTGGTAATAAATCCATTGGAAAAATAGCTGGATTTAAAAATGGTAACATCAATTTTTGAAACGTGTGTTTCCAAGCTTTTCCATGCGGCTTAATATGTTTTCCAAAGGCTTTATAAGCTTCAAAGTGAGCAATTTCATGAATCAACGTGATTAAAAAACGATAGGAATTTAAGTTGGAATTTATAGTAATTTCATGCTTTCCGTTGGCCAACCGTCTATAATCACCATGACGCGTTTTACGTTCCGTCTTAATTTTCACAGTTAAATCATCATGGTCCAATAGTGCCATTATCTGTGGAATAGCAGCACTAGGAATATAAGATTTTAAGGTGTTTTCCATATTGCAAAATAACGCAATTCCCGTATCATTATTTAGGATAGAAGCGAGTTATTTTTAATAACTATTATTAGTAAAAATAAACATAAAAAAAAGCCAAATTCATGGTAATGAAATTGGCTTTTCTATCAAAAAAAAAGAAATAATTATTCTTTGTTTTTTTGATTTTTAATAGTCTTTTTATCAATATCAAAATCGTTGGTTTTAATATTGGTATTTCCGGTTGGATTTGTTGGATTTTTCTGTTCTTTGGTTGGTTTAAATTTTCTTTTGTCGGTTATAGTTCCCATAATTTATATCTTTTTAAGTTTACTTTAATATAATGAAAAATGCCTAATGTTTTATTAAAACTATCTTAAAATCAGGTTATTAAATGTTAAACTGTTCTCGGCATTGAATTGTGATAAAAACTGCCAGATACCAAGATTTGGAATTAAATAAGTTTACCTTTGCGGCTAACAAAAGGAGTGACATCTGTATTTATTAGGTTATCACTTCACAAATACGTTATATGTCATTTAAAACATTAGGTTTGTCTGACGCCCTTTTAAAAGCGGTCAGTAAGCAAGGTTATGAAACACCTTCGCCAATTCAGCAAAAAGCAATTCCAGCAGTTCTTGAAGGACGGGATGTATTAGCATCCGCGCAAACGGGAACAGGAAAAACGGCAGGTTTTACACTTCCGTTATTACAAATACTATCACAAACACAAGCTTCTAATCGAAGACCTATTCGTGCCTTAATTTTAACACCAACACGGGAATTAGCAGCACAAGTCTATGAAAATGTTAAGTCATATAGTGAATTTACAGATTTACGTGCTTTAGTTATTTTTGGAGGTGTCAACCAAAAACCGCAAGTAGCCTCTCTTAATCGTGGCGTTGATATTTTGGTAGCAACACCAGGACGCCTATTAGATTTACAAAATCAAGGTGTTATTTCATTAAAGCAGGTTGAAATTCTTGTACTTGATGAGGCTGACAGAATGTTAGATATGGGTTTTTTACGTGATATTGAACGTATTATGGCCTTAATGCCAGCTAAAAGACAAAATTTATTGTTTTCGGCCACGTTTTCAAAAGACATTAAAAAACTGGCAAATGGTATTTTACGGAAGCCTGTAATGGTTGAAGCAACTCCAGAAAACTCGACCGTGGATGCTATTACTCAAAAGGTTTATCGCGTTGCTAAAGCCAAAAAAACAGATTTAATTATTAAACTGATTTTAGATGGTAATTGGAATCAAGTTCTTGTATTTACACGTACAAAACATGGTGCCAATAAACTATGTAAAAAAATGATAAGCAGCGGTATTACGGCTGCCGCTATTCATGGAAATAAAAGTCAAGGTGCAAGAACCAAGGCATTAGCTGGTTTTAAATCTAGCAAAATAAGTGTTTTGGTAGCAACCGATATTGCAGCACGTGGTTTGGATATTCCACTATTACCACATGTTATTAATTTTGAATTACCGAATATTTCAGAAGATTATGTTCACCGTATTGGTAGAACAGGTAGAGCAGGAGCAAGTGGTGAGGCTATTTCATTAGTAAGTGCTGATGAAACAACATTTTTACGCGATATTGAAAAATTGGTCGGTGAGCGAATTCCCGTAACTATTTTAGAAGGTTTTGAACCAGATCCTAATGCATCTACACAACCTATAAAACAAGGCCAAGGTAGAAGTAAACAGCGAAGCCCTAAAAAAAACCAATCTAATTCTAGAAAACCTTCAGATAATTCGTCTAGAAAATCAAATAGATCTAATGAGAGTCGTACGTCCAATAGACGGCCAAAAAGTAGAAGAGATTAGATTATGAGTCCAGAATTAAGGTCGAAAATAATTCACGTTTGCAATACTAAAATAGCACAGAAAGGCGAAAATGTTGGCTTGTCTTTCTATGCTTTTTTTGAAAATAAAAATAATAACCCAAAATTGTTAATGGAAGCTGCAACTTGGTGGATTGAAACACACCAATTGGATCATTTTGAAAAAGCGGTGAAAATTAAAGATCTAGTTAGTTTGTAATATGGAGCAACAACCAAATAATCCATTACATGGTATAACGCTTGAGAAAATTATTTTAGACCTAGAAGCGCATTATGGTTGGGAGTATATGGGTTATACTATAAAAATAAAATGTTTTACAGATAACCCTTCGGTTAAATCCAGTTTAAAGTTTTTAAGACGCACACCTTGGGCTCGGAAAAAGGTTGAGGACATGTACCTAAATATGTTGGATAATAAATAAAGATGCTTGTATAGCATGGCGTTTCAGTTTTCTAAAAACTACTTTTAATTAAATTCCCAGCCAAAAGTGGATTGAAATACGTAATCTGAATCCGATGCACCTTCAACTGGTTTGCTGTCGTAGTTATAGGTTAGGCCTAGTTTTACAAAAAAGTCTAATGGTAAATCATATTTTAAATTTAAATTATAATCCACACGATATCGGCCGCCTTCAGTTAAACTCGGATAAAAAGTAAGGTCTGTATTTAAACTAAAATCGCTAAAATCGAACATATTTAATGTTAGGTTTCCATAAGCTTCCATGGAGTTACGGTTGGTGTTAAATTCATCACTAAAACTTTCATTGTTCCAAGCCACACCAAAGCCACCACCGAAGAACAATTTATTGGAATGCACGAAATATTTACCTAAACCACCTTTAATAGTTGATCGTAATTTTAATTTTTGCTCATCATTAGAGAGAAAATTTGCTTCCGTGGCATAGAACCAGTCATTCTTCATAAAATAGTTAAAACCAACACTTGCATCGGTACGTTTTGTTTCTGCAACATCGTCTTGATTGCTTCTTACAGAATTATAACTACCTGTTAAAAGCCATTTGTAGGCAGTATAGCTTAAATTACTGCTTACGGAAAACTGCCTTAAATTATTGCTTTTTGTAATGTTATACCCAACGGAAACCGATGCGACAATTCGTGAGAGAAAATCATTTTTTACGGGTTTAATATATACAATATCTTTAATGGGTATAACAAGTTCAGTGCCATCATCCATTATGGTTACTTTGGTATCATCACCAGGCTTTGTGTTTATGGAACTGTTTATTCTTTTGCCATTGGAGAGTGTTAATAAGTAGGTTTGATTACTCCTTACACTTTTTATATCTATCCAAGTAATTTTAAAATCTGAATCACTGTAGGTCGTTTTAACTGTAACCACACCTCTGTCCATCGATTTTATTTCACCAATAATTTTATCATTGTTTTTTAATACAATCGTATCGTTTTGCGACCAGGAAATTTGAGAAAGCAAAATGAATAGTAAAAGAATGAGAGAACTTGAAAAAGATTTATTTTTCATGTAATTTTTTCGCATAATTAATCGGTCTAGGTTGGATTTCTAAAGATAATAATAAAAATTTTCAGTCAAAATGAGAATTTGACTATATTTTTTTTAAAACAATTTTGAGAACTAGATATCTTAATAGTAAAAGGAATGGAAAACCATGAAATAACAGATCAAGCCAATCCATGGGTTGCATACCAACAGCGCCTCCTGCTATCCATTTTAATTTTCCCCAAACGTGTGGTTCAGGAAAAAAGGGAGCAAGTCCCAATGTGAGGCATAATAGAAGCAATAACTTCCCGTCGTTAAGAATTTTAATCATCCCTGAATATTTATGGTTGTATGAATTTTATAAAATTATGAATTTTTTCAATACCTGTATTTTCAAGATGCTTGATAAAAGCACTTCCAATAATGGCGCCTTTTGCATATTCGGTTGCTTGGTTGAAGGTTTCATTCGTGGAAATCCCAAAACCAATTATTTGTGGATTTTTGAGGTTCATGGTGGCAATTCGTTTAAAATAATCAAGTTCTGCCTTACCAAATGTGGACTGACTTCCTGTTACGCTAGAGCTGCTAACCATATAAATAAATCCATTGGAAACACTATCAATAAAACGAATTCGCTCGTCTGATGTTTGAGGCGTAATTAAAAACACGTTTATGAGGTTGTATTTTTCAAAAAGCGCTTTATAATTATCATGATAAACATCTACAGGTAAATCTGGAATAATGAAGCCATCAATACCAATTTCTTGACATTTCTTACAGAATGCTTCTACGCCATATTGTAGAATGGGATTGAAATACCCCATAATAATTAATGGAATTGAAACGGTTTTCCGAATATCTTTTAGCTGATTGAAAAGCACCTCTGTCGTCATGCCATTTTTTAACGCTTTTGTAGAACTTGCCTGAATAGTTGGGCCATCAGCAAGAGGGTCACTAAAAGGCAATCCAATCTCAATCATATCCACACCGTTTTCTGCCAGTTTTTGAATAATGGGAACGGTATCTTTTAAATTGGGGTAACCGGCTGAAAAATAGATGGATAATAGCTTTTTGTTTTCCTGTAATTTTTGATTGATTCTATTCATGAATTTCATTTATAAATTAAAATAATCGCTATACGTGCTTAAATCTTTATCACCACGACCGGAAAGGCTTAATACAACTATATCATCGGGTTGGAATGACTTCGTTTTAAATACAGCCAAGGCATGAGCCGTTTCAATAGCCGGAATAATACCTTCTAACTGACATAATTCTAAACCTGCTTCCATAGCTTCGTTGTCTGTTATGGCTAGAAATTCTGCACGACCAGATTGATATAAATGCGCATGCATGGGGCCAACACCTGGGTAATCCAATCCTGCGGAAATAGAATAAGGCTCTGTTATTTGGCCATCAGTAGTTTGCATTAATAAAGTTTTGCTGCCGTGAATAATTCCTATTTTCCCTAAAGCCGATGTTGCAGCACTTTCACCAGTATGAACACCTTTTCCAGCAGCTTCAACAGCAATTAGTTTTACGTTGGTGTCCTCCAAAAAATGATAATAAGCACCGGCTGCATTGCTACCACCACCAACACAGGCAATAACATAATTAGGATTCGGACTACCTTCATGTTCTTGCAATTGCCATTTTATTTCTTCTGAAACAATAGCTTGAAATCGTGATACCATATCTGGATAGGGATGTGGACCAACCACACTACCTATAATATAGTGTGTATCTACCGGATTATTAATCCAATCTCGTATGGCTTCATTAGTCGCATCTTTTAGTGTTTTGCTCCCCGAAGTTGCAGGCACTACTTTAGCGCCAAGCATATTCATTCTTGCTACGTTTGGTGCTTGTCTAGCCATATCAATCTCGCCCATATAAACAATGCATTCCAATCCCATTAAAGCGCAAACGGTTGCCGTTGCCACACCATGTTGTCCAGCACCAGTTTCGGCAATAATGCGTTTTTTGCCTAAACGTTGCGCCATAAGAATTTGTCCAATAGTATTATTGATTTTGTGCGCACCTGTATGATTTAAATCTTCCCGTTTTAAATAGATTTTGGTTTTGTATTTTTTGGAAAGTCGCTTGGCAAAATACAATGGAGACGGTCTGCCTACATAATCCTTTAGTAAAGCTTTAAATTCTTTTTGAAAGTCAGGCTCCGCCAAAACTTTTAAATATTTTTGACGTAACTCTTCCACGTTTGGATAAAGCATTTCTGGAATGAAAGCGCCTCCAAATTCTCCGTAATAACCTTTCTCGTTGATATTGTAAGTCATATTATTTTGTTGTTGTTAGATCCGTAATATTCAATTAAATGAATCCAACCGTTTTACTTCTCGATACTATGTTTTAGTTCCTTAAAAATCACTTGAGGTGATGCAATCTGTTTTTAAATTCTTTTATAGTTTCCACGTTTTTAAGGCCAGGCTCTGTTTCAAATTGGCTATTCACATCCAATGCATAACACTTTTTTGAAACATCTTGCTTTAAAAATTCTTTAATATGTTCCACTTCATCTAAACCAATGCCACCGCTTAATATAAAAGGTTTTGCTGAAGGGTATTCTTTTAAGAGATCCCAATTAAAGATGAATCCATTTCCGCCTTGAAGTTCGCCTTTGGTATCAAAAAGATATTTACTCACTTTATTTTCAAAAGGCTGTAAATCTTTAAAATTGAAATATTGGCCAACACTAAACACTTTCCAAACTTCAAAATCTTTGGCAGCATAAAGCGTGGCGAGTCCGTTGAGCATTAAAACAAATTCTTTGGTTTGGTTCCCATGTAATTGCACAACATCCAAATTATAATTATTTGCAATAGTTATTATTTCTTTTGGTGAAGCATCTACAAATACACCTACCTTTTTAATGGTATTAGGTAATGTTGGGATAACACCATCAAAAAAGCGAGCTGATTTCTTATAAAATATGAAACCCAAATAATCGGGTCCCAACTTGGCAACCGCTTCCATATTATCTGAAAATTTCATGCCACAAACTTTTAATTTCATAGCTAAAATTGGTTTATAAAATGATTAGCGCTTTCACCTGGATTATCCGTCTTCATAAAATTTTCTCCAATTAAAAACCCTTGGAAACCAAAGGGCTTTAATTCTTTTATAGCTTCTACATTACTGATGCCACTTTCAGAAATCTTTATAAATTCGTTTGGAATGTGATTACTTAATATTTTACTCGTGTCTAATGAGACTTCAAAGGTTTTTAGATTCCGATTATTTACACCAATCATATCTAAACTCGGCATAATGGATTTCTGCAGTTCTGCTTCGTTATGGACTTCCAATAACACTTCTAATTGTAAGCTTTTAGCAAATTCTGAAAAGCTTTTAATTTCTTCTTGTGTTAGTATGGCAGCTATCAATAAAATGACATCTGCGCCATAGGCTTTGGCTTCTAAAATTTGGTAGCTATCAATAATGAATTCTTTACGTAAAAGCGGCAAATTGCAACTTGATCGTGCTAACAATAAATCGTCTAATGATCCACCAAAATATTTGCCATCCGTTAAAACGGACATCCCAGAAACACCCGCTTTTTCATAGCCTTGGGCTACATCAAATACATTTAAATTGTGATTGATAACCTGTTTGGAAGGTGAGCGTCGTTTATGTTCCGCAATAATACCGAAAGGACTATGTTGTAAATTTTTAACGAGCGAAATGGTTTCGCGTTCAAATAAAACAGATTGCTCCAATTGCAATGAAGGAATAAGTTGTTTTTTTAATGCAACTTCCAAGCGTTTATCTGCAACTATTTTTTCTAATATATCCATGACCAATTTCGTATTTATAGATGTTTTTATTTTTTACTTAAAGCCACTAATTTTTTAAATCGTTTTTTAGCTTGACCGCTATGCAAGGATTCTTTGGCTAATGCAAAGCTTTCTGAAATGGGTATGTTTTTAACTGTAGAAATAGCTAAAGCGGCATTGGCACAAACCACATTGTTTTGGGCAATGGTGCCTTGTCCATCTAATATATGCGTGAATATTTTTGCAGAGGAAGCAACCGAATCACCACCATGAATAGCTTGTTGTGAGAGTGTTTCCACACCAAAATCACTAGGGTTAATCATTTTTTCTGATGCATTATTAATCACTTTTGCGGAACCTGTTAATGATATTTCATCATAGCCATCTAAAGCATGGACAATGCTATATTTTTTATCTGAATTTTGATAGAGATAACTATAGAGGCGCAACAATTCTAAACTAAAAACACCTACAAGTTGATTTTCTGGAAAGGACGGATTAACCATAGGGCCTAACATATTAAAAAATGTTTTCACGCCTAATTCCCGACGAATTGGTGCTACATTTTTCATGGCTGGATGAAACAAAGGCGCATGCAGTACACATATGCCTGCATCGTCCAAACAGGTTTTTAAAAAACCTATATCGCTACTAAATTTAATCCCCAAATGCTCCATGACATTGGATGATCCGCAAGCAGAAGATACGCCGTAATTACCATGTTTTGAAACATGTACACCAGCTCCAGCTGTAACAAATGAAGCCAAAGTTGAAATGTTAAAGGTGTCTTTACCATCGCCTCCAGTACCGCATAAATCTATGGCGTTATAACCATTTAAATCTACAGGAATACACAACTCTAGTAAAGCATCACGAAAGCCCTGAAGTTCTTCAAGCGTAATATTTCGCATCATATAAACCGTTAAAAATGATGCAATCTGGCTTTGATTGTAGTTGCCTCTCGAAATATTAACCAATACACCTTTAGCTTCATCGCTGGAAATGTGCTCTTGATTAATAAGTCTGTTAAGTATGTTTTTCATCTTCTTGATATTATGTTCTCGTTTAAGACGGAACCCTACTTTTTTCTAGGAGCTATTTTTATTTTTTGAGTTATTCGGTTAACGAATTAATGAGTTATGCGTTATATTGGTGTCACGACTTAATAACTGAATATCCAAATAACACAATAACAAATCACAACCTCATATTTTTATAACTAAAAACCTCCAATATTTTACGCCTTATTTTGAATCATTTCTTTTATCTATTTAACTCTTCAGCCAATTGGCTAACATCTGTTTCCCATTTGGTGTTAAAACAGATTCTGGATGAAACTGAACACCACGAACATCAAATACTTTATGACGAAGTGACATTATTTGCCCATTGTCATCAAAGGATGTTGCTTCTAAAACATCAGGTAAATTTTCTTGAACAACCCATGAATGGTAACGACCAACTGCCATGCTTTTCCCTAATCCATTAAAAAGTGCTTCATCATCAACTGATACTGTAATTTGTGTAGCAACACCATGAAACACCGTTTCTAAATTGGTTAAGGTTCCGCCAAACACTTCGCCAATAGCTTGTTGGCCTAGGCAAACTCCTAAAATGCTTTTTGTGGATGCATATTTTTGGATGATGGCTTTTAGTAAACCTGCTTCATCTGGAATACCTGGTCCTGGAGATAACACAATTTTATCAAACGCATCAACTTCCTCTAAAGTGAGTTGGTCATTTCGTTTTACAGTCACTTCGCAATCCAAATCTTCTAAATAATGTACCAGATTATAGGTGAAACTATCGTAGTTATCAATAACTAATATGTGTGTTTTGTTTTCCATTTTTAAATATCGGTTGCCAATTCTATCGCCTTTGTTAAAGCGCCTAATTTATTATATACTTCTTGTAATTCACTTTCAGGATCTGATTTGGACACTAATCCGGCGCCAGCTTGCCAATGTAATTCGTGATTTTTACTTAAAAAAGTCCGAATCATAATGGCATGATTAAAATTACCATGAAAATCCATAAAACCGATAGCACCTCCATAAAAATCACGACTCGTTGTTTCGTATTTTTCAATGAGTTGCATAGCTTTATGTTTAGGAGCACCACTTAATGTTCCTGCAGGAAATGTATCTGCAACCATTTGCATAGTAGTTGTTTCTGCATGCTTTTTGCCAATAACTTTACTTACCAAATGAATAACATGTGAAAAGAATTGGACTTCTCGGTAGGTTTCAACTTTTACCTGACTGCCATGGCGACTTAAATCATTTCGTGCTAAATCTACCAACATAACGTGTTCGGCATTTTCCTTATCATCTTCAGAAAGCTGTTTGGCAAGAATAGCGTCTTTTTCATCATTACCCGTTCGTTTAAACGTTCCCGCGATGGGATGGATTTCTGCTTGATCTCCTTTTACTACTAATTGTGCTTCTGGCGAACTTCCAAAGATTTTAAAATCGCCATAATCAAAGTAAAATAGGTAAGGAGAAGGATTAATACTTCGTAAGGCACGATAGACATTAAACTCATCGCCTTTAAATTTTTGGGAGAATTTTTTAGATAATACCAACTGAAAAACATCTCCTCGCGCGCAATGTTGTTTAGCGAGTTCTACTTGTTCTTTATAGGCATTATCAGTTAAATTGGACGTGGTTTCTCCTGATGTTGAAAAGTTAAATGCAGCAAAGTTTCGGGAGGTAATGAGTTGTAAAACCTCATTAATATTTGTTTCTGTGTTAAAACAATGTGCAAAAATATAAGCTTCATTTTTATGATGATTAATGGCTATAATATTTTGATAAACGGCATAGTAAATATCAGGAATATCTTGATGACCTTCTTTTTTAGCGATAGAAATATCTTCAAAATAGCGAACCGCATCATAAGCCATATACCCAAAAACACCATTGTTTATAAATTTAAAATCGGTGTCCGAATGTATTTTAAAACGCTTGGTGAATTTATGAATACTATCCACCACATCATTCTTTTTTGAAATTTTATGAATCAATTGGCTGCCATCAGGAAAGTCTTGGGTGATTTCTTCATTTTTCACGGATATAGACGCAATAGGATTGCAACAGATATAAGAGAATGAATTATCGTTAGCATGATAATCGCTACTTTCCAATAAAATACTATTCGGGAATTTATCGCGAATTTTCAGATACACACTCACAGGTGTAATAGTATCGGCAAGTATTTTTTTATAATGTGTGTAAAGACTAAATGTTTTCATAAATATGATTTCAAAAAAAAAAGGCTTGTCGTGAATGACAAGCCTTTTTAAGTATGTTTAATTTAAATATACGGATAGGATTAGTTCACGAATTTTGAGTTTCGATTGTTCCACCACCACGTATGATTTAAAATTGTGTTCATGAGTATTTTAATATAGGTCAAATATAAAATGAAAATTTAACTAACCAAAAATTATTGCATAAAAATGGTTTAAAAAGGATTCTGTTCGTTTAAATGTTTGTTAAACAGCAAATCAATTAAAAACAAATATGTATTTTTATCAGATGAAATATATGTTATTTTTTTTGGTGCTTACCGTTTGGAGTTGTCAAGATATTTCTAAAAAAGAACAAACTCAAAATGCCAATACACATATTGAAGAGGTTAAAGATAGTCTCGCTATTTATGACTTTGAAGGACTAAAGCCTTTTTTAAATAAAACGGATGATACCGTTTATGTGGTTAATTTTTGGGCAACTTGGTGTGCGCCTTGTATTAAAGAACTACCAGCTTTTGAAAAGTTAGGAAACGATTATCAATCTGAAAATGTGAAGGTTTTATTGGTGAGTTTAGATTTTCCACATCAATATGAAAGCAAACTTAAACCCTTTATAAGTAAGCATAATTTGCAGTCTGATATTTTAGTTTTAAATGATGTGGATGCAAATAGTTGGATTCCACAAGTGAGTGCGGAGTGGAGTGGTGCTATTCCCGCAACACTTATTTACAATAAGGATAAAAGAGCTTTTTATGAGCAAACTTTCACCTATAAAGAATTACAAACAGAACTTAATAAATTTTTAAAATAATAATAATGAAAACACTTAAAACAACATTTGTGCTGTTAGCAGTAATCTCCTTTTTTGCTTTTACCGTAAAAACAGAAGATGCGGGTTACAAAGTAGGTGATATAGCAACGGATTTTAGCTTAGAGAATATAGATGGCAATATGGTTTCTTTAAAAGACTACACAGACGCCAAGGGTTTTATCGTGATTTTCACATGTAATACGTGTCCATATTCAGTGGCTTATGAAGACCGTATTACCGCATTGGATAAAAAATATGCATCAAAAGGATATCCAGTTATTGCTATTATGCCCAATAACCCGGATGTTCAAAAAGGGGATAGCATGGAAGCAATGAGAGCTAGAGCCAAAGCCAAAGGTTTTACATTTCCATATTTAATGGATAAAGGACAGAAAATTTATCCCCAATATGGGGCTACGAAAACGCCTCATGTCTATATTTTGGAAAAAACAGCCAATGGCAATCAGGTAAAATATATTGGTGCTATTGATGATAATTATCAAGATGCCAATGCAGTGAATCAGAAATATGTTGAAAATGCTGTGGATGCTTTGTTGGCAGGAAAAACCATTAAAGAAACACATACACGTGCCATTGGTTGTACGATAAAGGTGTAATGAAATTAAATTGTTTTCTGTGAATTATAGCGTTTGGCAGAACCATTAGAAAAGATTAAGAAATCCGGAACGTAACATTTCGGATTTTTTTTCGTCTATTAATGAATAAGTAGTAATTTTGAAGAAATTAAAATTAATATGTCAGATTTAACACAAGCCGCTTGGCGTGAGCAATTAGAAAAAGATCCTGAAGCCGTTATTATAGATGTTCGTACAGATGAAGAAGTAGCGGAAGGTATGATTCCTAATGCTGAACAATTGGATATTTTTCAGAGTCAGGTATTTATGGAGAAAATTCAAACTTTAGATGCTTCAAAAAATTATTATATCTATTGTAGATCTGGAGGACGTAGTGCGCAAGCTTGTGCAATTATGAATCAATTAGGAATTGAAAATGCTTATAATTTAATGGGTGGTTTTACGGAATGGACAGGTGAAGTCATTGAACCATAGAATAAAAAATTATGAAAAATATATTTGGAATAGCTTTGTTAATACTGGTTTTAAGTATTAGTAGTTGCCAGCAATCGTCTAAAAACGATGCCATTCAGGTAGTTACAACAGAAGAAATGCAGATGCTTTTAGATCTTGATGATGTGCAACTAATTGATGTTCGTACACCGGAAGAATATGCTGAAGGTTATATTGCTAATTTTCAAAATATTGATTTCTTATCCGAAACCTTCGATGAAGATATTTTAAAACTAGATAAAGATAAACCGGTTATTCTATATTGTAAATCCGGCGGTAGAAGTGCGGAATGTGCCGAAAAAATGCTGGATGCTGGCTTTACCAAAATTTATGATTTTAAAGGCGGTATTACCAAATGGGAGCATGAAGGACATGCGGTTGTTGTGCCCAATTAAAAAAGCCAATTTTACATTTTAGCATAGCTACTTTTTATCTAACACTAATTCCACATAAATAGGAAAATGATCTGAACCTATTTTAGATAAGCGTTCTAGTTTTTTTAGACGAAATTCTTCTGTAACAAAAACATGGTCTAGTGGCCAACGCATAAACATGTTTTCCGCGCTAAAACTATTAAAAAACCCTCTGCCAACCCTAAGGTCAAAAAGTATGTTTTTGGTGTTCGTTAATTCATCAACATAGGACCAAACCACATCATTTAAATCGCCAGCTACTATAGTTGGGTGTTTTCGATCTTGAATATGCTTCCCTAATTTTTTCATAGCATTTTCATCTTGATTGGCATTGTCTGGTAAGTCTTTATAGTGTGTTGGTGGAACTGGATGAAGACAATGTAAACTAATTTCTTGATTGTTTTTCAGGGTAATGGTACTTTCAAATGAAGGCACTTTTTTATTGTTTAAATACGTGACGTCTATCATATTTAAAGGTAGTTTACTGTATAAAACCATACCATACGCAACTTTATTTGTGCTTTGTTGGAAGTAGGGATAATTAGCAGTCAGAACATTTAATTTATTACTCCACCATTGGTCTGTTTCCATGGCAAGTATTAAATCAGGGTTCTTTTCAGAAATTAAATCCATTAACGGTTGCACATTTTTATTGGACATTTTAACATTTGCTATTATCATGCTTAATTCGTTGCTTGGATTAAATGGTGCTTCCGCGGATGGGACCTCTACAGGTACTAAACGCGTGTAGTTTATTAAAAAATAACCATTAATTAGTATACCAATTAATAATCCCGAAATCAATATGTTTTTAAACCAGCTTCTTTTCCGAATGAAAATTAAAAGAAATAAGATTGTTGCTAAAGAAATTATAAAAAGTTGGATCCGTGGAAAGTCAAGCATTTTTAAATAGCGAATTTCCGAATTCCTAAATATGGAAAGCATAGAGCATAGCATAATAAAAATTGCAAGAATGTATAGAACTATTCTGAATGCTTTGTTTAATTTTTCCATATCACTAAAGATACTTTAAAATTGAAACTATAAATTATTATTTTAAATTAAATCTACAGGTTTTGGAGTATAGTTGTTGTATTTAAAATATTGTGGGTTTCATTGCTCATTATAATTTCCATTGGCCCACATCATTGTGGGTTTCATCCAAACGTTGAGCGGTTTAAATAAAAAGCCATGTCCCATTTTGGTATTGAGTTCAATTTCTTTAAAATTTTTGATTTTGCAAGTTGAGCTTTCCTTTCGTGCTATTGCCGAAACACCATATGGATCCGATTTTTCATAAATAGTTAAAATATTTCCACAGTAGTTTATTTCGGGAATATTTTGAATATCAGCGTCCCTAAAACTGGCTATAAACACAAAATTCAAATCGGGATTATTTGCCAAGGTAGAAACATACTGTGCAATATACCCACCTTTGGATGTGCCAACAACTGTTATTTTATGAGGTTCAATGCCTGTTTTAATTAGGCTATCAATTTGAGATACCATTCTCATAGCATACGCTCTAGCATTCACGTTGCCTTGTCGCTTTTCACTTATGACTTGAAATTCGTTTTCTTTAAATACCGAAATAATTTCGGTGTATTCTGTCCGTCCGTATTCAGGATGTTCGTCTTGTAATTCGTGATCTTCTAAAAAGCGATTGTGTAAGAAAAAAATATACTTATCATCTGAATCTTTTTCGCAAACAAAAAGAACAGCGAAAAATAATATATATATCATACTGATTGTTTTCATCGCTTGCGGATTATATGAAAATAATGCTGTTTGTTAATTTCATTTATAAGACATTTAAAAGTTTGCGTGTAAAAAGGTAGTTCTTTTTTATGAGATGAAAAGGTAATGCGAATTTCACGGTATTAGCAGTGTAATATTACACGTCTAAATTTTAACTGTTTTTCTAGAAATTCTTTGAGTTTTTCTTCAGAAAAAAAGAAGAGCTTACAGTAATATTTGGCTTCCGTTTCTAATAACTCCGTCCAAAGCCAATTGCCCTTTTTTAGTAATAGGGACTGGTCTTTATTTACGGCAACTGTTGTTCCTGCAAAGTGTACTTGCTTTTTTCCAACTTGTAGAAAGCTAAACATATGCATCCCCAAATTGACTTTACTTTCAACAACATCATTGGTCATTTTAAAATCATAGACAAACAAGTCTGGTCTTTTATTTTTGTCCGTAATATAGATTTCTGGAATATTCTCAATGGCCATTTAAATGTTTTTAGTGTGCAGGTTTTGGTTTTCTTATTACGGAACCAGTTAACAAAAACATCTTAAACGGTTGTAAATGATAAAAGTAAGGTAATAAACGTGCTACTCGAGAATGTTTATGAGTTAAACTAAAAATGATACACAGCAATAGGTTATAGCCTTAAATTGTTTATTTGAGCCTAGAAAAACTATATGATCTTTTTTACCTGCTTATTTTTTGGATTTATTATTGCTATTATGGGAAGTATTGTTCCCAGTTTTTTAAATCTAACCGTTGTTAAATTCAGTTTAAAAAGTGGCCGAAAAGCGGCTTATTATTTAATTGGAGGTTATGCTACGGTTTTGTTTTTTCAAGCAAATATTGGTGCGTATTTATCAAGTATTTTGATGGAGAATTCCCAATACATTACTACTATTCAAAAAGTAGGTACAGGAATTTTATTGTTGTTATCTATTAATTTTTTCAGACTTCATGTTACTAAAAAGAATCAAAAAAAGAAGGTGGAAATTGAAAAGTCGCGAGCGTATTTACACGGCATCGTTATGTCCTCATTAAATATGGTTGCCATTCCATTTTACTTTACATCCCTATCATTATTAATTGGGTTAGACTATTTTGAGTATTCGTTGCTCAACAGTTTCTATTTTTCCATTGGCTCCACGGTTGGTTCATTTATTTTGTATTCCGTTTATGCCACTATTGCTGATAAAATTGAACACAAACTGACTTTTATAGCGACTAAAATGAATTTTATTTTAGGGTGTATAACTGCTATTGTGGGAATTGGGAATGTGGTGTATTTGATTTGATTGTTGTTGAGTGAATTCCTTATTTATCTGATGTAATAAATTGCAAAATTTCATCATACCTCTTATTCCAAGGAAAAATAAATTGTGACATCATTGGTACATGTTTCTTATTTAAGAAAATGGGTTCTATATCTGGTTGATAGGTTTTTAATTTTGCAACAAAAGCTTCGTTTTGCGAAATGATTGAATTATAGGTTTTTTCGCCTACATAAATTAAAAAAGGAGGCATGCTTTCATCCATAAAATAAATAGGAGAAGCGTCTTTCCAGTTTGCTGGATCTTTAGTCCAAGTTACATCATAATGATGTTCGCTTGTTGGTGGGTTTTTATCTAAATATGTTTTCATATCTAAACCAGCGGCATCATTTAAAATAACACCTTTAAGCACATTCTTATTTTCTAAATATTTTGGATTTGTAGCAATTAAAGCAATTAAATGACCTCCAGCACTATGACCCATGACATAAATTTGTTCAGGATCACCTTTATACTTTTCAATATTTTTTACAGTCCAGTTAACTGCTTGTGCAATTTCTTTAGCCATCGAATCATAATTAGCATTCGGACTTAACGTATAGCCAGCAATTACAGTGACAACATCACTTTTGGCAAAATTTCTTCCTAAAAACCCGTAAGTATTTTTGTCACCTTCTGTCCAATAGCCACCATGCACAAAAATCATCACCGGATTTTTTGCAGCTTTGGAATTTTTAGGTTCAAAAACATTTAACGCCGGCTGCATGGCTGTTTTAGTATCTGCAGATTTTAAATAAGCAACATCTTTTATTTTTCTAGAAGCGCAGTTACAAAGTAAAATAGAAAATAGTAGAAGGGAAGCTATTTTTGTGTTCATAGTTTTTTTAACAAAGTTAAGATGTATTGGTTAATTATTGAGGAATTTGAATTATCTAAAGTATAAAAAATATAGTTTGTTTTCTGTTTGAACTTTCATTTGTAAGGAGAAGTAGTCGAGATTAAATGCGTTGTTCCCAATGATTCCCATTTTGTAAACCTGCAGGCAGGCAGGTACAACAAGGCATGCAGGGAGATTTATGAACGAATAGTTGCCAAGGGAAAGAGCAAAAAATTAGCATTAATTGCAGGATGTAATAAGCTGTTAAAACAGGCTTTTGCTATTGCAAAATCAGGATTAATATATGACGATACTTATAGAAGTACTTTGGTGAAAAGTTAATGAGTTTTTACTTGCCTGCCTGTCGGCAGACAGGTTTTTTACCACAGTACTTTGTTGTGTGTAGTTATTTTTTCAGATATTTTTTCACGAATTTAAGTTCCGATTTATTGTCAATTTGGGAATTCGAAAGACAAACACTCGTCTGTAATTTTCCGTTCTCATCAATTTTTCCAAAAACTAAATACTTTTTGTTTTCTTCGAAGTAATAGTCGCAATTAGTTCTCACGTCTTTTTCCTCAATCAGCTTCTTATTCAATAACATTTTTTTTCCACGATAAATCTTTATACTTTCAAATTTTCCGTTTCCGATATAATTCCCGTAAAAAATTATTGTTGCATATTCAAAACTTGCTTCTAATTTTAATTCTTTATGACTTTTCCCATCAACAACTGCATAAGTTATGCATTCACACGCAAATGAGTTGAATGAAATCAACATCGTTGTCAGTAGTAATATTTTCTTTAGAAACTGGTTTTTCATAATTATTGCCAACGTTTATGTATAAGGAAAGTTGCGTGTTTGTGTGCGAGGATTTTCCGAAGGAAAATCAGAAGCTAGCAAACGAGCAACGACCTTTATGCAAGCCTAAAATAGCAATTTTTTTTATACGGTGTTAGGACACGTTTTTATATTTTAAATTCAACTCACTATCTATTCTTTCAAGTATTTTATTTTGAGAGATAAATTCAAAATCAGTTGCTTTAAGTTTATATATATCTAATTGCTTTTTGTAATGATTAAATTGTCTTACTGAAAAAGTCAAGTAAAAAATAAAAGGAGACAAAAAACTAAATTTAGAAAAATCATAAGTCCTAATTGAAAGTTTTGAAAATTCCCAATTATCTATTTTTAAATGAAATAAATAAAAGCATACTATTCCAATAATAATTAGAATAAGAGAAATATGAATTCTTGATTCCCATTTCATCATTTCTTTTTTGTAGAATTTAGTGTTTTTACTTATTTCGTTTTTCTTTGCCATTAATTATCTATAATCGTTACACAAATATAATGACTAACTTTCTGTTAATCAGTTGTATAAGCCTAGAGTTATAAACAAAAAATAAGAATATACGCGATATATTATGAAGATATTTACTTTTATTTATATAATATACTGTAAATTAGTATTTTGTATATAGAATATAATCAGATATACCAGATAATGAGTAAAAATGTTAAAATCTTTTTATTAAAAGGAATTTCAATTGATTTTGAAAATGAAGTAAAAGAATATAATCGTTTACATAGTGTTATAGGATATTTTACAAATTTAAAAGAATTATACAGTCAGTTTGAAATAGGTTCAATTCAATCATATTCAACAGTATGCAGTCATATGAATGAGAAAGGTTTTTATAAAACTAAAAATTCTGTAATTAAATTTAAAAGAGCAGTCCATAAGTTTAATGAGATTACAATAACACAAGTGGAGACTAATAGATTATATCAGAAAGGTGATTATATAGATTTGTCAGAGATTTTAAAAAAAGAAGCAAGTGTGATTAATACCAATAAAGCATTTCTCAACTTTTAGGCCAAATGTGTCCTAACAATTGGATATAGACAATTGTCTATAGCTCCATTATGTAAATATAACTTATTCAAACTCAAAATAGAAATACGTAGAACTACTTATTTTTATAAGAAATTTATTGTTGTTTATTATTTAGAACTGTAATGGGTAGAAATATTATTTAGTATAAAAACCGTTGAAATAAACAAAACAAATTGTCAACTAGAAAAATAAACCTTTTAAATTAATAATTTTCAGTTGTTTAAATGGGTTTTCGAGATTAACTGCGTTGTTCCCAATCACTCCCATTCTGTAAACGCAACCTGTGGTGCTTTCAGCCCAAACGCTTTTAAACAACAAAGCTCAATCAAGTAAAACTTGTTGAGCTTTTTATGCTTAAAATCGCAACCATGTTGCGGGTAATTGTGGAGTCGGAGGGAATCGAACCCTCGTCCAAACAAGCCATCAAAGGGCTTTCTACACGTTTATTCTTTTCTTGGGTTTTCGTGTGTTAGCTGGTTAAAGACAACCTACTAACACCTTATCTTTTTGAGTTTCACATACACATCAAAGCGCTATGTATGCTATATTAACTTTTACGATGCCTCTAATAGAACGCCGTTAATCAAGGCTTTCAGGAGACATTTAGCCTTCCTACCTAGTAGGAACTAGCACAATCTTACTATAATTCAGATTACGCAGCTAAAGCGTAGTTATTCTCGCCGTTTAAAAGTGTGACCTAGCCTTTTACGTGTTTCAAAGTCATTACACGACGTGCTTACCAAATGAGTGATCTCGCTGTCAAAACCAGTCGACCCCATTTAATGAAATAACAAAATTTACTTTTGCGTGATTGAATTATCCCAAACATAATTTGGGATCTCTTCAGCAAAATTGCTTTTTTATCCTTTAATTTATCCCCATTTTACTTCGGGAATCTATTTCAAAAAAAATCATTTTTAAAAGATTTCTCAAAAGGAAAGCGAAGTTACCAAAAAAAAGTTGTGCAACAATCGAATTCCACGTATTTTCGTGCAAAACATGTACCAAAGTCATATTTGGCACATGTGTCAGTTATAGTATTAAAACGTTTTTCGTTTTCATGAACATATTGGGCTTGGTTAACGAAAATATAATATATGCGTATTCATGAAATTTGCCATAATAAAAGAACGAAAAAAATCCACCAGATAGACGTGTGGTATTTTCACCAGAAAAATTAGCCGAAGCACGAGAGAAATTCCCAAAAGCAGAATTTATTGTGGAGTCTAGCGATATTCGAATTTTTCCAGATTCAGCTTACAAAGCACTTGGATTTACCGTAACCGATGATGTGAGCAATTGCGATGTTATGTTAGGCGTTAAGGAAGTGCCGGTTGAATATTTAATTCCTAATAAAAAATACTTCTTCTTTTCGCATACCATTAAAAAACAGCCGTACAATAGAAAGCTTCTTTTGGCAATGTTGGATAATAATATTTCTATGTATGATCATGAAACTATTGTTCGTCAAACAGGATCGCGACTTATTGGCTTTGGTCGTTATGCGGGTTTAGTAGGTGCTTACAACGGATTCCGTATGTTAGGTTTGCGTAACGGTTTATTTACTTTGCCTAAAGTGGAAACCTTGGCTGATTTGGATGCTGTAAAAGCAGAATTAGATAAAATAACCATCCCTAATATCAAGATTTTGTTAACAGGAACTGGTAAAGTAGCACAGGGTGCTAAAGAAATTCTTGATCATTTAAAAATTAAAGAAGTTAGTGATGCTTTGTACATTACCAGCACCTTCTCGGAGCCTGTTTATTGCATGGCCGATGTTATGGAATACAATAAACGCAAAGATGGTAAAGTAGGCTTTAAGCAAGAATTTTATAAAGACCCAACGGGTTACGAAAGTAATTTTATGGCCTATGCTAAAGTAACAGATTTCTTTATTGCTGGTCATTTTTATGGAAACAATGCGCCGTATTTATTTACAAGAGACGACGCCAAGCATCCAGATTTTAAAATAAAGTATGTTGCTGATATTAGCTGTGATGTGGATGGTCCTGTAGCATCAACCTTAAGAGCATCAACTATTGCAGATCCATTTTATGGTTATGATGCGAAAGCAGAAAGTGAAGTGGCTTTTGATGCTAAAAATGCCATAACCGTTATGGCAGTTGATAATTTGCCTTGCGAATTACCGAAAGATGCTAGTGAAGGTTTTGGTGAAATGTTTTTGGAACACGTAATTCCTGCTTTTTTCAACGATGATGAACGTGGTATTTTAAAACGTGCTCGGATTACTAATGACGGAAAATTAACCAAGCGTTTTGCTTACCTGCAGGATTATGTTGATGGAAAATAACTTTTTAAGCGTATGATTAAAACAGCATTAATAACTGGAGGCGCATCAGGTTTGGGATTTGAATTGGCACTTTTATTTGCCAAAGATGATTATAATCTGGTTCTCGTAGATATAAATTCTGAAAAGCTTGAAGAAGCAAAACATGATATAGAAAAATCATTTTCTGTTGATGTGAAGATTATGGCAAAAGATTTAAGTCAAATCAATATATCTTCAGAAATAATGTCGGAATTAGGCAATACAGAAATTGATGCTTTAGTTAATAATGCAGGTTTTGGGTGTTTTGGAGCGTTTCATGAAGTGGATTGGGAACGCCAATCTCAAATGCTAAATTTACATGTTTTAACCACGACACACTTAACGAAATTAGTGGTGGAAGGTATGGTTAAAAGAGGTTCCGGAAAAATATTAAACTTGTCGTCATTGGCAGCCTTTCAGCCTGGTCCTTTAATGTGTTTATATTATGCCACCAAGGGGTATATTTTATCGTTTTCAGAAGCCATTTCTAACGAACTTAAAGGAACTGGAGTAACGGTAACAGCCCTATGTCCAGGGCCCACAAAAACATCATTTCAGCAAGTGGTTGCTAATGATTGTTCTGAAAACAAAATCACTTTTAATATGGCGAGTGCCCAAGCGGTAGCTGCTTATGGATACAAATGCATGATGAAAGGGAAATGCGTTGCAATTCCTGGAGGCATTAATAAAATTTTAGGCACCTTACCACGCTTTATACCTAGAAATATGGCCGCCAATATTGTGCGAAAAATTCAGGAGAAGAATCGGGAAGTTTAACTGTTTATGGTCTTCTGAAATGCTGAAAACATCTTAAAACCAATTCCCAGAAAAGCGGCAAATGTTAGAGTAAATAACCAAGCTTCTGCATGATGATTTGGTTGTAATAAAATATCCAAGCAATCATCTAAAAGATGAAACGGCTTATTGAGTATTTCCCAAGAATTATATCTTAAAAACCGACCTAAATAAATTCCAAATCCTGTTAAAAGAAATATAATGGGAAAACTATATGTAACAATAGACTTCCTTACATGTTTTAAAAGTAATTTTCGCATATCGAATAGGGAAAGAAAAAATAGAATTAACCCATTATAAGCGAATGATGTGACTATTAAAACATCAAGCCATAATAAGTTGTTGGAACTAATTTTTAAGTGCAATAAATCTGTAATAATATATGGTGCATTTGGTAGAAACAACAGCCAAATTATGCCACTCATTAATAGGGTGAATTTGGAAAGTTTAGGTTTACTCACTAAATATGTGGTGATAGCGTAAGGAATTGCAGCTAAAAACAGGTTCCACACCAAAAAAATGAAAAAGAAGGAATGTGTAATTTTCATTCGTATCAGTAATAAAAGCACACTAAACCCCATAGAAATCGTGAGTAGCGATAAGATTTTAAAGCGCTTTAGTACTAGTGTTTTTAAAGTATTCATAATGTCTTCAGTTTAAGTTCAAAAATTAAAACAGTAACTATTCCCAAGGTGTAAGCTATTAAATCTGATACATGAAACGTGCTTCCTAAAATAAGTATAGCGAAGGGATTGTTCTGTAGTTTTAAATGTTCTAATAGGTTTCCTAGTTGTAAAAATTCAATTATGAAAGCGAATAAAAGCACAGCAAAAGCGACAGGGATTGGTTTGGCATTTATAAAACTTTTCGCAAAACAGTAGAGTAGAATCACGATGAGAAAATCGCCAAAGGTATGACGAATAAAGCCTGTTTTTAAAAAGTAAGCAATGAGTCCTTCGATTATGAATAATATAACGAAGCCTAAGAAATATATTCTATTGAAGTGTAGTTTCATGAGTCGTATTATTTAGAATAGGAAAGGGAAAACGATGTAGAAATATAATATGACGACAGGTATATTCAACAACATAATGGCGCAAGTTTTTAGAGATTCTAATCGATTTTTAGGGTTTAAAATAGCAGAACCAATTAATACGGTGAGGATGGTTATATTTATAATGAACGCAACTATAATAAATACGAACCCCAAGTGAATTGGGAAACTAGGTTCGCCAAAATATAAATAGAGTGCGAATATGGACGTTCCTATTCCAAAGCTAATTAAAGCGGTCATTTTTCCGAAGTTTTGTAATCCTTTCATTGTTATTTTTTTTAAAAAACCTGATTCTTTATATTGAATATGCCGAATGAGGTTAGCACTATCAACCAAACTTAATCGTTATTCCAATCTATTTTTCTGGAGACAAACATGACGCTTGCTAAAATTAAAAACAGCCCAATACTGCCAACTAAAAGCGCGTAATTTTCTAATTGAATAATCACATATATAAACGTGTATAAAGCCGTTAGGGATAAACCAATAAATAAGGGGAACTTCATGGTTTTTAATATGGATTTTGAATAGATAGTAATCAGCATAATAACCGAAATACCTGCAACTAAATAGGCTTTTAAAAAGTTGCTATGTTCTGAAATAGATACTAATAATGTGTAGAACATGGTTAATGCCAAGCCAATCATTAAATATTGAAACGGATGGATGCTTATTTTGCTTAATGTTTGAATTAAGAAGAATACTAAAAACGTTAATCCAATTACTAAAAACCCATACTTGGCAGAACGTTCACTTTTTTGGTACTCATCTACCATGACCATGAATTTGGTGCCAAACGCATATTGGTTCAAATTTGGAACTTGGTTTAAATACTGTTGCGAAAAAGCACGATTAATATGAAGTATTTTCCATTGCGCTTCAAAACCGTCTTTTGAAATGGCCTTCGTTTCATCATTAGGTAGGAAATTACCAATAAAACTGGGGTCTGCCCAATTGGATGCCATTGTCATAGTGGTTGTTTTTCCAATAGGAATAATTTGAAGATCCTGACTGCCATTATAGGCTATGCTAAAACTAAATGAAATAGCTTCGGACTTTGGAACATCTTTTTCCTTTAAAAATCCGGATTCTAATTCGTCTAAATTTCCAGCATAGTGGTTGGCGTTATCGGTAAAATTGGTTTCAAATTTATAACTGCTATCATTTAGCTTCAGATTCACTTCGTTTTTAATGCCTTTTAAATTGGAGGTTTTTATAATGATGCTGGCTTTATCCCAAATTATATCAGCGTCTTTGATGTCTTTAAGTTGGAGTTGCGGTTTTATATAATGACCACTAAAATTCATATTGGTTGTATAAACAGCCGATTCAAAGTTTCCGCGTTTTAATGTTTTAGAATTCACATCGGCTTCTGCTTGTAAACTTTCGGGAAATATATAGGCGTAGTTAATTTCCGTTTTGGTTTCTGTTAAATAGGTTTTAGTTTTTTCGTTGTAGGTTTTTGTTTCCGAATAGGTTTTATAAGGCAGTTTTAAAATAGGCCCGAAAACCATTACATTATTTCCCCATTTGTCATTAATTTCATGAACAACGTCTTGTTGCCTTCTGGAGCGTTCTGAAATTAAATCATTAATAAATGCTAACGGAATTAGTAGAATGATTACCAAGAAGCCTACCATAAGCATTCTAGCTGTTATGGATGTTTTAATCCAGTTTCCAAATTTGTTCTGTTGCGGTTTGTTTGTATGGTCCATGTGTTTGAGTTTAAAGTACTTTGAATTACAAAGTAGATTGATAAAAAAATAGCTCTAATTGAGCGTATTCAAAATTTTAGGTTTTATTAATTAATTTTTCAAGGGCTTCAATATGCTTTTTAAATTCGGATCTGCCCAATTTAGTTGTGGCATAGCGCGTATTTGGTTTTCTAGCAATAAATTGTTTTTCTACTGAAATGTATTCAGCTTTTTCCAAGGCTTTGGTATGGCTTGCTAAATTGCCATCGGTAGCTCCTAGAAGTGCTTTCAGCATATTAAAATCGGCATATTCATTCACCATCAGAACAGACATGATGCCTAAACGGATTCTATGATCAAATACTTTATTTATGTTGTTTATAATGCTCATAATGTTTCCCGCTTTCGCGCGAATCAAATTTTATTCTAATTATTCAACGTTGGATTTCTATCATATTTAAAATGCATCCACGTACCATAAATAATATGCATAATCCCGAAACCTAATACCCAAAGCCAAAATCCGTATCCAGGAAATAACGCGCAAATTAGGCCTAAAATAATTTGTATAAAACCTAAATAGCGAATATCACCAATACTATATTTGGAAGCGTTAATTAATGCTAATCCATAAAAAATAAGCATTAAAGCACCTGTTTGACCATATTTTTGTTGCCCTAAAATTATCAGAATATACAAACCGCCTGCAATAAGAGGGATTAAAAAGTTTATTACTAATCGTCTGGAAGTCCCATCCCAAATTTTTTCGCCATGTTTTTTGGCTTTTCTAGTGGTTAAGAAAATACCGGTAACTATGCTTAAGAAGGCAATGAGAAACAAATCGATCATCACGATTTTAAAAATATAACCATCTAAAATAAGTGTGCCATTACTATACTTCATTACCAACCAATAGGCAACTGCTGAACCTATAAGCGCATAAATTCCTGCAAGAATGCCTGATAAACCACTCAATGAAATAAACCTGGACGACTTATTCATCAGGTTTTTAATTTCGGTAATGTCTTTTAAATAATCTTTTGACTCCATATAAAAGTACTTTGAAATACAAAGTTAGTTTTTAATTTCGAATAATTACAAATAAATTTATGTTAAATTTGAACGAAGAGAAAAAAATATGAAACCAGCCGAAGTCTATATTTTAAATAAGCCCGAACCATTTAAGTCTATTATGATGCATGTCCAAGCTGTCATAATACACACCTTGCCAACAGCTGAATTAAAATATAAATGGAAATTACCGTGTTATTACATCGGGAAACGACCTATTTGTTATATCAATCAAAGTAAAGATTATGTGGATGTGGGTTTTTGGCATTCGGCTTATATAACCAAAAAATTTGATCCGTATTTAGTTTCCGAAAAGCGTAAAATAGTTAAATCGCTTCGGTATAAAACCCTTGAAGGTGTCAATGATGGCGTTTTGATGGATATATTAAAAGAAGTTTATGAACACAAAGACAAATCGTTTTGGCGGTAATTACAACGTTCTATAAATGATATAGTTTTCAAAAACTTCACCTTTTAAATGTTTAAGCTGTTTTTTTTCGACTTCGTAATAGTAATCATCAAAGAACGGAAGGGCTGTTTTGCTAACATCCGATTTTATTTCTTTAAATCCTGCCATTATTACCTGCGATTCTATAACTCGTAATAATTTGGCGCCTATGCCTTGACGTTGGTAGTCTTTATGTACAAACAATCCGTCTAAATAATTACCTTGTGTTAAATAGGCAAAACCAACAATGGTGTTATTTGTTTCAGCAACAATAAAATAATTTTTGGTAATACGAGTCGTCCATTTCTTTTCATTATCTGCACCAGATGCCCAAACGGCTATTTGATTTTCGGTATAATGCTTGGAATTAATATGTAAAATGGTATTCCTAAAAAGACTGGTTATTTCAGGTAAATCGTTTATTACGGCTTCTCTAATTTCAATCATAATTATATTCTAAAAATTGCGCCAAATGAAATAACGCTTTGTATAAACATAAAATGTTGTGACGCGCTATCATTGGAGTTGCTTGTGGTTTTAATGTCTGGCATATTAATAAACCCACCTCTTAAGTCACCTTGAACAAAGAAATGTTTAAAGAAGGTTAAGTTTAAACCAGCATTTAAAGATACACCATAACCAGATACATGAAACTCGTCATACCTGGCTTTTTGTAATAATTTGGTATTTGTTTTTGGATATAAAACACCTGCACCAATTCCTTCGGTAATATTAATTTGAAAAATATCCGTATTTTTAATACCGAATAAAAATGATAAATCATCAAACCTTCCAAATTCCAAATACACGTAGTTTAATCCGTTGGTGTGTTCAAAAGTTAAGAAATCTTCCGTGGTTAGAATTTGCTCACCTTGGTACACGCCATTGTAAATCGCACCAGGTTCGTCTGCTGGCAAATTAATATAGCCATCAATATTAGCATATTGGTTTTGAGTCATGACATACTTCATATGATCCACGCCAAAAGCTACATAATAATTATCCGTTATAAAATAGCCAACTTTTAAATTAGTTTGCGGTATAGTAATGCGCGTTGGGTTAATATAATCTATGTGCCAACCTTTCGGTTTATCATGGGCTTTTACGTCTTGCAGTGTAAAATTATAGTTATCTCCTTTAAATGTAATATCGGATTTGGTAAAGGCCTCTCTGTTGCCGCCCCAGCTTAAAAATATTTTACCTTTATTGTGAGATGTGTAAAGTGAAGTTGAATCTTTTTGGGAAAAAGCACTCCGATTTAAAATGCTAAAAAATACTATAAATAGCATTTTAGTTGGGTTTACTATCATTTGTTGTATTTAGTTCTTTAGTTAGATTGGGTTGTTTGGACGTAAGAAATGTATGTTCCTTAACGTTTATCTAAAAAAAATTACAGATTTGCCCTTAAATTCAAAATTAAAGGCAAATCTGTAATAGATTTTCAGTTGGCAAAAGTAATAAAAATTATAAACTTTGAACCGTTTTTCTAATAGCAACCAAATTGGTTAATAGTTTTTCAAGATTATCCAAATGCAACATATTAGCGCCATCACTTTTGGCGTTAGCGGGATCAAAATGCGTTTCAATAAACAAACCATCCACATGGTTAACAATACCAGCTCTGGCAATGGTTTCTATCATATCAGGACGTCCACCAGTAACACCTGCAGATTGATTAGGTTGTTGTAGGGAGTGTGTCACATCTAAAATAGTTGGTGCATATTCGCGCATGGTTGGGATTCCACGGAAGTCTACAATCATATCTTGATAGCCAAACATAGTACCTCTATCGGTAATCCATGCTTTGTTGCTACCTGAATCTTTGACTTTCTGTACGGCATGTTTCATAGATTCCGGACTCATAAATTGTCCTTTTTTCAAGTTTACGACTTTGCCGGTTTGGGCAGCCGCGACTACTAAATCCGTTTGACGAACTAAAAAAGCTGGGATTTGTAAAACATCCACATATTCAGCAGCCATGGCAGCATCAGATACTTCATGAATATCGGTTACCGTAGGAACATCAAAAGTTTCTGATACTTTTTTAAGAATTTTAAGTGCCTTTTCATCACCAATTCCCGTAAAACTATCAATACGGCTACGGTTGGCTTTTTTAAAACTTCCTTTAAATATAAATGGAATTTCTAGCTTGTCTGTAATGGTCAGAATTCTTTCTGCAATACGCAATGCCATGTCTTCGCTTTCAATGGCGCATGGACCTGCTAATAAGAAAAAATTATCAGAATTTATATGTTTTAATTTTGGTACGTCTTTAAGTATCATTTGGACTGAATTTTAGTCTGCAAAGATACACATTTAAAAAGTTTTTTTTATGCTATTTCTTATCATCCAAAGGGACATGGCAAAATTGGTGAAAACAAACAGACCGCCTACAATGATGAAGCTTTTAACGGTTTCTGAAAATGAAATAATTTTAAACAGATCTGATAAATAGGCTAAAATCATATAGGACGATAAGCACACAAAAACAATACCTAAAGTAAAATTAAGATGCTTGCTCGGTTTAAACAGTTGCCAAACAAAGGGTAGGGCAAACAATAAAATAGGATAAGCAGAGATGCCTTCGTTTCTATTTACATCCGTAAACCAATAGGCTATGGCTGCAATAAAATATAAATATGGAATAAACTTATAATACTCATTTATTGGTTTCATGTCTACAAAAATTAGGTTTTAAACTTATATTTTGTAGTAAATAGTATACCTTTTTTTGCTATTAATTATCAGGTGTAAATACTTTTACTATCAATTATTATACAACGAAATATACAAATAGTTCGTATATTAAAACCCGAATATAACAAATTATTAACTATTTAGACGGGGTGTAAAAAGTTGATTTTTTAGCATGAATTCTCATGGATTTATTCCTTGTAAATACGGAATTAACTTACAATTATTCCTTCATAACCCTAATATTACGAGGTGATTAACATTTATTTGTTCAGATGTTAAATTAGAAAATAATTTAATGTACCTTTGCAGGCTTAAAATAAGGCACCATATATGGCTCAAATAAAAAACATTGCAATCATTGCTCACGTCGATCACGGTAAAACTACCTTGGTGGATAAAATTATGTACCACTGTCAATTGTTTCGTGAAAACGAAAATACAGGTGATTTAATATTAGATAATAATGATTTAGAACGTGAACGTGGAATTACTATTACATCTAAAAACGTATCGGTAATTTATAAAGGCACAAAAATTAATATTATTGATACACCTGGTCACGCCGATTTTGGTGGTGAAGTGGAACGTGTTTTAAACATGGCTGATGGTGTTTGCTTATTAGTTGATGCTTTTGAAGGTCCAATGCCTCAAACGCGTTTTGTGTTGCAGAAAGCTATCGATTTAGGTTTAAAGCCTTGCGTAGTTATTAATAAAGTAGATAAAGAAAACTGTACACCAGATGAGGTGCATGAAAAAGTATTCGATCTTATGTTCGAATTAGGTGCAGAGGAGTGGCAGTTAGATTTTCCAACCGTTTACGGTTCAGCTAAAAATAACTGGATGAGTGACGACTGGAAAGTTGAAACAGATAATATAGAGCCATTATTAGATATGGTTATTGAGCATATTCCAGCGCCAAAAATTCCAGAAGGAAACACACAAATGTTAATTACATCTTTAGATTTTTCGTCTTTCACCGGTCGAATAGCTATTGGTCGTTTAACACGTGGTGAACTTAAAGTTGGTCAGAATATTTCGTTAGTAAAAAGAGACGGAAGCATTGTGAAAAACAGAATTAAGGAGTTACATGTTTTTGAAGGTGTAGGTCGTAAAAAAGTAGAAGAAGTTCAAGTAGGTGATATTTGTGCTATTGTAGGACTTGAAGGTTTTGAAATTGGCGATACGGTTGCAGATGCTGAAAACCCAGAAGGTTTAAAAACAATTGCTATTGATGAACCAACAATGAGTATGTTATTTACAATTAATGATTCGCCATTTTTTGGTCAGGATGGTAAATTTGTAACGTCTCGTCATATTAAAGACCGTTTATTTAAAGAACTAGAGAAAAATTTAGCATTACGTGTTGAAGAAACGGATAGTGCAGATAAATTTATGGTTTTTGGTCGTGGTGTATTACACTTATCGGTATTAATAGAAACCATGCGTCGTGAAGGTTATGAGCTTCAAATTGGTCAACCACAAGTAATTATCAAGGTAATTGATGGTGTAAAATGTGAGCCAGTTGAAGAAATGACAATTGATTTACCAGAACATGTTTCAGGGAAAGCTATTGAAATGGTAACCATGCGTAAAGGTGAAATGACTAGTATGGAAGCTAAAGGCGACCGTATGGTTTGTCAGTTTATTGTACCATCTCGTGGAATTATTGGTTTACGTAACCAATTATTAACAGCTACAGCGGGTGAAGCTATTATGGCACACCGTTTTAAAGAATACCAACCGTTAAAAGGTGGTATTCCAGAACGTCAAAATGGTTCATTAGTATCTATGGAAAAAGGTCAAGCAATTCCTTACTCTATTGATAAATTACAAGATCGTGGTAAGTTTTTCGTCGATCCAGGTGAAGATATTTACGAAGGTCAAGTAATTGGTGAAAACTCACGTGGTGACGATATGGCCATTAACGTAACAAAAACCAAGAAGTTAAGTAACGTTCGTAGTTCTGGTGCTGATGATAAAGCCAAGATTGTTCCGGCAATAAAGTTCTCTTTAGAAGAAGCTTTAGAATATATCCAGAAAGATGAGTATGTTGAGGTTACACCAAACCATATTCGTTTGCGTAAAATTTACTTAACAGAAGTTGAAAGAAAACGTAATAAGAATTTCTAATCAAAATTCGAGTACTTAATTATACCCTCAAGAGGAATCCGTAAAACGATTCCTCTTTTTTTGTTTTATAAGAATATAAAAAAAATAGGTAATTTAATTCAGGAATGTGTTGCAATCATTTTATCATGTCTTTAGCAAACTCCGAGAATTGTTAACTGCAACTAGATTAAAAAATAGAATTAATTTGGATTATTTTTTAAACCTAGGATACTAAAAAATAAACTGAAAAATATAATCTGCATACCAAATAATATAGTGAATACTGCAGGTATTATTATCCGGAATGTATGAGATGGATTTAAGTTGCCAAAATGGGTGTCTTTCCAAATAGAAAATCCATAAAAGCTCAATGTAATTCCAATTATTAGAAATACGCCACCAGTTATCAGTCCTGTTTCTAGATTCAAATATTTAAATAGTTTGTTGTAGCGATTGCTTTTTAGTAGTAATCCATTTTCAACGGCGTATATTTTGGTAAGTGCATAAAAAACAAAAAATTGAAACCCAATAAGAATCATGCTAGATGAATACAAAAGGGTATGTATGTCCAGCATAATATGTTTTATAATTACTGGTTGAATTATTAATAATACGGACACGCAAAAACCTAAAACCATTAACGTAATTCCAGGGATTAAAAACAACCAAGTTGGGCTGTACAATAATAAAAAACGAAGATGACGCCAGCCATCTCGCCATGTATTCAAATGTGGTGGTCTTGTTCTACCATCCTGATGTAGTTTTGTAGGAACTTCCACCATTGAAAGATTATTGAGTTTGGATTTAACTATCATTTCTGAAGCAAATTCCATTCCAGTAGTTTTTAAATTCATCTTAAGGTATGCTTCTTTTGAAAACCCGCGTAAACCACAATGGAAGTCGCCTATTTCAATTCTAAAAAACAATCTACCCAAAAAGGAGAGAACAGGATTCCCCAAATATTTATGTAAAAATGGCATGGCACCTTTTTCAATTCCGCCTTTAAACCGATTTCCTATAACAAAATCTGAACCAGATCTTAAGGTTGTTAAAAATGGTAAAAGCGATTCAAAGTCATAACTATCATCTGCATCTGCCATTATAATGTATTTGCCAGATGCAGCCTTGATGCCACCACGAAGAGCACTTCCATAACCTTTTTCTAATATAGTTACTATTTGGGCATTAAGTAAATTAGCAATATTTTGTGAACCATCAGTACTACCATTATCAGCAATTATAATTTCACCACGCACATGATTTTTTATTAAAAAACTTTGTGCTTTTCTAATACAAATCTCTAAAGTTTCCGCCTCATTTAGGCAAGGCATTACAATAGATAATTCAATTTTCTCTGACATGATTTATATATTTAAAAAAGGACACAAGGATTAAAAAAAACAATGAATAATTATAAAATAAATACCTCATGATAGAATGGCTGGCAAATGCAACAACTAATGCATTTGATAGAATTAAAGCAGATAGAAATAATATTATATAAACGTTTTTATTTGATACTTTAATTGCTTTAAAGGCACTAAAAAGCATCGCGAATAAAACAAATATAAATAGTATTGGTAGTTTAAAACCATAAATTAAATTACTGTAAAACAAACAAATCCATTCCTTAAAATTATTTTTCACTAATATGGGAAACATAGCTTTAGCAGCTTGCTCCGTATAATATCTGGCTTCGACAATCGTATTATTTTTGTTTAGAAAATACGCTGTACCTCGTTCATGTAGTGTTAAATTGCATATTTTTCCTAAATTTCTGTGAAAGTGCTTATAATCTTCAGCGTTACTCATTCGTTCTTCACTAGATAAAAGCCATTTATTTTTTGAGATAAAGGAATAACAATCATTAAATATGTGTTTATAATCCTCATTTTCTAAACTATTAACATCTTCAGCCTTGCTAATATATAATGCTGATGCAGCAGCATTTATGTAAGTGAATGGCGTGGAAATGAATAAGCCATCTTTTATTTTATGATATGATTTATCTACCAAAATTGAAATAAAAGGGATAATCAATAATAGCATAAACCTCGTTAAATGAAACCGATTAAATACGGTTCTTTTATATTTAAAAATATATAAAATGGCCAAAACAAATGGAAGTATTAAAAATTGTCCTCGGGTTAAAGCCAAAAAGATGCTGCAAATTATTATATAAATAAAGGACTTCTTGGTATTCAGTATTATGAAATCTAAAGAAAAAGATAAAAAGAATAAATATAAAGGATAGCTTAAACCTTCAGAACTAATATTGTTTGCCACTTGTAATGGTGAAAAAAAAGGAAAAAGTAAGAGTACTAAAAAAATCAGATGTAATACATAATTTAATTCTAGAATTTTACGAACCTTTGAGCTAATGGTGTAAACTGCAAAAAGGCCTAATAGTGCTTGAATTAAAACAATAAAAAAATTAAAATAACCTTGAAAAACGATTTGAATAGACCTGGTAAAAATAGGATAACCAGGCGATCTATAGATGTTTGCATTTATGTAACTAGGTGTATCTGGGGAATAAATAGCATCATGGAAAATACAATAGAGGAAGACCAGCGCATAAAGAATAATTTCAATACCTTTCTTATAAGTTATGTTCCGTTTTTTCAACATGGATAGACTGAATACTAATTGAGTTGTGAAAGATAAACTAATAAAATTTTTAGAACGACCAAATGTTTTAAAATAATAAGTATTTTAGTGCTTACATACGCGTAATGTCAATTTTACTGAAAGCCCAAACAAGTTGAAAATAACTTTAAGTACATAAAAGTTTTATACCTTTTTCCAAATGGGAACCTATTGGTAATTATAATGACAAAAATGCACAGAATGAAGTTGTTTTTAATAAGCTAACCAAATAGAGAAACTGTATTTTTAATTTTATAAAATTACATGAAAAAAATAGCCGTTCTTTTACCTTGTTTTAATGAAAGTTCAGGAATTGATATTCTTACTAATCAGCTTGTAACTGAATTAGAAAAACTTCCTTTTTTATTCGAACTGATTTATATTGATGATGGCTCACTTGATGATACTAAAGCACGAATTCAAAACCTAAAGATAGCGTCACCTACTATAAACACTGTGTTGCTAGCTTTGAAATTCAATATGGGACATCAAAAAGCTATTCAACAAGGACTCATTTACGCACATTCTAAAAATTTTGATAATGTAATAATCATGGATGCAGATGGTGAAGATGATCCTGCCGCTATACAAGAATTATTAAAACATACAGATAAGGATTTGGTACAGGTAATCCGCGGCAAGCGTAATGAAAACTGGCGCTTTAAATTCTTTTATCGCTTATATCAAAGCTTATTTAAAGTAGTTATTGGTAAACGCTTAAACTTTGGTAATTTCTGTATGATGAGTCCGAAACTGGTCAACACGGCTACGGAAAATTCTTTTGTGCATTTAGCGGCTTTTCTCGATAATCAGAAATGCTATAAAACACAAGTGAAGTGGGATAGGAATCAACGAATTTCGGGCGAATCTAAAATGGGTTTCAAAAACTTATTTTATCATGCCGTCAATTCCTTCGTGGAAAATGCTCAAAGCTTGCTTTTTGTGTTTATAAAACTTTGTATGTTTTTAATTTTAGGTATCCTTATTTTAACAGGCTTTATTCTCTATAAAAAATATGTGATTGATGTTGCTGTTCCTGGTTGGAGTAGTACCTTGATGGCAACGCTTTTTAATTCCTTATTAATAAGTATAGGTGTTTTTGTTTTAGGGTCGCTTCAATTAAATATTTTGAGCAAGCAAACCGGACATAAGAAGGTTGCCTATTTTACAGAATCTCAAATAGTAGAAAATTGGAAAATTTGAAATCCCAACTATTAAATAATAAGGCTATTTTATAAATATGATAAAGGATACCAATATAATTTATATCAGTGCGTTTGGTTTACTGGTGCGTATGTTCATCTTTTTTGTGTTTTATACGCATGTTACTATCTATCCAGATAGCTCGGGCTATATTGATTTGGCCCAGCATATTTCTGCCTTAAGTTATTCGGGCTATGATGGTGCACGAACGCCAGGTTATGCATTAATTATAGCACTGTCCTTTGGAAATTTGTATGGTACTGTTTTTTATCAATTTCTATTTGGTATTTTAACAGCTGTTTTGTGGTATTTATTATTACAGAATTTAAGGTTTTCAAAAAAACAAAGTCTTTATATCACGATGTTTTTACAAACGTTTATTCATATTTACTTTTTTGAAACGGCCATTTTAATGGAAACCTTTGTCCTGTTATTAATCACGCTGGCTTTTTACTTAATTACCCTAAACAAGCAAACGTTTGCTATGCATGTGATACTGGGTTTACTATTTGGTTATTTGGTGCTTACCAAGCCATTTTATCTATATATTCCTTTTCTATTATACGGTTTTTGGTTTTTACAGGAGCCTAAAAATTTTAAATTATTAGCCTCGCGATTTATCATTTTAGTATTTCCTGTATTAGCGTATCTAGGATGGTCTTCGGTTGTAGAAAAACATCACGGTTATTTTTCTTCTACCACCTTAATGGGTGTTTATATCTCCCAGAATTGTGTGCGTTTTGCCGAAAAATCTCCCGATGAATTCAAATGGCTTTCAGAGCCTTATGTAGCCTATAGAGACCAAGCCATTCTAGAAAATAAAGACATTGCCATGTCCATTTGGTATGCTTATGACGATGGCGCCTATGATAAATACCATATGGAGTTTTCCGAATTATCCAAAGCGCTAACAGAATATGCTAAAGTTACCATTGCCAACAATCCCATGGAATACTTGCATCAAGTGGTTTTTTATTCTTGGCGCGATTTCTGGAACCCTACGCTTTATTGGAATTATAACGATTTCAATTTTAAATACGCCAACAAACTATTTCGAGGTATTTGGTATATTCAGGAACCTATTATATATCTATTCCGAATTGTTTTTTTACTCTTAGTGCCAGTATTAATTATAAAAGCCATTAAAAATAGAACAATAGATATCGGTTTTATAATAATGTCTGTTATATTTATAGCGTCCATACTTCAAGCACTATTAACTTATGGTACCAATAATAGATTCAGTTTTCCTTTTGAATTTTTAATTATTATTAGTGTGTTGTTGTATTTTAAAGAAAGCGATTGGTGGTTCTTGAAACCGCTTATAAATAAATTTAAATTTTGACCGATAGCCATTTAAATAATTCTACATATGCTGTTCAGTTTTACGAACCGTCTTTTTATTCTCAATGGAATAAATTGGTTTATAATTCTAAAAATGGTACGTTTTTATTCCATCGGGATTTTATAGACTATCATCAAGATCGTTTTCAGGATGCGTCTGTAATTATATTTAAAAATGATAAACCTATTGCCGTTTTTCCAGCTAATAAAGTAGAAAAAACAATTTTTAGTCATCAAGGGTTAACCTATGGAGGTTTGGTATATAGTGCCAAATTAAAATTTCATGCGGTTTTAGAAATTTTTAAAAGTCTTCTTCTGTTTTTCGAATCTGAAGGGTTTAATACATTGCAAATTAAACAATTGCCTGCCATATATTCAAGTATTCCAAGCGATGAAAGTAACTACCTCATGTTTTTAATGGAAGCCAAATTAATCAGGCGTGATATGCTTTCAGTTGTGAAACTTTCTGAAGAAGTAGCATTTTCAAAAGACCGAAAGGATGGCGTAAAACGTGGTGTTAAAAATCAATTAGTCGTTAAAAATGACAATCTTTTTGATGATTTTTGGAATACCATTCTTATACCGAATTTGGAAGAAAAGCATGACGCGAAACCAGTTCATTCATTAAACGAAATTAAATTATTACAAGAGCGTTTTCCTAATAATATTAAGCAATTCAACGTTTATAGAAATAATGAATTGGTTGCTGGAACCACGATTTTTATAACAGATCAGGTAGCACATTCGCAATATATTTCGGGGAATGCGGATAAAAATCAATTAGGGAGTTTGGATTTTTTACATGACTTTCTTTTGAAAACTGCCTTTAAAAATAAACCATTTTTCGACTTTGGTATTTCTAACGAAAATCAAGGTAAACAGGTGAATTCTGGATTACTCTATTGGAAAGAAGGATTTGGAGCTCGTAGTATGACACAAGATTTTTATTCGGTACCCGTGTGTAATCATGTAAAACTAAATAACGTGATGCTATGATAAAATTTCTAGATCTTCCAGCAATAAATGCACGTTATGAAGCAGCATTTCAAGAAAAATTTCAGCAATTTTTAAAAAATGGCAGCTACATTCTTGGTCCTGAAGTTGATGCCTTTGAAACGCGTTTTTCACAATATTGTGGTACCAAATATACCATAGGCATCAGTAATGGATTGGATGCTTTAATTTTAATTTTTAAGGCCTACATGGCATTAGGGAAATTAAAACCTGGTGATGAAGTTATCGTACCTGCAAATACGTTTATAGCGAGTGTTTTAGCCATTATTCATGCCGACTTAAAGCCTATTTTTGTTGAGCCAGATCCAGAAACTTACAACATTGATGTTTCTAAAATTGAAACACACATTTCATCAAAAACAAGAGCTATTTTGGTCGTGCATTTATATGGTCAATTGGCCAATATGGACGGCATAAATAATCTAGCTAAAAATCATAATTTACTGGTTGTGGAAGATGCTGCTCAAGCGCAAGGAGCAAAATATTCCAACGGAAAAAGAGCAGGAAATTTGGCAGATGCAGCTGCGTTTAGCTTTTATCCAGGAAAAAATTTGGGTGCATTAGGTGATGCTGGCGCAGTAACAACAAACAATAAGGCATTAGCAAAGGCTATTTCTGAATTGCGAAATTATGGCTCTGAAAAAAAATATGTAAATACACGTGTTGGTTATAATAAACGTTTAGATGCCCTTCAAGCTGCTTTTTTAAATATTAAATTACCAGATTTAGATGCTGATAATAACGAAAGACGCCGAGTAGCAAATCAGTATTTGAAAGGTGTTAAAAACCCAAAAATAAAACTGCCATTCTATGACGGTTCTGAAAATCATGTATTTCATGTGTTTGTGGTTCAGGTAGAAGATAGAGCTTTGTTTGTAAACTATTTGCAGTCACATAATGTGGAAACCCTAATCCATTACCCAATTCCACCGCATAAGCAAACGGCATTACATAACTATGCGCATTTAAAATTACCCATTACAGAAACTATACATAACAATGTGGTTAGTATTCCCATGAGCCCAATTCTGTCAGATTCTGATGTGATAAAAATTATTAACATCCTAAACACCTACTAATTGAAACGTTTATTAAACTATATTAATAGTAATGTCTTGTTTAAGGTTGCCTCGTTAAACTCGGTTTCAATGTTAGTTAAAATCATTTCTGGGTTTTTAACCTCCAAAGTGATTGCTTTATTTGTTGGATTAGAAGGAATGGCTTTAATTGGGAACTTGCGTAATTTTTTAAGCTCGGTTCAAGCGGTTTCTACATTGGGTTTGTATAATGGCGTGGTAAAATATGTTGCCGAATTCAAAGAGAATACTTTGGAGCTTAGTAAAACAATTTCCACCGTTTTCTATTCCGGTTTTATTGCGACCATAATCGTATCTTTTTTCTGTTACTATAATGCGGAATCCATTAATGATTCTGTCTTTGCCTATTATAATGACTACGCTTATGTAATCCGGATTATGGCCATTGCTTTGCCATTTTATGCCTTAAACATGTTCATTTTTGGAATCCTGAATGGCTTTTCAAAATATAAAATACTGATTGTTATTAATATTATTGGACAGATTTTTGGGCTTTCCATAACCATTCTATTAATATATAAAGAGCGCTTGGATGGTGCTTTGATTTCGGTTGTTATCTCTGAATCCTTGTTATTCTTTATTACCTTGGTTGGTATTGCTAACAGGCGTAGTTTGGCAGGATTAATCCAGGTGAAACATATTAGTTTAGATTATGTGAAAAAATTGAGTTCTTATTCTGTGATGGCTATTTTTTCTGCCTTTTTACTGCCAATTGTAGCCATTGCCATTCGGAATTATATAACAGATACGGTTGGATTAAGAGAAGCCGGTATGTGGGAATCTATGAACCGAATTTCTCGATATTACTTAATGTTCGTATCCTCTTTATTGACCCTTTATATTTTACCAAGATTTTCTGAAATTGATAATAAAAAAGAATTTAGAGCCGAAGTTTTCAATTTCTATAAAACTATTATTCCCATTTTTGCTGGCGGATTATTAGTGATTTATTTATTGCGCCATATTATAGTTTTGGTACTTTTTACTGAAGAGTTCAAACCCGTAGCCGATTTATTCTTGTGGCAATTATTAGGCGATTTCGTAAAAGTACTTTCCATTGTAATTGCGTATCAGTTTTTAGCAAAAAAAATGTTCTGGCATTATATTATAACCGAAGCTTTTTCAGTGGCGATTTTATATTTTATGAGTATTTACTTTATTGATATTTATGGTGTAAAAGGTGCTAATATTGCACACTTTGCATCCTATGTTTTATATTACGGATTGATATTGCTTATTTTTAGTTCATCATTGTTTGGTGTGATTTCTGAAGATGAAAATGAATTAGATTCTTAAACCTATGAATACAAAAACCTGTCATATATATATTGATGATAAACCTTATGAGTTTAATGTAAAGGGTGCGTTTTTTTGGGGAAAAGAAGAATTGCTTTATAATAAAACAAATAGTGTTTTATCAAAAATGCCTTGGGAGCATGAAGGGTATAAAGTTGTTGGTGCTTTTATAAATGATGAATTTTCAAGATTGAAAGAATCTCTAACTCAAAACATAATTAAGGCTATAAAAGCAAATAATATTTCGTTGGATGAAAACACCTTTACACTAGCTAAATACCATGAAATAGTAAACACAGATGAATTACACAACCAAGTAATTAACATCACTAGAAATTTAGAAAACGAAGATTTCGACTTTAATATTGATGCGCTAGCAGAACGTTTTGGAGCAATTTTAGGTTATAAATTAACATCATGGGTTGAAGAACTCCAAAAATCGCATATCCAAATCAGGATAAGCAGACCGAATTCTTTAGATATAAATCCACCTCACAGAGATGGTTACTTAAGCTATTGGGAAGATATTATAAATGTATGGATTCCAATTGAAGGCTGTAATGAAAACTCATCCTTACCTGTTTTTCCAGGCAGCCATTTAATTCCAGAGAATAACATTTTAAGAACCGCGAGTAAAGGTGCCGAAATTAATGGTAATATATATTATGTGCCATGTATATTGGAAACCAAAACCGGAACTATTAAAATGACAAGACCAAACCCAAAACCGGGAGACGCTTTAATTTTTACGCCTTTTTTAATTCATGGTGCAGCCGTAAATAATAATAAGGATATAACTAGAGTATCTTTGGAGTTGCGTTTTCCGAGAGTTTAGATTCCCACGTTTCTAAATACAGTTTTGCAACATCAACATAATGATGTTCTTTTTCAATAAAAGCTCGAGCGTTTTTGGAGATTTCTGAAATTTTTTCAGGATGTAATACCAACCATTCTAATTTTTTTGCAATTTTTTCAGCATCAGGTTCCGCATTAATGGCAATCGTATCTGCTTCAATATTATAATAATCTAACCATTCTTGTTCTGCACCTGTAAATACGACTTTACCTTTTGCCATAGCTTCCAACGCATTAAAACCTTGGTCATAAGCAAATACTTGGTCTAATAAAATATGTGCTGTATCAAAAGCTTTTATATACGCATCATAAGGTAAGCTTCTTACGGTTATAATATCAATTTTATCGGCATGGTTTTTCTTTAAAATGTTCAAAGCAGCTTCAAAAATATCATTGCCTTTTTTGTAATAATTCTTTTGATTGATACCATGAAAAATGACAATTTTATCGGTTACTTTTAAATCGATATAATCTAATTTTTCTAAATTTATAGGGTTAGGCATCATGCCCAAATATTTTTTATTTCCTATTAAAGGAATGTGGTAATCCAAATCGCTAGCCAGTACACCTTTAATGTTTTTATACACGTATTCATGCAAGTCTACATAAGGTTTTGTTAGGTGCATGAGCGCATGCCAGAAATCTTTTTTAGAGCCTTTATTCTCAAAATATGGCGTCAATATCGAGTATTTGAATTTTTTTTCAAAAGCATATTTTACGCTCACATAGTCGGTACCACAGGACATTAAAAAAACGTTTTTGTTATTTTCAAAAATGAACTTTAATAAACGTTTTTCTACTTTAGGTGTCGTATTAAAAGCCGCTTCATTTATTAATTGAACAACATCAAAACCTGTTAATTGGTCTTTAAAAGTATCAAACTGCCTATTTACATCCATGGATGTTATATCTAAACCAAATAATCTAAACAATACAGATTTAAGCTTACCAAAAAAACCTTCAGTGTATTTTAAGGTGTATTTTATGTCTACTTTTCTTTTCTTGAAACCATCACCATGTCCAACAACCAATACCTCATGGCCCAGTTTTTCCAAACCTTCTTTTAAAGTATAGTGTGAAGAGTTGTATTCTCCTAATAATAAGATTTTCATTTACTATATTTGATTTCTAAAAACTAATTCTTGCAAAGTAACAATAAAAAGATTTGTTTGGTAGTATCATCCCTTGGAAAAGGTGGTGCGGAACATGCGGCAGCTTTGCAGTCTCACTTGCTATATAGGCTAGGTTATGATGTGCATATTGTTACCATTTTTCCAGATGTATTCTATACCTTTTCGGGAACCTTATTTAATTTAGGGCTTTACAAATCTGATAAGCAATCATCCTTTAACCGGATTTCTAGGCTTTTTAAGTTTAGGAAGTTTTTAAAAACACAGAATTTTGATGTTATTATAGATCATCGTTCGCGTGTACAATCGTATCGGGAATTTATTATTTCCAAATTCATTTATAAAGCACCAACGGTCTATGTTATTCATTCGTTTGAAACCAATATCATGTTTCCAAAGCAGGATTGGTTAAGTAGCTATTTGTATAAGCATGACGTTATGATTGGTGTTTCTGAAGCCATTGCAACTCATTTTAAAAAGAAATATAACTTAAAATATATTGAATGTATTCATAATGCATTTGACTTTCAGAACATTGATAAACGAGCGTCAGAGCCAAATAATGATCCGTTTTTAGAAACCGACTATATTTTATTTTATGGCCGATTAGATGATGATTCTAAAAATCTGAAGTTGCTTATTGAAGCTTTCAAGAAATCGGCATTAGCACGGCAAAACTATAAACTTTTAATTTTAGGAAGCGGTTCAGATAAAGCCATGTTAACGGGTTTTGTAAAAACGCTTAAATTAGAGAAAGATGTCGTGTTTAAACCGCAAACCGACAACCCTTATATATATGCTAAACATGCAAAGTTTACGGTTTTAAGCAGTCGTTATGAAGGGTTTCCGTTGGTATTACCGGAATCCTTATATTTAGAAACACCAGTTATTTCTGTAGATTGCCAATCTGGTCCTAATGAAATTATTCAGAACAAACACAATGGCTTGCTCGTAGAAAATTATAATGCGAATGCTCTGGCAGAAGCCATGAATAGTTTTATATTTGATGAGACACTCTACCAGCAATGCAAATCCAATGCTAAAAGGAGTGTTGAAAAGTTTTCTTTAGAAAATATTAGTGAAGATTGGAAAAAATTAATTGAAAATTTAGATGAAAACAACTATAAATAACGTTTCAATTGTTGAAGTTCCAACGGTTAGTGATACACGTGGAAAACTTGCCGTAATTGAAAAAGACTGTATTCCATTTAATATAAAAAGAGTCTATTATTTATATGATGTACCAAGCGATTCGTATCGTGGTGGTCATGCACATAAAAAACTATATCAAATGCTTGTTGCCTTAAGTGGTAGTTTTGAAGTACACCTAAAAGATGGTGAAAATGAACGTAAAATCACCTTAAATAAACCAGATAAAGGCTTATTAATAGTTCCGGGAATTTGGCGTGAAATTGATAATTTTTCTTCAGGATCGGTCTGCTTGGTTTTAGCTTCAGAAGATTATGATGAAAGCGATTATATTCGAGATTATGAAGCGTTTGAACTATTTAAAAGGCGATAAATTAATTCGCCATTTTCTTAAATTTTTTTGAAGGTATTTTAAAACAATTAAGGTTTGTTGATTCTTCTTTATTAACATACGTTGTTTGCTATTCAAGCTATTGGGGTCAATCTTCTGGAAGTAGGATTCAGCCAAAACATGCTGCCCATTTAAACGGTATTTAATTCCAATTGAAAATCTATTTATATCTAAATACGTTTTTAAAGAAGGGTGGTTTTTGGCAAAACTGTCATACTTATCTAAATCTATAAAGGTGCGTAAATCTGTTTTTGTATTAGAAATTCTATTTTCTGCATGAAGATTATGTATGGCTGTTACGTCATTATTAAAAGCTACAGGATACTTCAAGGCAATACGGATCCATAGATCTGTGTCTTCACCAGCGCCAAATGTAATGCCTTCATCAAAACCCTTTAATTCGAGCAACACACTTTTAGGAACCATGCTGGCAGAAGTCCATGCTATAGCATTGGTTATACTCGATTCAAAATAATCGGGTATAATTCCGTACCAATTTACGTCATTTGGAACCTTATTAAAAGACGCTGGGTACACATGCGATTTTATTTTTTTAGCATAACCTGTGCAATATAAACCACAGTCTGGAAACGCATCTAATAAGTTTTTTAAGTTTTCTAAATGATTTGGAAGCCATGAATCATCGGCGTCTAAAAACACCATATAATCAGTTCTTGCTTTAGAAACACCAAAATTCCTAGCAGCTGATACACCTTGGTTTTTTGTGGTGAAAATAGAGATTTTGTCGTTTTTAATATTTTGAACAACGTCTAAACTGGCATCTGTTGACCCGTCATTAATCACAATAATTTCAAAATTTTGAAAACGTTGATTTAAAACCTGAGCAATGGTGCTTTTTACAAAATTAGCCTTGTTATAAAGCGGAATTATAATTGAAAAAAGTGGGTTTGAAGAAGTTGTTAAATTATTCAAATTGGTGTTAGAATTGAAAGATTAATGGTTCAAGAGGCTGAAAGTCTATTTAAGTCTACAAAAATACCCCAACCTATATAAGTCAAATAAAAACAAACTTGGGTTTTTACTGTTGACCAAATTTGACGTTACAGGTTTATCTAAATATAACATAAATTGACCAAAACAGTTATGAAGTCTTAATTTTTTTAAGATTCTATAGTATTTTAGAAGATTAATTTGATTATTCAAAATAATCATATCGTTGTTCCTAGAATGTAACGTTTGAAGCCCTCGTTTTGTTTTAGCTAAAAAGTTATGATTTTCATCAATACCTAAATGATAAACCTCGTTGTCAATATGTTTTACAGGAATTAATTGTGTTTTCAATGTCATTCCAAAAATGTAATCCATACCATAAGCGTGATTTAAATTTAACGCGTTAATATCCAGAAACATGTTTTTTTTGGTTAGGAAATTTGCAGAACACACCACGCGATATGGTAATTTATTGCGCTTTTGAGCACTTACAACTTCGCGTTTACTGCCAAATTTAAAACGGAGTGAGTTTTCTAATTGGTAATCTTTTTCATTATAGGCAATACCACCAAAAATAATGGGATTTGAGTCACTAATCAAATCCATATATTTTTTTAAAAAATCATCATTTTTCGGCATAACATCAGCATCTAAAAACAAAAGCCAATCGTTATTGGCTTGTTTGGCTAGCAGTTGACGGGTAAGGGTTCTACCGTTGTTTTTTTTACTTACTAAAAAAGTAGCGTTGGGTAAGGTGTTAATCCGTTCATTGGCTGTGTTTAAATCCGAACCAGAACCATCGTCCATACAAATTAATTCGCATGGAATGCCTAAACGACTTGCGTCTTCCATTAGCTTATTGGCTAGCGGATATACATTATAATTATATGTTGGAATTAAAATAGAAAGCATTTGGGCATTTTAGTCAAGGGGTCAAATCTACATAATTAATTGTGGTTATACCGTTTTACAGTAAGTGGAAATGCGACTTTATTTTTGTATAAAACATGATAAAAGGATAGAGGGCATTTATAACTACTAAAATTTTAGAATCTGAAAACAAATTATGCCTTACGTTGCACCACCTCAAAAATCTGATTGTCGTCACATTTTAGGGTTTTACTCGGGTATTTCAATAGTAACGCATAATCGTGAGTTGCCATTAAAATGGTATTACCATTTTTATTAATATCACGTAGTACTTCCATGACTTCCACACTAGTTTGGGGATCTAAATTCCCGGTAGGTTCATCAGCTAAAATAAGTTCCGGATTGTTTAATAGCGCGCGTGCAATAGCCACACGTTGCTGTTCGCCACCGGATAATTCATGAGGGAATTTAAACCCTTTTGTTTTCATGTCAACCTTATCTAAAACCTCCTCTACACGTGTATTCATTTCCTTTTTGTCTTTCCAGCCAGTTGCTTTTAAAACAAATAGTAAATTCTCGTTTACCGTTCTGTCGGTTAATAATTTAAAGTCTTGAAAAACGACACCTAGTTTTCGTCTTAAAAAAGGAATGTCTTTTTCTTTTAAGTTTCGTAAATCGAAATCTACAATACTGCCTTCACCTTTAGTAAGCTGTAAATCACCATACAGCGTTTTCATAAAACTACTTTTGCCAGATCCCGTTTTACCAATTAAATACACAAAATCACCTTTGTTAATTTCCACATTAACATCAGATAAAACTAAACTATCGCCTTGAAATATAGAGGCATCCTTAAGATGAAGTACGTGCTGCATGAATTTAAATAAATTATTTGTATTGTTTTATTACGCCTGACAAAGTACGTAATTATTGGTAAAATGGGAAAGCAGTTGGATAATTTGTTGCATAAATTTCGGCTTTTGGTATTCAAGTTGTAATCTTTGCGGTTTTCTGCTTAACAAGTATTATTTTTATATGTCTGTTTATAATTATAACATATTTCTAACGTTATAAAATACATATTAAATTATCTTTGATTTTAAATCTAAAAACGGTTTCATGTTGAAAAAAACGGTTCTTTTACTCATATTCTTATTAGGAATTCTTCTAAAAAGTCATGCCCAGCAATCCGAGGCTTACACCAATCATTTAGTGGATTATCAAAAAGCACTGACTTTATATAACAATAGTCAATATCAAGCAGCACAATCCTTATTTAAGGAGTTAAAAAAAACAGCAGACAATGATGAAATTATTGCTGATTGCGATTATTACGTGGCTAATTGTGCTGTTCGTTTAAACCAACAAAATGCCGATAAACTTATTGAAGATTTTGTTGAAAATCATCCAACAAGCACCAAGCGAAATTCGGCTTTTTTAGATGTAGCCGACTATTACTTTACTAATGGAAAATATGCGTATGCCAAAAAATGGTATGATCGTGTAGATGAAAATAGTTTGTCTAGAAGCGAACGTGATAAGTTTAGTTTCAATATGGGCTATGTAGCCTTTGCAACCAAGGATTATAAAACGGCTAGAAACTATTTGTCGCGTATTGAAAACTCCAAAGAATATGGCTCTCAAGCTAAATATTACATTGGGTTTATGGCTTACGAAAGTGATGATTATCAGGAAGCAAATACCTATTTTGATCAAGTTAGTGATCAAGAAAAATACAAAGAAAAACTGTCTTATTATCAAGCAGATTTAAATTTTAAATTAGGGAATTTTGACGAAGCTATTAAACTTGCCAAAGCCCAATTGCCAAAAAGCAACCGAGTTGAAATTTCAGAGCTCAATAAAATTATAGGTGAAAGCTATTTCAACCAGCAAAAATATGCGGAAGCCCTTCCTTATTTATCCGAATACCAAGGTAAAAATGGCAAATGGAATAATACGGATTACTATCAATTAGGTTATGCGTATTACAAACAAGGCGATTTTGAAAAAGCTATTTCAGAATTCAATAAAATTATTGACGGTAATAATAGTGTGGCGCAAAATGCCTATTACCATTTAGGAGAAAGCTATATCAAATTAAATAAAAAACAAGAGGCTTTAAATGCGTTCCGAAATGCATCACAAATGGATTTCGATTTAAAGATTCAAGAAGATGCTTGGTTGAACTATGCCAAAATTAGTTACGAAATTGGTAATCCCTATCAATCCGTTCCGCAGGTGTTGACAACCTATTTGGAAACCTATCCAAATTCAACCTATAAAGAGGAAATTGAATTGCTTTTAATTGATTCTTATATCACCTCCAAAAATTATCAAGAAGCTTTAAAGTTATTAGAAGGGAAACGCAGTTTTGCCAGTAAGGAAGCCTATCAGAAAGTGACTTTTTATCGTGGATTGGAATTGTACAATGAAGGGAATTATCAAGAAGCAAAAGCACTTTTTAATAAATCTATTAAAGAAGCTATCAACGAAACATACACCACGCGTGCGACCTTTTGGAAAGCAGAAACCGACTATAATTTAACGAATTACGATGATGCTTTAATTGGTTTCAAACAATTTCAACAATCCAATACGGCAGCGACAACGCCCGAATATAAAAACAGTGATTATAACATAGCTTATACCTATTTCAAGCAAAAGAACTACACAAAATCCAGCGAGTTTTTTAATAAGTTTCTCCAAGGAACTGATTTAGATCCCGTGCGTTTAAACGATACGTATTTACGTTTGGGTGATGCGCATTTTGTGTCTAGTAATTATAGTGCTGCTATTGCTGCCTATGATAAAGCTGTAAAAATGAATAAGGTGGATGCCGATTATGCCTTTTTCCAAAAAACATTAAGTGAAGGTTATGAAGGTAAATCTTCCCATAAAATAAGTGGTTTAGAAGAATTTATTCAGATATATCCAAACTCTACACTTCGGGATGATGCCATGTACGAGCTTGGTAATTCCTATATCAAAGCTAATCAAACGGTGGAAGCCATGAAAATGTACGATCGTTTGGCTCGTGAAAATCCGAGAAGCACCTTCGTGCCTAAAGCCTTATTGCGTCAAGGTTTAGTGCATTATAATGCCAGTAGAAATAACGAAGCACTCGATAAATTTAAAACTGTAGCAACCAATTATCCAAATACAGCTGAAGCCAATCAAGCGGTTTCAACCGTCAGATTAATTTATATTGATTTAGGTCGCGTCAACGAATATGCAGCTTGGGTACAAACGCTAGATTATGTAGCTGTTTCTGATGCCGATTTAGATAATGCCACGTACGAGTCTGCCGAAAAGAAATATTTAGATAACAAAACGGACGATGCCATTAAGCAATTTAATGGGTATTTAAATCAGTTTCCAAAGGGACTTCATAATTTGAAAGCGCATTTTTATGTTGCACAGTTATACTTTAAAACCGATTTAAAAGAAAATGCGGCGCCACATTACCAAGTGGTTATTAGTGCAACGCCAAGTGAGTTTACAGAGGAAGCTTTATCTAGATTATCACAAATTCATTTAGATTCTAAAAATTGGTCAGCTGCCATTCCTGTGCTGAAGCGTTTGGAAACCGAAGCCCGTTTTCCACAGAATGTCGTGTATGCGCAATCCAATTTAATGAAAGCCAATTATCAATTAAATAAATATAATGACGCCGTTGGGTATGCTGAAAAGGTGTTGCAGCAATCAAAAATTGATAATAGAATTACCAGTGATGCTTATGTTATTATTGCACGTTCTGCCATGAAAACAAACGATGAAACACGTGCTAAAACGGCTTATGCCGAAGTAGAAAAAACAGCATCTGGAGAAACAGCCGCGGAAGCATTTTATTTCAAAGCGTATTTTGAAAATAAAGCGGGAAATCATGAAGCGTCTAATATTACGGTTCAAAAATTAGCCAAGGATTTTTCAGGTTATAAAAAGTATAGTGCCAAAGGTTTGGTGCTTATGGCTAAAAATTATTATGCCTTAAATGATGCCTTTCAAGCCACCTATATTTTAGAAAGCGTTATTGAAAATTTCAAAGACTATGACGATGTGGTTACGGAAGCTCAAAATGAATTAACCAAAATTAAATCAGAGCAAGCCAAAACAAACGCATCCGTACAAGAACAAGATCCAGCAGGAAACTAATTGGATATAATTATTATGACAACACAGCAGCAATTTCAGCAATCAAAAAATAAATCTATGCGCAAGCACATTCATATAGTATTTACGAGTTTATTTCTTATTATATCGGTTTTTTCGTGGGCACAAGAACGCGATAAAGATACGTTGGACACCAACGTTATTAATGTGGTAAAACCATATACGCCTTCCATTTCAGATGCGTTTAAGGTAAAAGAAACACCATCATTAGATGATGATGTTACAGCAACTAAAAAAGATATAGACTATAATATTTTTTCAATTCCAGTCGCGTCTACATTTACGCCTGCAAAAGGGAAAGCGGCCGTTTTAGATAAGCAAAAGGCACCTAAATTGTATGATAATTATGCGTCTTTAGGTTTTGGTAGTTATACGAGTATTTTGGGTGAAGTTTATTTAAACCATGCTATTAGTAGAACAGAAAATGTAGGTGGTTACTTTAGTCATCACTCATCGCAAGGTGGTCTGGATGAGGTGTTGTTAGATGATAATTTTTATAATACCAAAATGCAAGCAACATACGGTCAAAACAATCGCGATATGTCTTGGAATGTCAACCTTGGCGGTGTGCACCAAATATATAATTGGTACGGCATGGATCAACCGCGTTTTACCGAAGCAGATGCGCAAGGAATAGACGCTGGACATACATTTTATGGTATTCATGTGGGTGGTGATATAGCTTTTGAAGACACCTATATTGATAAAGGAACCGTGCTTTTTAGACATTTTGGAGACGATAATGGATCAGGAGAAAATCATTTCAATGCGAAAATAAGTTCTGATATTGAAATTAGTAATTTCGAAATAAATACGGCCTTAACTATCGATTATCTTGGTGGTAGTTTCGATAGAAACTACATAACCAATGACGAACTGAAATATGGAAATTTCAACATTGGTTTAGCACCAACCTATCAATTAATTCAAGAGGATTTAACTTTAGATCTAGGTGTAACCTTGGTGTATTTAAATGATACGCAAGCTGGAGATAACAAATTCTATATTTACCCAAATATTTCTGCTTCCTATCGTGTGGTAGATGAATTGGTTATTGCTTATGGTGGTATTAAAGGTGGCTTAATTCAGAATACCTATTACAGCTTTGCACAGGATAACCCATTTGTTTCGCCAACTTTAAGTATTATTCCAACAGATCAGCAATATCATGCTTTTGTTGGACTTAAAGGAAAAATATCCAATAGTATGGGGTATAATCTTAAAGGTGCTTACATAGCTGAAAATGATAAAGCTTTATTCCGAAACAATTTAATTCCTTTTGGTTTCGATTTAAATGAAACCTATCAATACGGGAATTCGTTTGGCGTTGTTTATGATAATGTATCAACCTTTTCATTTGGTGGCGAATTGAATGTGGATGTGAATCGTAATTTCACATTAGGTCTGGCAGCCGATTATTTTATTTATGATACTAAATATGAAGCGGAAGCTTGGAATCTCCCTAATATCAAAGCCTCGTTGTTTGTGGATTATCAAATTAGCGATAAATGGTTTGCAGGTGCGAGTCTGTTTTATGAAGGTGAACGCGAGTCATTATCAGGTTTTCAAACCATTGATAATCCGTTATTTCCTTCATTGTTAAACCCAACACAACAAGTAACATTGGATGGCTTTTTTGATGCCAATGCACATGTAGGTTACCATATAAACGACCGATTATCGGTTTATGCCAAAGCAAATAATATGGCTAGCCAGAATTATGAACGTTGGTTAAATTATCCAGTACAAGGCTTTCAGGCTTTAGCTGGTGCGACTTATAAATTCGACTTCTAAAAGATAAAGATAGAATATCATTGCGAGGCGGTAACGACGTGGCAATCTCATTAATTTCATCTAAATTTTTATAAAAGCGTTCAAATTTGAACGCTTTTACTATTTTTACAAAACGTTCTTTTGCGTATTCCTACTATAAAGCAGAACGCATTGAAAACTATTTATAAAATGAATATGAAAAAACTTCTAACCCTAGCCATTTTAGCAACCGTATTGTCTTGTCAAAAAGAAAAAACGCCAGTTGATGCTATTGTAATCAACGGAAACATCTACACGGTAAACGGTAATTTTGATAAAGCTGAAGCCTTCGCCATAAAAGATGGCAAGTTTTTAGAAATTGCCTCTTCAAAAATACTTCAAGAAAAATACGTAGCAGATACTATTATTGATGCCCAAGGCAAAACTATTGTGCCAGGCTTCATTGATGCGCACGCACATTTTGAAGGTTTAGGTAATAATTTATTAAGTGTGGATTTAATGGGGACGGATAGTTTTGATGAAGTTTTAAAGCGTGTTTTAGATTTTCAGAACGAGAATCAACTTGGCGTTATTTATGCCAGAGGTTGGGATCAAAATGATTGGGAAGAAAAAGAATTTCCTAATAACGCTTTACTCAATCAGCTTTTCCCGGATACACCTATTGCTTTAGGTCGTGTGGATGGTCATGCTACTTTGTTTAATCAAGCTGCATTAGATTTAGGAAATGTAACGGAAACCAGTCAGATTGATGGTGGCGATTTCATTAAAAAGGACGGTAAATTAACGGGTGTTTTAGTAGATCGTGCTCAAAATCTTGTTTTTAATAACTGGCCGGTAGCCTCAAAAAGTCAACGTGTCAAAGCGCTTTTAGCCGCACAAGAAGACTGTTTTAAATATGGTTTAACCACTATTGATGATGCCGGCGTGTCGGCTGATGCCATTGAAATAATGGACAGTTTGTATGAGACGGGCGATTTAAAAATTCGTTTATACGTTATGGCAAGTGGTACGGAAGATCAGTTAGATTACTACTTACAAAACGGCATTGTAAAAACGGACCGTTTGCATATTCGCTCGTTTAAAATCTCGTCTGATGGCGCGCTTGGATCGCGTGGGGCTTTATTGCGTGAGCCGTATTCCGATGTACATACTGTTTACGGTTTACCGGTTACGAGTTTAGATTATTTAGAAAAAGCAGCAACACGAATTGCGAATTCAGAATTCCAATTGAATACACATGCTATTGGTGATTCTGCCAATCATGCCGTTTTAAATATTTATAAAAAAGCACTCAAGGGCAAAAATGATAGACGTTGGCGTATTGAACATGCACAAATTGTTTCACCGGAAGATTTTGAAAAATTTGATGACATTATGCCATCCATACAACCTACACATGCAACTAGCGATATGTATTGGGCTGAAGATAGGATAGGAGCTGAACGTATTAAAGGTGCTTATGCTTATAAAAAGTTATTAGATACATACGGGAAAGTAGCACTAGGAACCGATTTTCCTGTGGAAAAAGTAAGTCCATTTTTAACCTTTTATGCCGCTGTTGCCAGACAGGATTTAAAGGAATTTCCTAAAGATGGTTTTCAAATGGAAAATGCCTTATCACGTGAAGAGACTTTGCGTGGTATGACCATTTGGGCAGCTTATTCTAATTTTGAAGAAAACGAAAAGGGGAGTATAGAAGCAGGTAAGTTTGCCGATTTTATTATGCTAGATCGTGATATTATGAATGTTGATATTCAGCAAGTTCCTGAAACTAAAGTGGAACAAACCTATTTGGGAGGAGTTCAAGTTTATTAGTATTTAGGCATTAGTAGGGATTGGAGATTAATGATTAATGATTGTTGAAATTGGGAAAACCTTAAACCAAAAACCGTGAACCTAGAGCACTGAACTTTAAACCTTGAAATTTAAACCTTGAACTAGTAATATAATCGTGCCAAATAATCATAATGCGCACCTTCTAGTATCTTCTCACATTTTAATCCAACCGTTTGGCACGCAAGATTCAAGGTTTCAAAATCTAGATATAACCATTTCATAGGGATTTCATCTTCACCTTTATAACTTAAATAGTAGTCCAATTCGCCATGATAATTGGCTTGGGTATCAGTCCATAAACCGCCATCTTCATCTTCGTACATGTATTTTATATCTGAAGAATCTATTAGAACCTGACCACCAGGATTCAACAACAATTTTAAATGGTTTAAGTAGGTGCTGACTTCAGATAACTCTTGAAATATTCCTGTACCATTCATCAGTAATAAAATGGTGTCAAAAGTTTCGGTTTCATCTAAAAGGGCTTTTAATTCAGCGTTTTTTACACCACGTTCTGTAGCCACATCAATAGCACCTTCCGAAACATCAATGGCTTTAACGGAAAAACCTTCTTCTTGTAAATATAAACTATGACTCCCTGCACCACACCCAACATCTAAAATTTTCCCTTTTGCTAACTGTAAAGCTTTCTGTTCAAGCATGGGCATGTCCTTAAACGCTCTAAATAAATAAGGAATAGGTAACTCATCGTCTTCAGAAATATTTGTAGAAGTAATTAAATCTTCCGTATAATTTCCCGATTGATAATCCAATAATGCTTTTCCGAATATGTCTTTTAATTCCAAAGTTTGCTATTTAAAGTTTATTGTTAAGATGGTTTTCCTAGTTTTGTAATGATTTGAATCTCAAACCAGAAAATTTGAACCTGAAAGCCAAAATAGAAAGCCTTCCAAAACTTGCCAAAGATAAGCATAAGGAGAGTAAAGATTTCTTTAAAAAATTAAAAAAGAAACCACCCAAGCAATTGGATTATATCATGCAAGAACTTCATGAAGCTGAATTTCAACGTACAGATTGTTTGGATTGCGCTAATTGCTGTAAAACAACGGGTCCATTGTTCACGAATAAAGATGTAGAGCGCATTTCAAAGCATTTTAAAATGAAGCCTCAACCGTTTATAGATCAGTTTTTACGGATTGATGAAGATAATGATTATGTATTGCAATCTGTACCCTGTACCTTTTTAGGTGCCGATAATTATTGCAGTATTTATGAGGTTAGACCAAAAGCCTGTAGCGAATTCCCACATACGGATAGAAAGAAATTTCAACAAATAGCTAATCTTACCATGAAAAATGTAGAAATCTGCCCTGCAGCTTTTAATATTGTGGAGGAAATGAAAAAGCGGATTAAATTATAAATTGAACTTTTAGTATCTTTAAACTCGAAATTAATACACATGCTTAAATACAAAATTATGAAAAAATGGTACGTTAGTTTATTAATACTCTTAATGGCTTTTACAACTTATGCCGAAGCTAACTGGTTAACCTCTTTAGAAGATGCTCAAAAAATAGCACTTAGTTCAAATAAATTGATATTAGTAGATTTTTGGGCAACATGGTGTGGGCCTTGTAAGCGCATGGATTCTGAATCCTGGAGCAAAGAAGATGTACAAGTATTAATGAAAAATTATGTTCCGGTTAAAATAGATATTGATAGAAATAGAGGTATTGCTCAAAAATATGGAGTACAAGGTATTCCATATATCTTTATATTAGATGGGAACGGGAAAGTTTTGTATCAACAAATGAGTTATAAATCGAAAAGAGAACTTATAGATTTATTAAAAAAATATGCCTTAGACACAAACTTTTTAAGTTCAGATTTAATCAATTATTTTAAAAAAGCAAACTTTACAACTGCTTTTAGGTTAGGTATTAAATATCAGGATTATAGTTTATTTATGGGCGATTCTATAAAAAATGACGTTTTAAATGTTGCTGAAAAGTATTTTGACGATGCTAGAGATTTTTTGAAATCCAGCGATCTAAAAAATAAAAAGCTATTTGAACAAAAGCTAGACTTATTTGAAATTCAAGAGTATCTAATTGTAAACAAACCTGAAAAAGTCTTAAAAAAATTAGAAAGAATGAATGCTAAAGACATCCACAAGGGCAATACAGGTTTTTATAATTTTTTACGATACGTGTCTTATTTACAATTGGAAGATGAGACTAATATTTTGAAATTACAAAGTGAAATGTCCGAGGCTCATAAGAAAAAAGCCAAACTATTTATAAAACCCATTTAAAAATCAGTTTTTTGGAAGCAATTATCACTTATTTTGAAACCATTCCCACATTACACCGAAGTATTTTATTAGTAGGTGGTATTATGTTTTTTTGGTTTTTAGAAGGTGCCTTACCTTTATTTCAGTTTAGTTACAAGAAATGGAAGCACGCTTGGCCAAATTTGTTTTTCACCTTAACAACCATCATTATTAATTTTGGATTGGCCTTTTTATTACTTAAGTCCACGGATTGGGTAGCAGCCAATAATTTCGGTATTATTAATTGGTTACCCGAAATGCCTTTAGGTTTATATGCGCTTTTGGGAGTGTTACTACTGGACTTTTTTGGCGCTTATTTAGCACATTTTGTAGAACATAAAGTCAAACCACTTTGGATGGTTCATTTGGTGCATCACACCGATCATCATGTAGATACAACTACAGGAAACAGACACCATCCTATAGAGAGTGTCATTCGGTTTTCTTTTACCATTTTGGGTGTGTTTATTGTGGGAACACCTATAGCTATTGTTTTTCTATACCAATCTTTATCCGTCATTTTTACGCAATTAACACATGCTAACATAAGAATGCCTAGAAAGCTTGATAAGTTAATGAGTTATGTGTTTGTCTCACCTGATATGCATAAAGTCCATCACCATTATGTTCTGCCTTATACAGATTCTAATTACGGAAATATATTTTCTATTTGGGATAGACTCTTTGGAACCTATATGGAACTAGATCGGGATAATATTGTTTATGGTGTAGATGTGTTTCCAGACGAAGTTGCTAATGGTAAAATTGGTGAGTTATTAAAGCAGCCTTTTAAGAAATATCAAAAACCTTTATAATAGATTATCAAAAGGTGGTTTTGGGTTTGCGCCCTTCTTGAATTAATGATTTTTTTGTAGGATATTACTTTAATTATCGATAATATTATACACTTAAAATAACTTAATTAAAATATGAAACACTTTTTAGTCCTTTTGTTTTTGACTTCTTTTTTAAACACCGTAGCGCAATCAAATTATATTCCAGGTAAGATAACGACCAAAGATAATAAAGTAATTCAGGGTTTAATCGATTATCAAAATTGGAAAAAAACACCGAACCTTATTAAATTTAAAAATGCTAGTTCTGAAAATTTATTTTCACCTGAAGACATAATGGCTTTTGAAATAGAAAATGACAAATACGTTAGTAAATTGGTAAATTTAGATGTAACAGAACAGCGTTTAGATTATATGACAAAAGATCAAGAAGTTAAATTTCAAGAAAAACAGGTGTTTCTGAATGTATTGGTCACTGGTAATGCTAACCTTTACGAGTTTTATGATGGTAGATCACATTTTTTTGTAGAAAAGAATAATGAAGTTAATGAACTAATTAATCGAACCTCTTTGGTTGGATCAGATATCAGTAATACTTTAATCGGCACAGATACTTATGTAAGAACTTCAAAAAATTATATAGGACAATTAAATTATGTGATGAACGATTGTGATGCTATTTCAGACCTTAAAAATTTGGATTACACAAGAAAGTCATTATCTAAAATTTTTCAGCAGTACAATTCTTGTGAAGATATAGTGTCTGAAGATCAAATATATGTTAAGGAAACGGAAAAAGTTAGAAGTGCCTTTTATATTACAGCCGGTTATGCGTTTTCTAGCTATCGTATAGATTCACCTGTATTATACGTAAAAGATTTTAATGGTGGCAGCTATAGCACTCCAAGTTTTGGTATTGCATATGATGTAGATTTATCTAAAAATTTGGGAAAATGGTCAATGAAAGGAGAAATTCTATATTCTTTTTATGACAATGAATTTAAGCCTAAAGAAAACAATCCTAATATAAAAGAGAGTACCTTTTATTTCAAAAATAGTACTGTAGCATTAGATGTATTGCTCAAGTATAGTTTCAAAAAAGAAAATCGTAAAGTAATACCGTTTATAAATATTGGTCTAGGGTACAATTTTATTGTAAGCGATGATAACTATATTGAGTATTTGAGAGTTGGAAACATCTCTGGTAATAAAGAGATCTTAGATTTCGATGTAGATAAAGGACATTTTTCCTTTTTAGGTGGTGCCGGAGTAGATTACGGTAGGTTTAGTGGTGAGCTAAGAATTATGGTTACAAATAAAGTAATTACTGAATATGGTGGTTCTAATTCAATTTTTAACGTCGGCGTTGTCGTTGGCTACCAAGTATTTTAGTTTATCGTTTAAAAAATGTGAAAACCTTTGAGCGCTTAACCTCAAAGGTTTTTTAATTTTAAAAGAGTTTTATTCGGTTTACCTGCTGTTTGTGGGTGTTATGATTCGCAATGACATATCTTTGCTTAGATTTATATCGAGAGATTAATGTGCTGTCGTTGTGTTGGTTATAAGCAAAACACAATGATTTTTATGAACACTTACGTTTTCCCTTTTTTCCTATTTGCCTTTTTATTCAGTAATCAGTTTGCCAATTCGCAAACCAGCTACATGGCTAAAATTGAGAAAAACACGAACTTATATGCAAACACCTTACTGCACGAATTAAATGCAACCAAGGATACCCTACTATTAAAAAGTCCTACAAAAATTAGTCATATTTATTCTATTAATATGGCATATAAGCGTGAAATAGATCTGTATATAGATGCTAAAAATTTTCAGATACCGTTACAAAATTTATCTAAAGGAAAACATGTACTCGTTGTTTCGCAATCCGCTAAAAAAATAGTTTTTGTTATTTATATAATCGATGCTTTTACTAAAATTGAGCGTACAAAACTTTCTTATAAATAAAGTTGTTAGTATTAAAGCTGTAACAATAACAGCAACATATCTTACTGTCTGTTTGTCGATTATTTCTTCATTCACCTTCTGTTAGTCTATTAAATATAAAGACTGAACGAATAAACATCTCAATATTTGAAGTATTTGCCTTGACCTCATACTTTTACAGTATTAAATATCTGATTAATAGCCTATAACAGATTGTTTAATTTAAATATATTCGTCATGAAACTACTACGTATAGTGATGTTTATGATTTTAGTTACTAGTTGCCATTTTGTTTCCCTCGCACAAAGTAATATTTACTCTACTATAACAAGAAACATAAATACCAAAGCAGCCAGTTTGGCTCATAATTTGAATGCAACAGGTGATACTTTGCTTCTAAAAAGTGAATATCCACTTTCCAAAATTGAAATAATTAGCGATTCGGGTGTGCAGGTTATGCCGCTTGGTGGCAACAAAAAGGAGGTAAACGTCCCATTGAGTTTTTTAGAGGTTGGTAACTATACGCTTTCTGTATTATTTATAGAAGGTAAAGATGATACCTATATTTACAGTAAAACCGTGGTTTTTAAAATTGCAAGATTGCTGCCTATCATGGAGTTTACTGCGCCTAATACACGATTAGCAACAACTACGAACATGGATAAGGACATTGTTTTAAAAACGTCTGAAGTAAACGATTCAGAAGTTCGTGAAATAGTCAAATCGGAAAAGCAGATTAAACCGTCTCGTGATACAAAAGGACTATTAATAAATAATGAAGCATTAAAGCAATTTTATCCGCCAAGCGAAACGGCTTTAAAGAATAAAAAATTTACCACTAAAAACAAAGCTGTAGCGACTTCCAAAACCACTAAAATTAGTAAAGGTGAAAGTGAAGGAACAATTTTTGTTCCTTATAGTTTGTCTGATCCAAGGCGTTTAAGTAATGATAAACGCTATGTCATTCAAACACGAGCAGAATACAGAGCCGCGAATTTAAGACCGAACGGAAAACCGTACGATTAGCCGTATGTTATCTATAAATTAAATATGCTTGTCTCATGCTATCATAGGTTTGCAAATCACGAACCCAGGTTTTTTTAATTTCGTAGGCGGTATGACTACTTTCAATTTGTTTTTGCAACCTGTCTGTTCCTGCTAATTTGATAAAAAAGTTATTAAAAAAGGTTGCTTTGTCCGATGTTGCTTGATAGGCTTCAATCAAATAATTTAAATCCAGTCGGTTTAGTTGTTGCGCGTCACTTAAATCTAAACCATAACAAACTTTTCCTTCATGTTTTGGATATTTAGAACCTTCATTTGGTTTTGGAGTAAATTCAAAATTATAATTGAACATCGCTTTATCTAGAAAAGGACTCCCAAATATTTGAAACTGTTTTTGTGTTCCACGTCCAGCACTAACATTGGTGCCTTCAAAAAAACACAAACTCGGATACAGATTTATAGCCACATCGTTCGGTAAATTGGGCGATGGTTTAATTGGTAAACTATAAGCTGTTTGGTGCGTATAATTTTTTACAGGAATAACCGTGAGTATGCAATTAACGTTGTTTTTCAACCACTTTTCGCCATTTATCATTTGGGCATATTCGCCAATAGTCATACCATGAACCACAGGCACTGGATGCATGCCAACAAAACTTTTATGAGCCATTTCTAAAACAGGACCATCTATATAATGACCGTTTGGATTGGGTCTGTCTAAAATTAAGAGTGGAATATTTTGTTCTGCACAAGCTTCCATAACATAATGTAATGAGGAAATGTAAGTGTAAAAACGGGCACCAACATCTTGAATATCAAAAATTACATAATCAATATCAGCCAATTGTTCAGGTTTTGGTTTTTTATTGTCACCATACAGCGAAATTATAGGCAAGCCGGTTTTAGTGTCTATTCCATCTTTAACTACTTCGCCAGCATCAGCAGTTCCGCGAAAACCATGTTCTGGCGCAAATACTTTTTTTATATTGAGGTTTAATGCGACTAATGAATCTACCAAATGCGTGTAGCTTGTATGTCCCGAGTTTTTAAATATAACCGAAGTCTGATTGGCAACAATACCAATTTGTTTTCCTTTTAATAAGGGTAAATACGCATCTGTTTGATTAGCACCAATCACTAAATCTTTTTTCGTTTCAGGATTAGAATGTGCTGAATTTTGAAGCATATTTGTTTTTTCAACTGATTCCGTTTGTGAAAAGTTTCCACAAGAAATCAGTACCATAACAAATAATAAAACTGTATTTTTGAATCGATTTAAAAGTAATTGCATCATTTGAATTTCGAATATTTTATAGCAAAACGCATTATTGATAGTAAAGCGTATAAAAGTAGCGTTTCGGCACCAATAATAAAAATTGGTATCGCTGCAATTGCCATTGGTATTATTGTCATGATGATTTCCATTGCTACTGGAATTGGGCTTCAACAAAAAATTCGTGAAAAAGTAGTTGCTTTTAATGGTGAATTAATGATTTCCAAGTTTGGCAATAATAATTCGCAAGAGAGTGATGGATCACTTTCATTAGATCAAGATTTTTATCCTGAATTCAACGCGGTTGAAGGTGTTGAACATATCCAAGGTGTGGCAACAAAATTTGGAATTATTAGAACCGAAACCGATTTTGAAGCTATAATTGTAAAAGGTGTTGGTACGGATTATAAATGGGATTATTTTCAAGAATATCTAGTTAAAGGGAAACTTCCAGAATATACAGATGCCTATAGTCAGGATGTTTTAATCTCCGAATTCACCGCCAATCGGTTACATGTAACGGTTGGAGATACCATTCAAACCTATTTTGTAAATAAAGATTTCAACCAAAAAGTACGCATTATTCCTTATGAAATTGTGGGTATTTATAATTCCGGATTTCAGGAATTTGACAAAACTTATCTCATTTCGCATATCAAACATTTACAACGTATTAATAAATGGGAAAAAAATCACGTTGGTCATTTTGAGCTTTTTGTGGATGATTATTCGCAATTAGATGCTATTCGGGAGCAAGTATATCAAAACACACCATCTGAATTTAATACCGTTACGGTGGAGAAAAAATTCGATTCCATTTTTGAGTGGATAAGTATTTTTGTAAAAAACATTTATGGCATTATTGGCATTATGGTTCTGGTAGCGGGATTTAATATGGTTACCGCATTACTCGTTTTAATTTTAGAACGCACGCAAATGATTGGTATTTTAAAAGCGTTGGGAAGTAATAACTGGACCATCCGAAAAATATTCTTGTACAACGCATCCTATTTAATAGTTTTAGGATTAATCTGGGGAAACCTCATTGGTTTAGGCATTCTATTGGCGCAAAAATATTTTAAAATTTTCCCTTTAGACCCAAATGTGTACTACGTAAGTGAAGCACCTGTTTATTTAAGCATCACCTATATTGCCGCTTTAAATATTGGTACGTTTATTCTGTGTTTACTAATGTTGTTGATTCCTTCTTATATCATCACAAAAATTTCGCCAGTTAAAGCTATTCGGTTTGAGTAATGTTCAGATTACAGTTTGCGGTACTCAATCGCAGTTTACAGTTTTCAGTCATAGTTGCAGTTTATCAGGTTATCATTAAATAATTTCGACGTAAACTCTTTATGAATCTCCACGTTTCTCCACAAATCTCCATGCAAAAACTCCCTATCAAAAAACCTTTCGTGCTTTCCTATCAAAATCATACCTTTGCAATTCTAAATTAAGAACACATGTAAAAAGGTACTCGCTATTGTTTAGTGCGAACGATTATCTTAAAAACTCATATATGGATTACGTAGAAAATATACTAGGAACCATTGGTAATACACCCATGGTAAAATTAAATAAACTAACAGCAGATTTACCATGTTTGGTATTATCTAAATACGAAACTTTTAATCCCGGAAACTCTGTTAAAGATCGTATGGCTTTAACCATGATTGAGGATGCGGAAGCAGACGGACGTTTAAAACCAGGTGGAACGATTATTGAAGGAACGTCAGGAAACACAGGTATGGGATTAGCTTTAGCTGCTATTGTAAAAGGTTACAAATGTATTTTTGTGATTTCAGATAAGCAGTCTAAAGAAAAAATGGATATTCTTCGTGCCGTTGGAGCAGAAGTAGTTGTGTGTCCAACAGATGTGGAGCCAGATGACCCAAGAAGTTATTATTCTGTTTCCAAACGATTGGGTGAAGAAACACCAAATTCTTGGTATGTTAATCAATATGATAACCCAAGTAATGCCAAAGCACATTACGAAAGCACAGGTCCAGAAATTTGGAAACAAACCGATGGAAAAATTACGCATTTTGTAGTTGGTGTTGGAACAGGCGGAACTATTTCTGGCGTTGGTAAGTATTTAAAAGAACAAAACCCGAATGTAAAAATTTGGGGAATTGATACGTATGGAAGTGTCTTTAAAAAATACCATGAAACAGGAATTTTTGACGAGAAGGAAATTTATCCATATGTAACCGAAGGTATTGGTGAAGATATTTTACCAGAAAATGTGGATTTTAGTATTATAGATGGTTTTACCAAAGTTACGGATAAAGACGCGGCTATATATACCCAGAAATTAGCCAAGGAAGAAGGCATGTTTTTAGGGAATTCTGCAGGAGCAGCAATAAAAGGCTTGTTACAGCTTAAAGAGCATTTTACAAAAGATGATGTAGTTGTTGTTTTATTCCACGATCACGGAAGTCGTTATGTTGGAAAAATGTTCAACAACGAATGGATGGAGAAAATGGGTTATGTTGAATAAGGTTTCAATTAACCTTTTGGAAGATTAAGTCCTAAAAGTTATTTTTTGTACCTTTAAAGTGCTAGATCTATTTGTATGAAACATATTTACTTTTTTATATTTATTTTTATTAACATTTCTACTTATGCGCAACAACATCAGATTCAGATTGAGTTGGTGGATGAAAATGTTGGGTATTCATTAACGGTTGGAGGACAGTATTCAAACGAATCCAATGATGCAGGTTTAAATCTAATATTTCAAAATCATAACGTTACGTCTTATGAAATGGTCTATGGTTATACAAATGAAACCATGATGGATAAATTAGGTGTTGTAAGTTGTGAAGACTGTGACGTGGAGCAGTTTTTGCAAGACTTAACAAATTATAATTCAGTAATAAACTACGTTGATATATTTTCTGGGGATGTTTTGTCTAATGGTTTAGTTCTAAATCTAGTAGACAATAATGTCGGCAGTTTTGTGTCATACTCCAATGAAATAGCCGTTACAAATGATGGAGGATTAAATCAAATATTTTCTGATTATAATGTGCGTCTTTATGAGAATGTAAATGTTGGAACTTCCTATGAACAATATGAATTGGTATGTAATTGTGATGCTAATTTGCTTAAGCAAGAATTAGATAGTTATTCCACCGTTGTTTCAATTACAGATTATGTTTATGCATCCTTTTTATTATTAACTGCAGATATAGAAAGTCAAGGAGTAAAAATTTATCCTAATCCGTTCACAAACACGATTAATTTAGATACAGTAACTCCAATAAAAACGATTGAGGTTTATAACATATTGGGAAAAAGGGTTCATGTTTCTTCAAAGACTCGTAATTTTGAATATTTTGCACCAACCTTAACACGCGGTATTTATCTTTTAAAGATTATTAACCAAAATGGTCAAACTTCAACAAAAAAGTTGATTAAGAATTAAGAACGAATTTTACAATACAAACGATTCAAAGAGGCCTTCCAAGGTCTCTTTTGGATTTGTACAGAGTCCTGAATGTGTTTTGGAGCATTGAAGAATGGTGCTTTTGGAAGCTGCCAACCATCGGAATCTATCAGAAACTTCCATTTTTTCAATAACGCCTCCTGAAGGATTACCTTGGCAAACGGACTCCCAGACTTTTAAATAACTCTCAATTTCAGCTTTATCTATGTCGCTTGAATATGCGGCTAGTTTTTTAGGATTTATATAATACTTCATGCCTAGAAATTTTTTCCGCTTCGAAAAAAGGATCACACCAATATTAAAGAATTCCTCCCGTTCAACTTTAGGAACCAATCTTATAATGGTATATTCAAAAGTAACGTTATCTGGCATCTTCAGCTTCTTTAACGAGTTTATCAATCATGGCAAGTTTGGCCTTTAAATAGGTGGTATAAGCTGCTCTCATGTCGTTTGGAGAAAACGCATCTGCGTCACTTTCAAGCCAATCTTCTGGGATTAATGAAATAATTTCTTCAATTTTCTCCGTGTTAAGTTGTGTTGTAATGTGTTGAGAAGCTTCATTTAAATTATTGGCAAACTCTAGTAATACATGATCTTTAATAAGTGGAAACGTTCTCGTTAAATGGTTTTCCCATGTTTGCCAATTATGGTGAAAATAAAAACTAGCACCATTATCAATAACCCATAATTCTTTATTCCAACTTAAAAGGTTGGTGTTTTTAGCGGTTCGGTCAATATTACTAATGATGCTATCCATTAAAACTATCTTGGAAGCCGTTAAAGAATCAATATGGGTTACTAACGGATCAAAAGTAATAGCACTAGATAAATAGTGAAGTCCGAGATTTAAACCCACACTAAATTTGAGTAAATCTTGAATTTCCTCATCAGGTTCGGTTTTGCTGAAGGAGTCGTCTAGATTCATGAACACCAATTCAGGCACATGTAAACCGATAGCGCGTGCAATTTCGCCACCAATAAGTTCGGCTATCAATGCTTTTTTGCCTTGACCAGCACCTCTAAACTTTAAAACATACAAGAAGCCATCATCCGCTTTTACTATGGCAGGAAGCGAACCGCCTTCGCGCAATGGATTGATATATTGCACTACATTTACCTGTCGGATTTCTATTGTATTCATGAATTCGAAGATACTAAAAAGTTCAGATGAAATTTTACTTTACTAACACAATACTCTCTATTTCTAATTGGAATTTTTGCGGGTTTTTAGTACCGATTAAAAAACCAATTTCTTCCATATTTTTACCAGGGAAATTGGGCATGTCTAAATTTCGACCACGGAAAACAGCAGGCATATTAGTAAAGGCAATGTCTATTGTTTCCCAATCTCCAGAGGTTTGAAATGTGGCTACATAACTATGTCTGTTATTTTTGTCGGATTTTACACGGAATTGATAGGGATTACCATCACCTTTTATTCGGATTCTAAAACGTGTAAAACCTTCGTGATTTTTTACATTACAATCGTGTCTAACAGAAGAAAAACCACCATTATTTTCTAATGATATTTCGCCTTTAAAAATACCATTTCCAGCTTCATTAATACTAAACGTGCCATTAGATTTTCCGCCCATAACCACATCATCAAGAATATACCAATCGGTTTGTTTACTATCTGTATTAAATTTATAAAGTGTCATAGGTGTTTGTGTTAAAAGGATTACGGTTATAAAAGCAAGATATTTCATGTAAATAGTTAGTTTCCGCTTATTTTTAGTTTTTGTAAAAATACGAAACTCGCAACACAGCACCATAATTAGTTTAAAATATGTAAATTAGAAGGATGCAAGAAGCGTTTTTACATTATTTATGGCAGTTTAAAAAGTTTCAGCTTTTGAATTTGAAAACAACTCAAGAGCAGCTTATTACTGTGGTAAATTCAGGACAGCACAATCAGCTTTCTGGCCCTGATTTTTTTGCAGCGCAACTTAAAATTGATAATCAGCTTTGGGCAGGAAATGTAGAAATTCATATTAAATCTAGCGATTGGTATGTGCATCATCATGAAAAAGATCCTGCGTATCAAAACGTGATACTTCATGTGGTTTGGGAACACGATACCGATGTTTTCAGAAAAGATAATACCGTAATTCCAACATTGGAACTGAAGCATCATGTGGATAAAAAATTACTTAATAATTACCATGAACTCTTCTCTAAAAAACAATCATGGATAAATTGCGAAAATGAATTTAGTGATACACCAGACTTTTTATTGCAAAATTGGTTGGAACGCTTATATATAGAACGTTTAGAGCAGAAGTCCGTTGCAATTACGCATTTATTGAAAAAATCAAAAAACAATTGGGAAGCCGTATTGTTTGCCATGCTCGCTAAAAACTTTGGTCTTAATATTAATGGTGATGCGTTTTTAAGCATGGCACAATCTATAGATTTTGCTATCATTAGAAAACTTCAAAATAAACCTGAAGAGCTGGAAGCCTTATTTTTAGGTCAGGCCGGGTTATTAAGTTCAGAAAGTAATGAGCCTTATGAGCTGCAATTGAAGGCGCATTATAAATTTTTGAAAAACAAATTTCAATTGGATAATAGTTTGGTAACACAACCGCAGTTTTTTAAGTTACGGCCTCCTAATTTTCCAACCATACGCTTATCACAATTGGCCGTCTTATATACTGAAAATGACGCATTGTTTTCAAAAATAATGGATTGTAAAACCCTTGAGCAAATTTATAAGCTTTTTCAAGTGGGCTGTTCTGAGTTTTGGAGAACACATTTTACGTTTCAAACGACTTCCAAACCATCAAAAAAGATTTTGACTAAAAATTTTATTCACCTATTAATTATAAATACGGTTGTGCCTTTAAAATTTGCCTACAATAAAAAACAAGGAACAGATGTAGTTTCAGAACTACTAGAACTTATGGCACATATTCCTTCCGAAAACAATACCATTGTAAATAAGTTTAACCAATTGAAACCAATGCCTAATTACGCCAGTGTTTCACAAGCGTTATTACAGCTGAAGATGCAGTATTGCAATCCAAATAAATGTTTACAATGCGCTATTGGAAATCGCTTAATAAGCAAATAAATTATTACATTGCAATATGAATTTTTTTTATAATGCCTTACTTTATTTTCAAAAGCGTGGTTATTACGTTTGCCAGCGTATAGCTGACCGCATGGGTATTCGTGCCAAGGTTGTAAGAACCTCATTTATGTATCTCACCTTTGTGACATTAGGCTTTGGTTTTGCCCTCTATTTGTTTATTGCTTTTTGGATGCGAATAAAAGACTTATTATTCACAAAGCGCTCATCAGTGTTTGATTTATAAGTATGAGAAACTTCGTTTTAAATCTTTTTCGTTCTAAAATAATAATAGCAATTGTCTTGTTAATTTTATTGCTTTTAGTTGGCGTTATAGGGTTTATGATTATGTCCGGTTACCGCTGGGTAGACGCGCTTTATATGACAGTAATAACCGTTACAACGGTAGGCTTTGGCGAAGTCCGCCCTTTGGATGATGCTTCTAAAATATTCACTATTTTTTTAATTCTTACTAGTGTTATTATTGTTGGTTATGCTATTAGTGTGATTACCGAATATATTTTGAGTAAAAATAATTTTGAAGATTTAAAACAAAAGAAAATGCAAAAAAAGATTGATAATCTTTCTGGTCATATTATTATTTGTGGCTATGGCAGAAACGGCAAACAAGCTGCACATAAACTAATGGCTTATAAAAAACCTTTTGTGGTAATTGAACGGGATAAAGAGGTTATTGAAAAATTCCAAAGTGAAATGGTGCCATTTGTTCATGGAAATGCCAATGAAGACGAGATTCTTTTACAAGCAGGAATTGAGAAGGCTACGACGTTAATTTCTGCATTGCCTAATGATGCGGATAACCTATTTGTGGTATTATCTGCTCGGCAAATAAATCAGGATATGACAATTATTAGTCGTGCATCTCAAGAAACGTCTTACAACAAGTTGAAACTAGCTGGTGCTAATAATGTTATTTTGCCAGATAAAATAGGTGGAGATCACATGGCATCTTTGGTGGTTGTTCCCGATTTAATTGAGTTTATTGATAACTTATCTATTGTGGGGAAATCCAATATTAATATTGAAGAAATTGCGGTGAGTAAATTCTATGATACAACGGAAATTCGTACCATTCGCGATTTGGATTTACGTCAAAAAACAGGTTGTAATGTTATAGGTTATAAAGATGAAAATGGCGATTATATTATTAATCCAGAAGCCGAACAACGCCTAATGCCTAATTCTAAAGTTATCGTGCTTGGAAGGCCAGAACAGATAATGAAGCTTAATTCAGTTTACAACATCCGTTAATCAAATTTTGTTTTTAACAACAGATGTTTTAAAAACTCATTTTTTTTTAGCATCTTGTCCTACTAATTTAAAAAAAACTAACTAATAAAAAATCTTATGAAGAAAATTCTTCTTTCAATTTTTACTGCAATTCTGCCCATAATAGCGTTTGCGCAAAATTTTGAAATAGAAGGGCAAGTCTCAAACCCTTCATCCACAATTAACGATGGTGTTGTAACAATTACGGTTAAAGGTGGAGTAGAGCCTTATACCTATCGCTGGAGTAATCAAAGTACACCATTAACTTCTAATAGAGCTATTGGGCTTACGGAAGGAGTTCCGTATTCAGTTGTTGTTACAGATGCTGCAGGAAATAGTAAGACCGTGGTTTATACGGTAGAAACGGAAGCAATTACAGAGGTTTTTAATGGTACCATGACACCGGCCGTTAGTGCGCTAGGTTCGGTGCTTTTTTGGGATCCTTTTGCTGCAATAGGAATTTATGATCCAGTTGTCTATGCAGACAGCAAGCAAATAGGTATTCCAAATTGGACGAACGAAGTTCAAAATAAATATACACTTAAGTCTTGGCTTAAAGGCGATGGTGAAAATGTCCTTAAAGATGAGCCAATTGCCGTTATTCAGGATATGGCTGGAAATGATATTACGGTAAACTCATCAGCAAAAGGAAAATTAAAGCATTTAACCGCAGAAGGAAACGTTATTTTTAATTCAGATAATGCGCAACACGTAATTGAACAAGGTGCTCATAATTTCGCACAAGTAACTTATGATAAGCCAGTTGTTTTAACCCATCCAAATGGTGACCCACTAACAAAACCTATTTCATTTATTGTAATTTGGTTAGTATTGGGGGCGTTATTCTTTACAATTAGAATGGGCTTTATTAATATCCGTGGATTTGGACATGCTATTGATTTAGCACGTGGAAAATATGACGATCCAGATGCACCTGGACAAGTTACACACTTTCAAGCTTTGGCAACAGCCGTTTCAGGTACTGTTGGATTAGGAAATATTGCTGGTGTAGCCGTAGCGGTATCCTTGGGAGGAGCAGGCGCAACTTTCTGGATGATTGTTTGTGGATTATTAGGGATGTCAACAAAATTTGTAGAGTGTACTTTAGGTGTTAAATATCGTGATATTCTGCCTGATGGTCGTGTGTTTGGTGGCCCCATGAATTACCTACGTTACGGGCTTGAAAAGCGTAACATGAAAGGATTTGGAAAAGTGCTTGCAGGTATGTTTGCCGTTTTAGCAGTTGGTGCTTCTTTTGGAGGTGGTAATATGTTTCAAGCCAATCAATCTTTTGAGCAGTTAGCAGGTCAGTTTCCTATGTTAGAAGGTAACGGGTTCTATTTTGGTGTTATAACCGCAATTTTAGTAGGAGTTGTTATCATTGGAGGTATTAACAGTATTGCCAAAGTAACAGGTAGAGTAGTTCCTGTAATGGCTAGTATTTATGTGGTTGCTGCCCTTGCCGTTATTATTATGAATATTCAAAATATTGGCCCAGCTTTTACGGCTATTTATGAAGGTGCTTTTAGCCCTTCAGCTCTTAAAGGTGGCGTTATTGGTGTATTAATAGTTGGTTTCCAACGTGCCGCATTTTCCAATGAAGCAGGTGTAGGTTCTGCAGCTATTGCTCATAGTACAGCTAAAACAAACAATCCACCATCGGAAGGTTTTGTGGCCTTATTAGAACCATTTATTGATACCGTTGTTGTGTGTACATTAACGGCTTTAGTATTAATTTTTACTGGTATGCATGAAGTAGAAGGTATGGCTGGTGCGCAATTAACATCTGATGCTTTTGGTAGTCAAATATCTTGGTTCCCATATGTGTTAGCGGTAGCGGTATTCTTATTTGCATTTTCAACTATGATATCATGGTCTTATTATGGAATGAGAGCTTGGACATACTTATTTGGTAAGAGTAAGAAAATTGAATTTATATATAAAATGTTATTTTTAGTATTTGTAGTTATTGGAGCATCCGTTAGTTTAGGAGCTGTTCTTGACTTTTCAGATATGATGATTTTAGCCATGTCGTTTCCAAACATAATTGGTCTTTACATTATGTCTAGTGAGGTGAAATTCGATTTAAACGAATACATACAGAAACTAAAAACTAACCAATTATATAAAAGGTTGGATAAGAAATAAACTTCTAAATTAATCATTATGAAATCCCATTTCACGTTTACTAAAAAACAGCGAAATGGGATTTTTTTGTTAATCGCTATCATGGTGATTCTTCAAGTTTTGTTTCACTATTATAATAAAACATTAGATGGCAACAACCATGATGCGCTCATCAATACCGAACTCCAGCAGGAAATTGATTCTTTAAAATTGGTTCAGATTGAAAATTCTAAATTCAAAATATTTCCTTTCAACCCTAATTATATAACCGACTATAAAGGCTATACTTTAGGCATGAGCAATGAAGAAATAGATAGACTTCATAAATTTAGAGCATCGGAAAAATGGGTGAATTCGGCATCAGAATTTCAGCAAGTAACCAAAGTGTCTGATTCGCTTTTAGCCGTTTTATCACCAAATTTTAAATTTCCAGAATGGGTTACAAATCCGAAACCGAAACCTTTCAATTCTAATAACTACAATAGCAAACCCAAAACATTTGGGCAGAAAATTGATTTAAACCAAGCAACAGCTTCTCAATTAAAACGTATTTATGGTATTGGTGATGCCTTATCCGAGCGCATAGTTTCCTATCGCGAAAAAATAGGCGGTCAATTTATTGCTGATGTAGAACTAACGCAAGTGTATGGCTTGTCTGCTGAGGTCATTGAACGCATTCAAGAACAATTCACTGTAAAAACACCAAAACCCATTGCGCGTTTCAATGTAAACACAGCTACGCGAGATGAGTTGGTTACCATTCCATATATAGATTATGAAGTGGCGCACAACATTATAGAGCAACGAATTCTTCTGGATGGCTTTAAATCATTAACCGATTTAACGAAAGTTAAAGACTTCCCTGTAAACAAGATTGAGATAATTACGTTATATTTGACACTCGAATAATTATACAAAAAACCAAAATTTATGAATACTATGTACTTCACCGAAGAGCATAACTTGTTTAGACAGAGCTTAAAAGATTTTTTACAGAAAGAGGTAGTTCCACATATTGAAAAATGGGAGAAAGACGGAACTGTTGAGCGTTTTATTTGGAAAAAATTCGGGGATATGGGCTTCTTTGGTGTTAATTATCCGGAAGCGTATGGCGGATTAGATTTAGACTTATTTTATACAATCATTTTTCTTGAAGAACTGCAAAAAGTTAATTCTGGCGGTTTTGCAGCCAATATGTGGGCGCATGCTTATTTGGCAATGACACACGTAAATGCTGAAGGAAGTGATGCTATTAAGGAAAAATATTTAACAGGAAGTATTTCTGGTGATATGATTGGTTGCCTTTGTGTAACCGAACCTTTTGGTGGTAGTGATGTGGCAGGAATGCGCACAACTGCTGAAAAGAAAGGTGACACTTATGTCCTTAACGGATCCAAAACTTTTATTACAAATGGGGTTTATAGCGATTATTTAGTAGTTGCCGCTAAAACAAATCCGGAGTTAGGAAACAAGGGAATTAGTATGTTTATTATGGATCGTGATACACCTGGTATTTCTGCAACCAAATTAGATAAATTAGGATGGCGAGCAAGTGATACTGCCGAAATTGCTTTTGATAACGTGACCATTCCTGCTGAAAATTTAATGGGTGAAGAGAATAAAGGGTTTCCATATATCATGCAACATTTTGCATTTGAGCGTTTAATTATGGGCGTAAACTCACATGCTCGCGCTGAATTTGCTTTAGATTATGCCAAGAAATATATGAGTGAACGTTACGCCTTTGGAAAGAGTATAAATAAATTCCAAGCCTTACGTCATGCCTTTTCAGATGCATACGCAAGTATGATTGTATGTAAAGAATTTAACTACTCTATTGCCTACAGAATGAATAAAGGTGAATATGTGGTTAAAGAAGCAACGATTTCCAAATTGCAATCTACCAAAATGGCCGATGAGGTGATATACCAGTGTCTTCAATTTTTAGGTGGTTATGGTTATATGGAAGAATATCCTATGGCACGATTATTACGTGATAGCCGATTAGGACCAATTGGAGGTGGTACATCTGAAATTTTGCGAGAAATTATCGCCAAAATGACGTTGGATGGAAAAGATTATAAGCCAGCGACGAAATAACTTCGAAAGTTATTTTGGCGAAAATGCTAAAAGAAATTATCGCCAAAATGACGTTGGATGGAAAAGATTATAAGCCAGCGACGAAATAACTTCGAAAGTTATTTTGGCGAAAATGCTAAAAGAAATTATCGCCAAAATGACGTTGGATGGAAAAGATTATAAGCCAGCGACGAAATAACTTCGAAAGTTATTTTGGCGAAAATGCTAAAAGAAATTATCGCCAAAATGACGTTGGATGGAAAAAGATTATAAGCCAGCGACGAAATAACTTCGAAAGTTATTTTGGCGAAAATGCTAAAAGAAATTATCGCCAAAATGACGTTGGATGGAAAAGATTATAAGCCAGCGACGAAATAACTTCGAAAGTTATTTTGGCGAAAATGCTAAAAGAAATTATCGCCAAAATGACGTTGGATGGAAAAGATTATAAGCCAGCGACGAAATAACTTCGAAAGTTATTTTGGCGAAAATGCTAAAAGAAATTATCGCCAAAATGACGTTGGATGGAAAAGATTATAAGCCAGCGACGAAATAACTTCGAAAGTTATTTTGGCGAAAATGCTAAAAGAAATTATCGCCAAAATGACGTTGGATGGAAAAGATTATAAGCCAGCAACCAAGTAAATAAACTTTAAATGACAAATCGTTTTAAAACCTCTTTTTTAAGTATCCTGCTACTTGTTATTGGAACATGTGCTTCAGCTCAAACCGAATTAACAAATACGGTTCTAGAAGGGAGCACGTTTCAACCTATAGAAAGTGCGAGTATTTATGTTAAAAATACAACTATCGGAACCGTTTCAAACGCGGATGGTAAATTCTTATTAACCGTACCAAACAAGTATAAAAAAGATACGTTAATTGTATCCTCAATTGGATTTAAAAGTTATAAAATCCCGGTTGATGAATTTGATGCCTCTTTTGAAATTTATTTAGATGAAGATGTAGCATCTCTAGACGAGGTATTATTAATAGCAGAAACTAGACCAAAAACGGGTAAGGATATCGTCATGCGTGCTATTGAAGAGTTGCCAGAAAACTTGCCGGATTCGTCTTATTTACAAAAAGGATTTATGCGTCATAAAGAGCGCAATAAAAAGGAATTTAAATGGCTTATTGAAAGTGCTATTACTTTGCACGATTCCAATTACGCATCCAATACGGCAGAAAATCTTAAAATTAATGTGGATCAGGTTCGTAAAAGTTATGATTTACGTGATGTAGATAGTTTATTAGCATACACATCTTATTTAAAAAATAAATCCAAGAATATCAGGTTTTCAAAAAATAATTTAAGGCGTGATACCATTAGAACCAGTTCCTTAGTAAAGGCTATTAAATGGAATGATAATCGTACCAACGGATTAGAAACCTTATTTCAAGGAAAATTAAACATGGTTCGTAATGCGGGAAATTCACGTGCGTTGTTTGGCGAGGATATCATGAGCAAACACCAATTTAATTTGGATACGGTTCTAGTTGAAAATGACCGGAAGATTTATAAAATTCAAATTTCAGAAAGTTTTGAATATGTGAATTTGGAAACACCAGGAATTTTCAATGATGGTTATCATCCAAAAGGATGGATTTATATTTATTGGGATACATATGCCATAAAAAAAATTGAATATGAATTGGTTGCCGCTTCCAAAGCACAACGCAGCAGAAGTAAAACATTATATGATACAGATATCACTCATAAATTGGTGTTGAGTTATAAAGAGTATCAAGATAAAATGTACTTGAATTATGTGTATTATGAAACACCAAAACTGGTAAATGTAGGTGTTGCAATAGATGATCCTAAAACGGAAATTGACGAATCGGCCATTAATAAAGACGAACGTTATTACTATACCGTTCAAGAAATTTTGTTCACAGAAATTATTACAGATGATGCGCAAGTAAAGGAAGCATTAGCCAAACCATGGGATTCAGATTTGTTTTCGCCGAAACCTTATGATAAAGACTTTTGGAAAAATTACAATACTTTATTAGAGAGTAAAGAAGAAGAAAAACTCATTCAAGATTTAACCAAGCGTTACGCGTTGTTTAAAGATTAGCATTTAGAGTATCCATATTCTAGAAAACAGAAATAGCTTAACCTTAAGTTGTTTCTGTTTTTTTATTTTAGTTAAACATGCATAGCTATTTTAAATTTTTAACAAATATACATTGTGCAGATGGTCTAAATTTCACTTTATTCCTTGGTTTACTGTAATTTATACTCTATATTTAGGAAGCCTTTAACATAAAATCACGTTTTATGACAGCAACTTTACTTACCAAACGCCAAACGCCAAACGCCAAACGCCAAACGCCAATAATTTTGGCTTATTATTGCTTTTAGTCATGTTCTGTGTACCAAATTTGAGCTCGGCACAAAGTTGGTGTGGAACACCAGATGTTGTTAATGCGGTTCAAATTCCTTTAAATTATCAAAAAAGAATTAATAATGCTCCCGTATGTCTTAATATTAAATTTCATATTGTTCGTCAAAGCGATGAAACAGGCGGTTTTAATCCAAGTAATATACCTAATATCCTTAATAGGCTTAATGGCGATTACAATGCTCATAATATTTTTTTTAACAGCGTAGGGTTTGATTATATTAATGATGATGTTTATTATGATTTAAGCGGTACAGAAGATCAGGATTTATTGCTTCTAAACCATTCAACCACTGCGTTTAATTTTTATATTGTTAATGCAGCACCTTACAGAGGCGTTAGTATGTCTCCCACAGAATTTATTGTGAAGGCAGTGGACGCCGAAAGCAGTATTTCGAGTCATGAAATTGGTCATTGTTTTAGTTTATACCACACGCATAGAGGTATGGGAACTGGAGGAAACAATCAGGAAAAAATACCACGAGGCGGCTTGAATTCAAATTGCAATACGGCAGGCGATTTATTATGTGATACACCTGCTGATCCATATTTGCTTGCTCCCGCTAATTCTCCATATGAATATAAAGTAGATTCAAATTGTAATTATTTCTTCAATGAAATGTATCAAGGTTACATGTATGATCCCGATACTCATAATATTATGTCTTACTCCAGACCCGAATGCATGGACAACTTTAGTCAAGGTCAAGTTAATAGAATGCATTATTTTATTGATTCCACATCAGTACTTCAGAATATTTTAAGTACGTCGTGCATCGTACCAGAAATTGTTGGGGAAGAATTCATTTGTGGGTCTACACCAAATACATATTTATTAAACAGTAGCACCTCTGTTTCGAATTGGTTTGTTACATCAAATTTAAATATTGTTAGTCAAAATTCATCTTCAGTTACAGTTACTGCACTGCCCAATGAAATTGGTACGGGTACAATAACGGCTAATGTAAATGGTGCGATTATCACACATAATGTAATGTTGACTAAAAAGCCATTGTTAACCCAACATATTATTCAAGGTGGTGCCGACAACGTCACCTTTAATAGTTTTGACGGGTTTACTGTACAGCAGCCACCACAGTTGGGGCTTACATACCAATGGACACTAGTAACCACTAATTTAGATTGTAGTAATGGTGGTAGTTTGCCTTCTATAACTGGAGCGTCGGGCAATCCCTTCACATCAGGTTCTTATATTACTATTAACCACGGTAGTTGTTCAGGTACGTATAGGTTGCGTTGTAAAGTCATAAACGAATGTGGTGTTGATAATTACCTCGATAAAGAAATTAATGTATACAATCCTGATATTTCAGATCCTTGCGCTTCCAAAATCAGCTTATATCCCAATCCGTCCAAAGCAGGGAATGTTACTTTAAAAATGCACTATCCAGATTTACCATGCGATAATAATAAAATGGCAAGCACGCCTTATACCGTTGGTGTGCATGACATTTATGGCGTGCTTCTATTTCAAGAAAAGAGTGCATCTGAAAAGCTGACATTAAAAACTGAAAAATTGAAATCAGGTTTGTATTTTATTCATTTGGTAGATGCACGAGGTAACGAACAAAAAAGAAGTTTAATTATAAAATAAAAGGTTATGAAAAATTATATAAGTATTTTAATGATAGCGCTACTCGTGTTATCTTGTTCCAAAAATGACGATACTAATGATGTTATTCCAGACGCAGAACACAAAATAGTAGGAAAGTGGCAGAATATAGCGTTTATGGACGATGTAGCACCTTTGGAATGGGAGCAAGTCGAAAATGGAGAGATTGTTGAGTTTTACGCAACAGGAGAAATAGGGCCATTATCAGATCCTAATGAATGTACTTCATTAACATATCAGGTAAATGAAACTGACGGGCAAGATGATGAAATAAATTATTATTGTGATGGCGTATTGACAAAAACGCTCATTTTTGAAATAAACGCTATGGATGAATTAATAATAAAGTACGCATTGGAACATAGAAAATTTACTAGAGTTACAAGCGAGAACTAATTCAAGATTTAACCAGGCGTTACGCTGTGTTTAAAGATTAGCATTTATGGTATCCATATTCTATAAAACAGAAATAGCTTAACTTTAAGTTGTTTCTGTTTTTTTTATTTTAGTTAAACATGCATAGCTATTTTAAATTTTTAACATATATACATATTAACACTTGGTCGAAATACCATTTCATTAATTGCTTTGCTGTAATCTATTTCCTATATTTAAGAAACTTTTAACATTAAGGTACTATTTGTCAAATACCATATTCCTTTGGTGTGCATGACATTTATGGCGTGCTTCTATTTCATGAAAAGAGTGCATCTGGAAAGCTGACATTAAAAACTGAAAAATTGAAATCTGGCCTGTATATTATTCGTGTGGTAGATGCACTAGGTAACGAAGAAAAAAGAAGTTTAATTATAAAATAAAAGGTTATGAAAAAGTATATCAGTATGTTAATGATAGCGCTAGTCGTGTTATCTTGTTCTAAAAGTGATGACGATAATGATGCTGCTGCTCCAGTAATAGATCATAAAATTGTAGGTAAATGGCAGCTGATAGCTGAAAACGATGATGTCCCACCATTTGAATGGGAGTCTATTGAAAATGGCGGTTTTTTGCAATTTTTTTCCAATGGTACCCTCATGGTAACTCCAGATGATAGTAGTTGCAGTATTAAAACTTATGAAATAGTAATTATTAAAAATATTTACGATCAATTATTGAGCTATTGTGATGACGAATTAAACTCAACGATACCATTTCAAATAAATGATGCTGATAAGCTATTGCTTATCTATCCCTTAATTACATTTAAGTATAAAAGAACAATAAATAATAATTAAACATCGAAGCGTTTGAACAATTAAATGTTATGAAAAATTATATAAGTATTTTAATGATAGCGCTACTCGTGTTATCTTGTTCCAAAAATGACGATACTAATGATGCTATTCCAGAAGCAGAACACAAAATAGTAGGAAAATGGCAGCTGATAGCTGAAAACGATGATGTTCCACCATTTGAATGGGAGCCTATTGAAAATGGTGGTTTTCTGCAATTTCATTCCAATGGCACGCTTGTAGGTACGCCAGCTAATAGCAACTGTAATAGAGAAACTTATGAAATAGCTGTCGTTTTAGATTCAGACGACTATGTATTAACTTATTGTGATGGCGAATTGAATTTGGACTTGCCGTTTCAAATTAATGATGCTGATGAGTTATTGCTATTATATCCCTTTATTACATTTAAGTATAAAAGAACAATAAATAATAATTAAACATCGAAGCGTTTGAACAATTAAATGTTATGAAAAATTATATAAGTATTTTAATGATAGCGCTACTCGTGTTATCTTGTTCCAAAAATGATGATGATAATGATGTTGTTCCTGCGCTGGAACATAAAATTGTTGGTAAAAGGAAATGTTAAACAATTTTTTTATTTTTTCATTGCAGAATTTAAATTTGTTACTATTTTTGCATCCTGAAAATTCTAAAAGAGAGGAGGTTAAGGACTATGTTAATTATACCCATTAAAGAAGGAGAAAATATAGATAGAGCGCTAAAACGTTACAAACGAAAGTTTGATAAAACGGGAACAAAACGTGCTTTAAATGCGCGTAAGCAGTTTACAAAGCCTTCAGTAGAGCACAGAGCTCAAATTCAGAAAGCACAGTACATACAGCGTTTAAGAGATCAGGAGAATATCTAATCTCTCAACCTATTAAAAAATGAATCCTACAGAAATGTGGGATTTTTTTTTGCTTTGAATTTAAAGACCAATTAATCTTCGTAATTTTACAAGTAAGCAGATCAAATAATAATCTAAATTATACACGAACTCTCATGCCATTTCAACCTTTTATAGATTATTTACTTTTGGAAAAACACTATTCCAAGCTCACTGTGAAAGCCTATGAAAAGGATTTAAATGATTTTCTTACCTTTTTATCGGCAACCTATCAGACACAGGATATGTTGTCTGTTAAGTATCCAGAAATTAGGAATTGGATTGTAAGTTTAGTGGATCAAAAAATAAGTAATCGGTCTATAAACCGAAAAATTTCAGCATTAAATTCGTATTATAAATTTCAATTAAAAGTGGGAGATATTACAGGAAATCCACTTTCAAAACATAAAGCATTAAAAACGAGTAAGAAAATTCAAATTCCATTTTCGGAAGCTGAAATAGCATCAGTTTTAGATGAATTGAATTTTGATTCCAGCTTTGAAGGTATTAGGAATAAGTTAATTATTGAACTTTTTTACTCTACAGGAATTCGTCGGATTGAATTGGTAGAGATTCAGTTAAACCAAATCGATACATCCAACCAAACCTTGAAAGTTTTAGGAAAACGAAACAAAGAACGAATTATTCCCCTATTAGATTCTGTTATGGAAACCATACAACAGTATTTAAAAGCTAGAATTACATTAGAAAACATTACCGACAAAAATCATTTCTTTTTAACACAAAAAGGCGTTAAAATTTATGAAACACTTGTCTACCGCATAATAAATGATTATTTTAGTTTAGCATCTACCAAGGTAAAAAAGAGTCCACATATTTTAAGGCATTCATTTGCTACTCATTTACTAAATCAAGGTGCCGATTTAAATGCTGTTAAAGAATTACTTGGTCATTCCAGTTTAACCGCTACACAAGTTTATACACATAATAGTATATCCGAATTAAAGAAAGTGTATTTAAAAGCGCATCCACGAGGTCAGAAAAATTAGCAGCAAAACACATTTGTTTAATATTAAAAATAGAACCGTATGAAAGTAAACACCCAGTCCGTTAATTTTAATGCAGATCAGAAACTGTTAGACTTTATTCAGAAGCGCATGGACAAATTAGATTTGTATTATGATAAAGTTATCCAATCAGATGTTTATTTGAAAGTAGAGAACACCAGTGATAAGGCGAATAAAATCTTTGAAGCACGTGTAAATGTACCAGGAGATAGTTTTGTAGTAAAGAAACAATGTAAAACTTTTGAAGAAGGTGTAGATACGGCTGTAGCCTCGCTTGAACGTCAATTAAAGAAACGAAAAGAAAAATTAAGATCACATTTATGATAAAATTTTTGAAAAAATGTTTTGAATAAAAAAATAATTCTATACATTTGCAGTCCGTTAGAAATAGCGGGCTTTTTTTTAGCTCCAAAAAGATGCTAAAAAGCCGATGTAGCTCAGCTGGCTAGAGCAGCTGATTTGTAATCAGCAGGTCGTGGGTTCGAGTCCCTCCATCGGCTCAAAAAAAAGTTTTTTTTGAAATATTGAATTAAAGTGATTGGGGAGATACTCAAGCGGCCAACGAGGGCAGACTGTAAATCTGCTGACTACGTCTTCGCAGGTTCGAATCCTGCTCTCCCCACAAAGCTTTTAAATAAGCTGCTGATCAAAAGTTTGCTTTTGTAAAGCAGTGTTTAAAAGCTAAAAAAAATTCAAAACACGTTTTTTGAAATTTCGTAAAAGTTCGCTTTTACAGGATTATGAAAGTAATCTAGAATTGAAATAATAAAACACCTTTTGGATATTGAGAAATATTCAAAGAAATGCGAGAGTAGCTCAGTTGGTAGAGCGTCAGCCTTCCAAGCTGAATGTCGCCGGTTCGAACCCGGTCTCTCGCTCAAAAAATTCCTTACAAAGGAGGAATCTCTTCTTTTAAGGTTTGTCTTTGTTTAGGCATGTAAAAGAAATAAAAACTTTACGCCGGTGTAGCTCAGGGGTAGAGCGTTTCCTTGGTAAGGAAGAGGCCACGGGTTCAATTCCCGTCATTGGCTCTTTTAAAATTGAATAATTAAGTACTAATATAAATAAGATTAAAATAAATTAAACATGGCAAAGGCAACTTTCGATCGTTCAAAACCACACCTTAACATAGGTACTATTGGACACGTAGATCACGGTAAAACAACTTTAACTGCTGCTATTACTAAAGTATTAGCTGATGCAGGTTTTTCAGAAGCAAGATCATTTGATCAAATTGATAACGCTCCAGAAGAAAAAGAAAGAGGTATTACAATTAATACTTCACACGTAGAATATGCGACGCAAAATCGTCACTATGCACACGTTGACTGTCCAGGTCACGCGGATTACGTAAAAAACATGGTAACTGGTGCAGCACAAATGGATGGTGCTATTTTAGTGGTTGCGGCTACTGATGGTCCTATGCCACAAACAAGAGAACATATCTTATTAGGTCGCCAAGTAGGTATTCCTCGTATCGTTGTATTCATGAATAAAGTGGATATGGTTGATGACGAAGAGTTAATCGAATTGGTTGATATGGAAGTTAGAGATTTACTTTCTTTCTATGAGTACGATGGTGATAATGGACCTGTAATTGCTGGTTCTGCATTAGGTGCTTTAAATGGTGAGCAAAAATGGGTTGATACAGTTTTAGAATTAATGGAAGCTGTTGATAACTGGATTGAAGAGCCACAACGTGAGGTTGATAAGCCTTTCTTAATGCCTATTGAAGATGTTTTCTCTATTACTGGTCGTGGAACTGTTGCTACAGGTCGTATCGAAACTGGTATTGCTAATACAGGAGATCCAGTTGAGATCATCGGTATGGGTGCTGAAAAGATTACTTCTACAATTACTGGTATTGAAATGTTCCGTCAAATCCTTGATAGAGGTGAGGCTGGTGATAATGCAGGTATCTTATTAAGAGGTATTGAGAAAAGTCAAATTTCAAGAGGTATGGTAATCTGTAAGCCAGGTTCTGTAACACCACACGCTAAATTTAAAGCTGAGGTTTATATCTTGAAAAAAGAAGAAGGTGGTCGTCATACGCCATTCCATAATAACTACCGTCCACAATTTTACGTTCGTACAACGGATGTAACAGGTAACATTGCTTTACCAGAAGGTGTTGAGATGGTTATGCCAGGAGATAACTTAACAATTCACGTTGAGTTAATTCAGCCAATCGCAATGAATGTTGGTCTTCGTTTCGCTATCCGTGAAGGAGGAAGAACAGTTGGTGCTGGTCAGGTAACTGAAATTTTAGATTAATATTATCTAATAAATATAGAGTTAAGGTATTCCGTTTTTCGGAATACCTTGACTTGTATTTACGGGTTTAGCTCAGTTGGTAGAGCACTGGTCTCCAAAACCAGGTGTCGGGAGTTCGAGTCTCTCAACCCGTGCAATTTATGAAGTAAATATTTTATAATTACTTCCTGAAAATTAAAAACATATTAAACAATGGCTGGAATTGCAAACTATATAAAAGAATCATTTGGAGAACTAAAAAACAATGTGACTTGGCCAACATGGGCAGAAGGACAGAAGTTAACAGTTTTAGTAGCAGTGTTCTCTATCATTTTTTCACTAGCTATTTGGGGTGTTGACACGGTATTTAGCAAAGCAATAGGATTTTACTTTCATTGGATTAACGGTTAAAATAAAATTTTATGTCTGAAGGAAATGAGAAAAAGTGGTATGTCGTTAGAGCTGTAAGCGGTCAAGAAAATAAAATTAAAGCTTATATAGAAACGGAAATAGCACGTTTAGGATATGAAGATTTTGTTGAGCAGGTTTTAGTTCCAACGGAAACAGTAATCCAAATACGTAACGGTAAGAAAACAAACAAAGAAAAGGTTTATTTCCCAGGTTACATCATGATAAAAGCAAATTTAACTGGAGAAATTCCTCACATTATAAAATCAGTAACAAACGTTATTGGCTTTTTAGGAGAAACAAAAGGAGGAGATCCAGTGCCATTAAGACAATCTGAAGTAAACAGAATGTTAGGTAAAGTTGATGAGTTATCATTAGAAGCTGATACAAATGTGGCTATTCCATTTAATATTGGTGAAACCGTTAAAGTTATTGATGGACCATTCAATGGATTTGATGGGACAATCGAGAAAATTAACGAAGAAAAGCGTAAGCTTGAAGTAATGGTGAAAATTTTCGGAAGAAAAACACCATTGGAATTAAGCTATATGCAAGTAGAAAAAGTATAATAATTGTTACAATCATAAAGTGTAATCTTTAGCTTCAAAAAAAGAGATTACAAAAAAACTAAATTATTAAAAATGGCAAAAGAGTTAAGTAAAGTAGTTAAACTACAAGTAAGGGGAGGTGCAGCGAATCCGTCGCCACCGGTTGGACCCGCTTTAGGTGCCGCTGGAGTTAATATCATGGAGTTCTGTAAGCAGTTTAATGCTAGAACACAAGATAAGCCTGGTAAAGTTTTACCAGTGGTTATTATGGTATACAAAGACAAATCATTTGACTTTGTTATCAAAACGCCTCCTGCAGCTGTACAATTATTAGAAGCGGCCAAAGTGAAAAAGGGTTCAGGTGAACCACACATTAAAAAAGTAGCAAAAGTTTCTTGGGATCAGGTTAGAACCATCGCTGAAGATAAAATGCAAGATCTAAATGCATTTACAATCGAAAAAGCCATGACAATGGTTGCGGGTACTGCTAGATCAATGGGTATAACTGTTAAAGGCGGTACTGCCCCTAATTAATCTAAAAAAATTGTAAAATGGCAAGATTAACAAAGAAACAAAAAGAAGCTGTAGCAAAAATCGAGAAAGGTAGAGTATACTCTGTCGGTGAAGCTTCAGCATTAGTAAAAGAAATAACCAATACTAAGTTTGATGCATCTGTTGATTTGGCAATACGTTTAGGCGTAGATCCAAGAAAAGCAAATCAAATGGTAAGAGGCGTTGTAACGCTTCCTCACGGTACTGGTAAAGACGTAAAAGTTTTAGCATTAGTAACACCAGATAAAGAAGCAGAAGCTAAAGAAGCTGGTGCAGATTACGTTGGTTTAGATGAATACCTTGATAAAATTAAAGGTGGTTGGACAAACGTAGATGTTATTGTAACTATGCCAAGCGTTATGGGTAAATTAGGTCCTTTAGGACGTGTATTAGGTCCTCGTGGTTTAATGCCTAACCCAAAGACAGGTACAGTAACAATGGATATTGCTAAAGCTGTTAGCGATGTAAAAGCTGGTAAAATTGATTTTAAAGTTGATAAAACTGGTATTGTACACGCATCAATAGGTAAAGCATCTTTCAGTGCTGATAAAATTGCAGGTAATGCAAACGAATTATTACAAACAATAATGAAACTTAAACCAACTGCTGCTAAAGGAGTTTATGTGAAGAGCATTTTTATGTCTAGTACCATGAGTCCAAGTATAGCTGTAGATAATAAAATTGGTTAAGTAGTTTAAAACTTTTATTATGACTAGAGAAGAAAAATCACAAGTAATTAAAGAATTAACTGCGCAATTAGCCGATAATAATATTATTTATTTAGCAGATATTTCCGGATTAAACGCAGGATCGACATCAGATTTACGTCGTGCTTGTTTTAAGGCAAATATAAAATTGGCCGTAGTTAAAAATACCTTGCTTGAAAAAGCAATGGAAGCATCAGATAAAGATTTTGGCAACCTTCCTTCAACATTAAAGGGAAATACGTCAATCATGTATTCTGAAGTTGGTAATGCACCAGCTAAAGTTATTCAGAACTTCCGTAAAAAATCAAAAATGCCACTTTTAAAAGGAGCATTTATTGAGGAAGCTATATACCTTGGCGACGAAAACTTAGACGCTTTAGTAAATATTAAATCTAAAGAAGAAGTTATCGGTGATATTATTGGCTTATTACAATCACCAGCTAAAAACGTTATTTCAGCACTTAAATCAAGTGGTGGTAAATTAGCAGGTATTTTAAAAACACTATCTGAAAAAGAAGGATAGTCACAAATAGTACGCACTTAATTACAATTATATTATTATTAAAATTTATTAAAACGATAGAAAAATGGCAGATTTAAAAGATTTCGCAGAACAATTAGTAAACTTAACAGTAAAAGAAGTTAACGAATTAGCAACTATATTAAAAGATGAGTATGGTATCGAGCCTGCAGCAGCTGCTGTAGCTATGGCTGGTCCTGCTGCTGGTGGTGGAGACGCTGCTGAAGAGCAAACAGAATTTGATGTAATCCTTAAAGCCGCTGGTGGTTCTAAATTAGCAGTTGTAAAACTAGTTAAAGAATTAACTGGATTAGGATTAAAAGAAGCTAAAGAATTAGTTGATGGTGCTCCAAGCCCTATCAAAGAAGGTGTTTCTAAAGACGAAGCAGAAGCTCTAAAATCTCAATTAGAGGAAGCAGGAGCAGAGGTTGAGCTTAAGTAATTTAAGCACTCTAAAACATTACGGTTTAGGTCTAAAGTGAACACTTTTAGGCCTAGACCATTTTGCGTATATAATCGTTACATACGCTATTTTATTTTTTTTAATCAAAATTCCGCCCATTGATGTTAACAAAACAAGCTGAAAGATTAAATTTCTCGTCTATTATCAATAGAACAGAATATCCTGACTTTATGGATATTCAGATAAAATCCTTCCAGGATTTTTTCCAGCTAGAAACTAAATCTGAAGAAAGAGGAGACGAAGGTTTATATAATACCTTTCTGGAAAATTTCCCAATTACAGACACACGTAATCAATTTGTTTTAGAATTTTTAGATTACTTTATTGATCCACCACGTTATACAATTGAAGAATGTATAGAACGTGGACTTACATATAGCGTACCGCTCAAGGCAAGACTTAAACTGTACTGTACAGATCCTGAACATGAGGATTTCGAGACCATTGTTCAAGATGTGTACTTAGGAACAATTCCTTATATGACACCTTCTGGTACTTTCTGTATCAATGGTGCAGAGCGTGTAGTTGTATCGCAGTTACACAGATCACCAGGTGTATTCTTTGGTCAATCATTCCATGCCAATGGAACAAAATTATATTCAGCCAGAGTTATTCCATTTAAAGGATCATGGATTGAATTCGCAACGGACATCAACCAAGTGATGTATGCGTATATCGACCGTAAGAAAAAATTACCTGTAACAACGTTATTCAGAGCCATTGGTTTTGAACGTGATAAAGATATTTTAGAAATATTTGACCTTGCTGAAGAAATTAAAGTTTCTAAAGCAGGACTTAAAAAAGTATTAGGACGTAAGCTTGCAGCGCGTGTTCTTAACACATGGCATGAGGATTTTGTTGATGAAGATACTGGAGAAGTAGTTTCAATTGAGCGTAACGAGATTGTATTAGATAGAGATACCGTTCTTGATAAAGATAATATTGAAGAAATTCTTGAAACAAGTGTGAAAACCGTTCTTTTACATAAAGAAAGCGCACAACAAGGAGATTACGCAATTATTCATAATACCTTACAAAAAGATCCAACAAACTCTGAAAAAGAAGCTGTTGAACATATATACCGTCAATTACGTAATGCAGAGCCACCAGATGAGGAAACTGCACGTGGTATTATTGACAAATTATTCTTTTCAGACCAACGCTACTCTTTAGGAGAAGTAGGTCGTTATAGAATGAATAAAAAATTAGGTCTTGATATTGGTATGGATAAGCAAGTGCTTACCAAAGAAGATATAATTACTATCATTAAATACTTAATTGAACTTATCAACTCTAAAGCAGAGATTGATGATATTGATCACTTATCTAACCGTCGTGTACGTACAGTTGGTGAGCAATTGTCACAACAATTTGGTGTTGGTTTAGCACGTATGGCGCGAACTATTCGTGAGCGTATGAATGTACGTGACAACGAAGTATTTACACCTATCGATTTAATTAATGCCAAGACTTTATCGTCTGTTATTAATTCATTCTTTGGTACTAACCAATTATCGCAATTCATGGATCAAACCAATCCACTTGCTGAAATTACGCACAAGCGTCGTTTATCAGCTCTTGGACCTGGTGGTTTATCTCGTGAAAGAGCAGGGTTTGAGGTGCGTGACGTTCACTACACACACTACGGACGTTTATGTCCTATTGAAACACCAGAAGGACCAAACATTGGTTTAATTTCGTCACTTTCTGTGTTTGCTAAAGTGAATTCTATGGGATTCATTGAAACGCCTTACCGTAAAGTTACAGATGGTGTTGTAGATATTAAGAGCACCCCTACGTACTTAAGTGCTGAAGAGGAAGAAGATAAATTAATTGCACAAGCAACTGTTAAGGTTGATGACAATGGTAAAATTTTACATGATAAGGTAATTGCGCGGATGGAAGGTGACTTCCCAGTAATTGACCCAAGTGAAATTGACTATACTGATGTAGCGCCAAATCAAATTGCATCTATTTCGGCTTCATTAATTCCATTCTTGGAGCATGATGATGCCAACCGTGCATTAATGGGATCTAACATGATGCGTCAGGCCGTACCATTATTACGTCCGCAAGCACCAATTGTTGGAACAGGATTAGAAAGACAAGTAGCATCAGATTCGCGTGTATTAATAAACGCCGAAGGAAGTGGTGTTGTAGAATATGTTGACGCTAACGAAATTACTATCAAGTACGATAGAACTGAAGATGAAGCAAAAGTAAGCTTTGAAAGCGACACAAAAACATATCCACTTGTTAAGTTCAGAAAAACCAACCAAGGAACTTCCATTAATTTAAAGCCAATTGTTCAAAAGGGTGATAAAATTAAGAAAGGTCAAGTTCTTTGTGAAGGTTATGCAACACAAAAGGGAGAATTAGCTTTAGGTAGAAATATGAAAGTAGCCTTTATGCCTTGGAAAGGGTATAACTTTGAGGATGCTATTGTAATTTCTGAAGAAGTTGTTAGAAATGATGTATTTACATCAATTCATATTGATGAGTATTCATTGGAAGTTCGTGATACTAAATTAGGTAACGAAGAATTAACGAATGATATCCCTAACGTTTCAGAAGAAGCAACTAAAGATTTAGATGAACACGGTATGATTCGTGTTGGAGCAGAAGTGAAGCCTGGTGATATTCTTATTGGTAAAATTACACCAAAAGGGGAATCAGATCCAACTCCTGAAGAAAAATTATTACGTGCTATTTTTGGTGATAAAGCTGGTGATGTGAAAGATGCATCATTAAAAGCGTCGCCATCATTACACGGTGTAGTAATTGATAAAAAATTATTTGCTCGTGCCGTTAAAGATAAGCGCAAGAGAGCTCAAGATAAAGAAGATATTGCTGCATTAGAAGCGTTATACTTCAAAAAGTTTGATGATTTACAAGATATTTTAGTTGAAAAACTATTCACTATTGTATCTGGTAAAACAGCGCAAGGTGTTTTTAATGATTTAGGTGAAGAAGTACTACCAAAAGGTAAGAAATATACACTTAAAATGTTAAATGCTGTAGATGATTATACCCACTTAACTGCTGGATCTTGGACTACTGATGATTATACAAATAAATTAGTAGCCGATTTAATTCATAACTACAAAATTAAAGAAAACGACTTACAAGGTTCTTTACGTCGTGAGAAGTTTACGATTTCTGTAGGTGATGAATTACCAGCTGGTATTATCAAATTAGCTAAAGTTTACATTGCTAAAAAACGTAAACTTAAAGTTGGTGATAAAATGGCAGGTCGTCATGGTAACAAAGGTATTGTAGCGCGTATTGTTCGTCAAGAAGATATGCCATTCCTTGAAGACGGAACACCTGTTGATATTGTTTTAAATCCACTTGGTGTACCATCTCGTATGAACATTGGGCAGATTTATGAAACTGTTCTTGGTTGGGCAGGTCAGAAATTAAATCGTACGTATGCGACGCCTATTTTTGATGGTGCAACCTTAGACCAAATTAATGAATTTACAGATGAGGCTGGAATTCCAAGATTTGGACATACCTATCTATATGATGGTGGAACAGGAAACCGTTTTGATCAGCCAGCAACCGTAGGTGTTATCTACATGCTGAAACTAGGTCACATGGTGGACGATAAAATGCACGCACGTTCTATTGGACCATACTCATTAATTACGCAACAGCCATTAGGTGGTAAAGCACAATTTGGTGGTCAGCGTTTTGGAGAAATGGAAGTTTGGGCATTAGAAGCTTATGGAGCATCTGCAACATTAAGAGAAATATTGACCGTTAAATCTGATGATGTAATTGGTAGAGCTAAAACATACGAAAGTATAGTTAAAGGTGAGCCAATGCCAGAACCAGGATTGCCAGAATCTTTCAACGTGCTTATGCATGAATTGAAAGGTTTAGCACTGGATATCAGATTAGAAGAGTAATATTTACGGGACAATTCGTAACTGGCCCAAATAAAAAAAACCGTTGTATGTAAGGGCAGTCTTCGGGCTGTCCATACTAAAAACATAAAACATGGCAAGAAAACAAGATAAGAATACAGTACAGAGATTTAATAAAATCTCCATTGGTTTAGCATCACCAGAGTCTATTTTAGCAGAATCTCGCGGTGAAGTTCTAAAGCCAGAAACTATCAATTATCGAACTCATAAACCAGAACGTGATGGTTTATTCTGTGAGCGTATTTTTGGTCCTGTAAAGGATTATGAATGTGCCTGTGGTAAATATAAACGCATTAGATATAAAGGTATCGTATGTGACCGTTGTGGTGTAGAAGTAACTGAAAAGAAAGTACGTCGTGATCGTGTTGGACACATTAATTTAGTGGTTCCAGTGGCGCACATTTGGTACTTCCGTTCATTACCAAATAAAATTGGTTACCTACTTGGTTTACCTTCTAAGAAATTAGATATGATTATTTACTACGAACGTTATGTAGTAATTCAACCAGGTATTGCTAAAAATGCAGAAGGAGAACCAGTTCAGAAAATGGACTTCCTTACTGAAGAAGAATACTTAAACATATTAGAAACCCTACCAAAAGAGAATCAATATTTGGACGATACAGATCCAAATAAATTCTTGGCTAAAATGGGTGCGGAATGTTTAATTGAGCTTTTATCACGTATTAATTTAGATGAATTATCATTTGAATTACGTCATAAAGCAAATACAGAAACATCAAAACAACGTAAAACAGAAGCTTTAAAGCGTTTACAAGTTGTTGAAGCTTTGCGCGAGTCTAACGAAAATCGTGAGAATCGTGCGGAATGGATGATTTTAAAAGTTATTCCAATTATTCCACCAGAATTGCGTCCGTTAGTGCCGTTAGATGGTGGTCGTTTTGCAACATCCGATTTAAATGATTTATATCGTCGTGTTATTATTCGTAATAACCGATTAAAGCGTTTGGTTGAAATTAAAGCACCAGAAGTTATTTTACGTAACGAAAAACGTATGTTACAGGAATCTGTAGATTCGTTATTGGATAATACACGTAAATCATCTGCTGTTAAAACAGATTCTAACAGACCATTAAAATCCTTATCAGATTCATTAAAAGGTAAGCAAGGACGTTTCCGTCAAAACTTGCTTGGTAAGCGTGTAGATTATTCAGCACGTTCTGTAATTGTTGTTGGACCAGAATTAAAATTATTCGAATGTGGTATTCCTAAGGATATGGCAGCCGAATTATACAAACCTTTTGTAATTAGAAAACTAATTGAAAGAGGTATTGTTAAAACTGTAAAATCTGCGAAGAAAATTATAGATAAAAGAGAGCCTGTGGTTTGGGATATTTTGGAAAATGTACTTAAAGGACATCCAGTATTACTTAACCGTGCGCCTACGCTTCACCGATTAGGTATTCAAGCTTTCCAACCAAAATTAATTGAAGGAAAAGCTATTCAGTTACACCCATTAGTTACCACGGCATTTAACGCCGATTTTGATGGTGATCAAATGGCTGTGCATTTACCATTAGGACCTGAAGCTATTTTAGAATGTCAGTTATTAATGTTAGCCTCGCATAATATTTTAAACCCAGCTAATGGTTCGCCAGTAGCAGTACCTTCTCAAGATATGGTACTTGGTTTATATTATATGACTAAAGAACGTATATCAACAGACGAAGTTAAAATTAAAGGTGAAGGCTTAACATTCTATTCGCCTGAAGAAGTAGTAATTGCTTATAATGAAGGTCGTGTAGACTTAAATGCGTCCATCAGAGTAAGAACTTATGCTTTTAACGAAGCGGAAGAACTAACATTACAAGTAATAAACACTACAGTAGGTCGTGTATTATTTAATGATAAAGTACCTCATGCTGCTGGTTATATTAATGAAGTATTGACTAAAAAATCACTACGTAATATTATTGGTGATATTTTAAAAGTAACAAGTGTGCCAGAAACGGCTGCTTTCCTAGATGAAATTAAAACATTAGGTTACAACTTTGCATTCCAAGGTGGACTATCATTTAGTTTAGGAGATATTATTATCCCACCAGAAAAACAATCTATGATTGATGGTGCAAACCTTAAGGTTGACGGTATTATGGCCAATTATAACATGGGTCTTATTACCAACAACGAACGTTATAACCAAGTTATTGATATTTGGACATCTACAAATGCCGAATTGACTGAACTGTCTATGAAGCGTATTCGTGAAGATCAACAAGGTTTCAACTCGGTGTATATGATGCTTGATTCTGGTGCTCGTGGATCTAAAGAACAGATTCGTCAGCTTACAGGTATGCGTGGATTAATGGCGAAACCGAAGAAATCGACTGCAGGTGGTGGAGAAATTATTGAAAATCCAATTCTTTCTAACTTTAAGGAAGGTCTTTCAATTTTAGAATACTTTATCTCAACACACGGTGCACGTAAAGGTCTTGCCGATACGGCTCTTAAAACGGCCGATGCTGGTTACTTAACACGTCGTTTGGTAGATGTATCACAAGATGTTATTGTAAATAGTGTTGATTGTGGTACGTTACGTGGTGTAGAAGTTTCACCATTAAAGAAAAATGATGAAGTTGTTGAAACTTTAGCAGAGCGTATTTTAGGTCGTATTTCTTTAAACGATGTTTACAACCCATTAACAGATGAGTTATTGGTTGGAGCAAACGAGATGATTGATGAAGTTATTGCTAAAACAATTCAAAACTCACCAGTAGATGCTGTTGAAGTACGTTCCGCATTAACATGTGAAGCTAAACAAGGTATTTGCGCCAAGTGTTACGGTCGTAATTTAGCAACCGGAAAAATGGTACAGAGTGGAGAAGCTGTTGGTGTTGTAGCCGCACAATCTATTGGAGAACCAGGTACGCAGTTAACCTTACGTACATTCCACGTAGGTGGTATTGCAGGTAACATTTCGGAAGACAACAAATTGATAGTTAAATTCGATGGTATTGCAGAAATTGATGAGCTTAAAACTATTAAGGGTGAAGACTCTGATGGAAACCCAGCTAACATGGTTATCTCACGTACTTCTGAATTAAAATTAATTGATAAGAAAACAGGTATCACATTAAGTACCAATAACATTCCTTATGGTTCTACTATTCTTATTAAGAATGGTGATGCACTTAAGAAAGGTGATGTTGTTTGTTCATGGGATCCATATAACGGTGTAATTATTTCAGAATTTGCTGGTAAAGTACGTTATGAAAACATCGAGCAAGGTGTCACATATCAAGTTGAAATTGATGAGCAAACTGGATTCCAAGAAAAAGTAATTTCTGAATCTAGAAATAAAAAGCTTATTCCAACACTTCATATTGAAGATGCTAAAGGAAACACCATGCGTTCTTACAACTTACCAGTAGGAGCTCACTTAATGATTGACGATGGCGATAAAATTAAAGTTGGTAAAATTTTAGTTAAAATCCCTCGTAAATCTGCCAAGTCTGGTGATATTACCGGTGGTTTACCGCGTGTAACGGAATTATTCGAAGCGCGTAACCCATCTAACCCAGCCGTAGTTAGTGCTATTGATGGTGTGGTATCATTCGGTAAAATTAAGCGTGGTAACCGTGAAATTATTGTAGAATCGAAATTAGGTGAAATTAAGAAGTACTTGGTTAAATTGTCAAATCAAATTCTTGTTCAAGAAAATGACTTTGTAAAAGCAGGTATGCCTTTATCTGATGGTTCTGTTACGCCAAATGATATTTTAAATATTAAAGGCCCTTCAGCGGTTCAGCAATATTTAGTGAACGAAGTACAAGAAGTATATCGTTTACAAGGTGTTAAAATTAATGATAAGCACTTTGAGGTTGTTGTAAGACAAATGATGCGTAAAGTTAGAATCATGGATTCTGGTGATACCACATTCCTTGAAAACCAATTGGTACATAAAGCAGATTTCATTGTAGAAAATGATGATATCTTCGGAATGAAAGTTGTCGAGGATTCAGGTGATTCTGTAAATATTAAGCCAGGTCAGATTATTTCGCCACGTGATTTAAGAGATGAAAATTCTTTATTACGTCGGGAAGATAAGAAGTTAGTTGAAGCACGTGATGCACAACCAGCTACGGCTACACCAATTTTACAAGGTATTACAAGAGCATCGCTACAAACCAAGTCGTTTATATCAGCAGCATCGTTCCAGGAAACTACAAAAGTTCTTAACGAAGCAGCCGTAAATGGTAAGGTAGATACACTTGAAGGTCTTAAGGAAAATGTAATTGTAGGTCACAGAATTCCAGCTGGTACTGGTATGAGATCTTATGAAAACATTATCGTTGGATCCAAGGAAGAGTTTGATGAAATGATGCAAGCTAAACAAGAGGTTAATTATAACTAATTAATAAACTAAAAATAGCGTGAAGAAATTCACGCTATTTTTTTATAATATACTATTATGAGTGATAATCCAAATCAGAAAAAACAAGGACAGATAAATATTGAAATTGATGAGAAAGTAGCAGAAGGGACTTATTCCAATCTAGCTATAATTAATCATTCCGTTTCGGAATTTGTAGTAGATTTTGTTAGCGTTATGCCAGGTACACCTAAAAGTAAGGTGAAATCTCGTATTATTTTAACTCCACAACATGCCAAGCGTTTATTGAAAGCTTTAGGCGAAAACGTGACGCGTTTTGAAAATGCCCATGGTGAAATCAAAGATTACGAGCAACCTCCAATTCCTCTTAATTTTGGTCCTACGGGTCAAGCTTAAAAATAATTGCGTAAACAAATTGAATGGTGTATAGTGAGAGGTTCTCGATATTTTTTTAACGAGCAACCTCCAATTCCTCTTAATTTTGGTCCTACTGGTCAAGCTTAAACTAAAAAAAACCTTTTAATTAAAGGTTTTTTTAGTTTAAAACATTTCTATTAAGATGCCTGCTTTTTGTTTAGGGAAAATTGTAAAGCACCGGAAGGGCACTTCTTTACTTGGCTAATAATATTCTCATCACTGTCCCCTTCCAAGTCTATCCAAGGTATTACGCTCTGCCTAAATACACTAGAAAGCTCTTGTGCACAACGCTCCGCATTTATGCATCTAGTTGGACTGTAGGTTACAGTAATATTCTTATTACTGAAAAACTGGTCTTTAGTTCTCATAGTAATTAATAATTTGGGGTTATTCTAGACTAAAAATAAATAAACAGGTGGCATTTTACACATGTACCTATCGATTAAATGTATTAAAAATTCGATTAAATACAAATTTTTACAAAGTTTTTTCGATTAACAGCTGCTTATACTTAACTAATATTCAGATGTAAAGTGGAATTTAATGTTCGGATATTTCTGCTGGGTCATCTGTAAAGAGAATGGCGAATCCGCTAAAAATACTAACTGATCTTGTTTGTCTTTGGCTAGAAAGCGTTGTTTCACACGAATGAATTCTTTGTATTCATCACTTTTTTTATCCTTGGCCTCAACCCAACAGGCCTTATGAACGTTCAGGTTTTCATAGGTACATTTAGCGCCATATTCATGCTCTAAACGGTATTGAATAACCTCATACTGTAAAGCACCAACAGTTCCAATTACTTTTCGGCCGTTAAGTTCTAACGTAAATAATTGCGCAACGCCTTCATCCATTAATTGATCAATTCCTTTGTATAATTGTTTAGATTTTAATGGATCGGCATTATTAATATATCTAAAATGTTCTGGACTAAAACTTGGCACACCTTTGTAGTTTATAATTTCACCTTCAGTCAAGGTATCACCAATTTTAAAATTACCAGTATCATGCAATCCTACAATATCTCCAGGATAAGAGGTATCTACAATTTCTTTCTTTTCGGCAAAAAAAGCATTTGGACTTGAAAATTTTAATTTCTTGTTATTTCTAACATGTAAATAGGGCTTATTACGCTCAAATTTTCCAGAAACAATTTTAATAAATGCTAAACGGTCTCGATGATTCGGATCCATATTGGCATGAATTTTAAATACGAAACCGGTAAAATTCTTTTCGGCAGGTTTAACTAGGCGTTCTTCGCTTTGTTTTGGTCTTGGTTTTGGTGCAATTTCTACGAAGCAATCCAACAATTCTCTTACACCAAAATTATTTAAAGCAGAACCAAAAAATACAGGTTGTTGCTGCCCGCTTAAATAACTGTCTCTATCAAAAGTTGGGTAAATACCTTCCACTAATTCCACTTCTTCTCGAAGGGTGTTAGCAGCTTTTTCACCAATTAGTTTATCTATTTCACTAGATTGTAAATCAGAAATTTCAATTGTTTCTTCAATATCTTTTCGACTATCACCACTAAATAGGTTGATATTCTTTTCCCATAAATTGTAAATACCCTTAAAGTCATAACCCATTCCTATAGGAAAGCTTAAAGGTACCACACTTAAGCCTAATTTCTGTTCAACTTCATCTAATAAATCGAAAGCATCTTTACCTTCACGATCCATTTTGTTGATGAAAACAATCATAGGAATATTACGCATTCGGCAAACTTCAACTAATTTTTCCGTCTGTTCCTCCACACCTTTGGCCACATCAATCACCACAATTACACTATCCACAGCGGTTAAAGTTCTAAAGGTATCTTCCGCAAAATCCTTGTGTCCAGGTGTATCTAAAATATTAATTTTAATACCATCATATTCAAAAGCCAAAACGGAAGTTGCAACAGATATTCCACGTTGGCGTTCAATTTCCATAAAATCACTAGTTGCACCTTTTTTAATCTTGTTGCTTTTTACAGCACCTGCTTCTTGAATAGCACCACCAAATAATAATAATTTTTCGGTTAAGGTGGTTTTTCCGGCATCTGGATGCGAAATAATACCAAAAGTACGTCGTCTGTTTATCTCTGATGTAAAACTCATATTCTGTTTTAAAATGGGTAGCAAAGATACATTTTATCTATGCAAAAAATGTTATGCTTTGTGGGCTTTTTATTTTTGTGATAAGTTTGTTGTATTTTTAATTTTATGAATGGTATTTTTACGTTATGATTGAAGAACAAGTAATTTTAGTTAATGAAAATGATGAGCAAATTGGGCTTATGGGCAAAATGGAAGCTCATGAAAAAGCATTATTGCATCGTGCATTTTCAGTATTCGTTTTTAATGATAAAAAGGAGTTAATGATTCAGCAACGTGCTATGCACAAATACCATTCTCCTGGATTATGGGCAAATACTTGTTGCAGCCATCAACGTGATGGTGAAAGTAATATTGATGCCGGAAAACGTCGGCTTCAAGAAGAAATGGGGTTTGTAACGGATTTGGAAGAGTCTATTTCATTTATTTACAAAGCGCCTTTTGACAATGGCTTAACTGAACATGAATTTGATCATATTATGATAGGCTATTTTAACGATGCTCCTGAAATAAACCCTGAAGAAGTAGCAGCTTGGAAATGGATGGCTCTAGACTCTATAAAAGAAGATATGAAGCGTCAGCCAGATTTATATACAGCTTGGTTCAAAATTATTTTTCAAAAATTTTATGAACACATTAATATTGCAGAACAATGAGAGTAACCGTAAGTAGAAAAGCACATTTTAATGCAGCTCATCGTTTGTACCGTAAAGACTGGTCAGATCAGAAGAATGATGCTGTTTTTGGCAAATGTAATAACCCTAGTTTTCATGGTCATAATTACGATATGATTGTGAGTGTTACTGGTGAAATTGATCAAGAAACAGGATATGTTGTTGATGTGAAAATTTTAAAGGATTTAATAAAGTCTGAAATTGAAGATGCTTTCGATCATAAAAACCTAAATCTTGATGTTCCTGAATTTCAAGATTTAAACCCTACAGCTGAAAATATTGTGATTGTCATTTTTAATAAGTTACGACCGCATTTAGATGCTAATTTAGACCTTGAGGTTACCCTTTATGAGACACCTCGGAATTTTGTAACCTATTCAGATAAATAATGAAAAATCAATTCTATCCTATAAAATTCAGTCCTATTTTAAAAGATAAAATCTGGGGAGGCGAGAAGTTGAAAAGCATTCTCAATAAGCCGTCAACGGTAAAAAATGTGGGTGAAAGTTGGGAGATAAGTGATGTGGAAGGCGATGTTTCTATGGTTGCTAATGGGAGTTTAAAAGGTCAATCCCTAAAGCATTTATTAAGTACTTATAAAAATGATTTGATAGGCAAACAAAATTATGCGGAATTTGGAAACACCTTTCCTTTGCTTATTAAATTTATTGATGCCAAGGAGGATTTATCCATTCAGTTGCATCCTAATAATACATTAGCCGCCAAACGCCACAATTCCTTTGGTAAAACCGAAATGTGGTATGTAATGCAAGCGGATCAAGATGCGAATTTAATTGTTGGGTTTAATCAACCAATGAACTCAGAAACCTATCTGAAGCATTTAGAAAACAAAACGCTCCCAGAAATTTTAAATTTTGATACGGTTAAAACAGGCGACGCTTATTTCATTGATGTTGGTAGAGTTCATGCTATTGGATCAGGCGTATTGCTAGCAGAAATACAACAAACAAGTGATATTACGTATCGAGTTTACGATTGGGATCGGGTAGATGATGCAGGAAACGAGCGTGAACTTCATATTGATTTAGCTTTGGAAGCTTTCGACTTTAATATGCCTGAAAATTTCAGAGTTAATTATTCAAAAGTAAAAAATAAGGACAATTCTATGGTAACCTGTCCATATTTTACCGTTAATTATTTGAAATTATCCGAGCCACTTATAAAAAGAAATACGAAGGATTCATTCATTATTTATATGTGTGTGGCTGGACAACTCTTGGTAAAAGCAAATGGTTTTAGCACGGCTTTGCAAACTGGCGAAACTGTATTACTCCCAGCCGCCTTAAAGGATTTTGAATTAGTAACTGATAACGCCACATTGCTAGAAGTTTACGTGTAAATAAAAAATAATTTCTTTGTATTTAAATAGCACATCTAAACGGCGGGAATACAATTAAATTAACTACTTTTGTAAAAATTTTAAAATTACTATTATGGCAAATAAAAGAGACCTAAAAAAAGACATCAATTATGTATTAGGTGATATTATTGAAGCAGTTTATGTTTGGGAATACTCAAACACAGACAAGGATACAAAAAAGAGTGAAGCAATTATTGACGAAGCAATCGCAACGTTTGATACCTTAATTGTTAAAGTAAACGATAGAAGTGTTGAAGATAAAAAAGCACACTTTAAAGCTATTAATGCGGAACTTGAAGAAAAAGGACGTGCATTAATCGAAAAAATTAATAAACTAGGATAAAAAAATAGAGAAAAATAGTTGCACATGTAATTTTCAGGATTATATTTGCAGCTTCTTTTGCCGATGTAGCTCAGCTGGCTAGAGCAGCTGATTTGTAATCAGCAGGTCGTGGGTTCGAGTCCCTCCATCGGCTCTAAAGTTTAAACTCCAATACTAGAAATAGGTTGGAGTTTTTTTTGTTTATATAGTTTTCTTGGAATGAGAGGCCTGTCTTACGTATAGTTAAATGAAATTATAAAACTTTTTATAATATATAAAATAGTTTGAAGTTGTCATTTAGGAACTTTAATGGTTTTGTTGATGTTTTCAATTGATTCCAGCAAGTATTTCGTTGAGTTTCCATGCGTGTTTGTTCCTTTTGCTTTTAAAACGATAAAATTGAACGGTGGTTTTATTTCCATTCCTAGCAATGTCTCTAGAGTGGATAATTTGTACAAATGAAACAAACTTTGGTCAGCTTTTTTAACGGTTAACTTATATTTGGCTATTCGCTTATTTTCTGCATTGAAAATTTTAAATATGACCTCACTTGTTTCCGCAATGTTATCTGATTTCGATTCAACAAATTCAAACGTATAGTTTCGTACCTTACTTAATAAAGAATCCGTTTTTAAATAAGTTAGTTTTTGAGAGTCCACCGGATTTTCATAAAGATAATGCTGTTGTTTTATCTTTAAATCAAATATTCTTGAAACAACTAGTTCCTCACGATTAAATACTTCCATAAAAAAAGAATCATCTTTTGAGTTAAAGAAAAACACCCGTGTATGACCTAAAAATTTACTTGTAACTTTTTTATCGAAGGTGTAATCTTGCCCATAACTCATGTGGGTGACTACACACACTAACAAGAAACTTAAAACTTTTAACGCCTTCATGATATTTTTAAATTATGTTATGTTACAGTGAACCGTGTCGCCATAAAGATGCATTTGAATTAGAATGAGTTTAATTTGCTTTTCGCTCTTTAATATAAGCATCCAATTCCTTACCATATTTGGAAGCTTTAATTTCTGGTGTTAACGCCTTATTTATGGTGTCTAACCATTTTATTTGCGCATCATAAATTTCAGTTAATGCTACGTATGGTGCTACATCACTGTCTTTGTTTTGAATGGCAAAATTCACGGTATATAAATACTTGCTTTTAAGGAGATTCTCATAAGCTTTCAAATTATTAGCAATTAAAATCGAATCCTTTTGAAATTTAGCATCAAACTCAGCTTTAATTAATTCCAGATTTTTATCGTTATAACGATCCATCATTTTTAAATAAGTTTCAAAAATGACTTGCTGCTTGGAACCTTTAATTTCCGGATTTAATTCGAAGTTTTTTAATGTGGTGTTAATTTCTGTCACACCTTTATCAGCAAAAAAAGGGATTTTGCCATAAGCATCTTCATTCGTTTTATTTAAATGCAGAAAGAATACTTCAGGAGATTCTAAATCCGCATGAAGTTCAAAAGTAGATTCGCCATTAATGGTTAAAGAGTCTACTGTAATTAAAGTTGAATCTTGAATTTTCTGTAGGTATAAAGTGCCTTTTTTTAAATCTTTTATGGTTCCTTTTACGGTTAAATCATGTTGGTCTTTTCCACAAGAAATTAACAATAAAAGTGCTAATACTATAAATGAATGCTTCATTGGTTATTTTAAATTTTAGGGCGCAAATATCTTATAATTATTGTTTAAATACTAACCAACGGCTGCTAATCGCATTAAAATTGTACAACCAATTGCCGCAATAGTTCCAATAGCATACCCAAACACAGCTAGCAAAACGCCAACTGTAGCTAAAGATGGGTGAAAAGCCGAAGCTACAATAGGAGCAGAAGCTGCACCACCAACATTGGCTTGACTTCCTACGGCTAAAAAGAAGTAAGGTGCTCTAATAATTTTGGCCACGATAATCAATAATATGGCATGGATACTCATCCAAATTAAACCAACAGCAATTAGTCCTGGATTATCAAAAATTGATGCTAAATCTATTTTCATGCCTATGGAAGCCACTAGAATATAAATAAATACAGAACCAAATTTGCTGGCTCCAGCACCTTCGTAGTTTTTTGCTTTTGTAAAAGACAACAAAATGGCTATTAAAGTGGCAATACTAATCATCCAGAAAAATTGTGAATCTAAAAATGTAAATGTATTTCTCAAAGTATTAGACTCAATACCACTAACTACATCACTGAAAAATGGTGCAAGAAAGTTTGCGCCAATATGAGCAATACTTACAGTTCCAAATGCAATAGCTACAATAATCATTATATCCGTTAATGATGGATTACGATTAACACTTTTAGAAAATGATGTAACTTTTTCTTTTAAAGCCTCTATAGCTGAATTGTCTGCACGTAACCATTTGTCTATAGCTTTAGAACGCCCAATACCAATTAAAATAATGGCCATCCATATATTGGCAACCACAATATCCACAAATACCATTTTTCCATATTCTGATTGGTTGTATTGGTATATTTCTAACATGGCCGTTTGGTTGGCACCACCACCAATCCAGCTTCCTGCCAGTGTTGATAAACCTCTCCAAACTGCATCTGGTCCAGCTCCTCCTACGGTTTCAGGCGAGACCAAAGATATTAGTAGGATTGCAATTGGACCGCCAATTACAATACCTAATGTTCCAGTTAAAAACATAACTAATGCCTTCCAACCTAAATTAAATACGGCTTTTAAATCAATGCTTAGTGTCATTAATACCAAGGCTGCAGGTAGTAAATACCGACTCGCCATATAGTATAAACTGGTGCTATCTTTTGTTATTTCGCCGGCTTCGTTGACGGTTTCCCATTCCGGGGCAATAAGTCCAGAAGTTGTTAATACAGCAGGTAGCATGTATGCCATAAATAAACCTGGTACTATTTTGTAGAATTTAGGCCAAAAACCTGTTTTTATAGATTCCGTGTAAAAAATGAATCCGAGTGTGAGCATTAAAAGTCCAAAGACAATTGTGTCATTCGTAAAAAGTGGTTCTTGCATGGTTGCTTATTATTTTGTGCTGCAAAATACCAAAATAAACGGGTTAAAAAAAGCGCCTTTAGGAGTCGCTTTTATTTGAAGTATTTTTTTTCGATTTTGGCAATCTATTATTTTCTTTTAAGTATTGCATAAGCATCCACTCAATTTGGCCATTGGTGCTCCTAAACTCGTCGGAAGCCCATTTCTCAACGGCTCTGAGCATCTCTTCATTCATTCGTAATGCAAAAGCTTTTTTCTTGGACATGCTATTTTTTTATAAATATTTCAAGGGTGTTTATTAATGTTTCCGATAGTGGATAATCTGGTGATTTATAGGATTTCTCATTGTCTTCATCCTTTTCAATGTGTTTTAACACATGATTCATATTGGGAATAATGACTAATTCCGACTTTGGATTTGCTTGATGTAAGGCTTCAGCATCGCTTTCAAAAACCTGTAAATCTTTATCCCCATTTAAAATTAAAATAGGTATAGATAGTTTTTTTAATTCTTCGGAAGGATTATAAATCATCCATGTCTTAAAAAAACCTTGATTTGGTTTTACAAAAATAGCTGCTAATTCAGAGTCTACGTTTTCTATACTTCCCGTTTCTCGTAATTCCTTAAAATGCGCTTCGGTTTTAAGACCTAATGTGTCATTTTGAATTTTGAATTGTTTGGTCATAATGACATCGATAGGGTCGGCTGGACCAGCTAATGATACGTATTTGTCTACATAATCAGTTGAAGCTAACATAGCTACTAATGAGCCTTGACTGTGCCCAATAAGTGTGATGCTAGAAAACCGCTTATCATCTTTAAAATTATTGATGGCTATTTTAGCATCATCGGCAAAGCGAACAAAATCTAGATCTTTCATCATGAATCGTAAATTCAACCAATTGGCCGAACGTTTATCATATCTATAAAAAGCAATATTACGTTGGTTTAAGCTGTCAGCTAATTGTTTGATATAGTTGGCATTTGCCAAACCTAATTGGTTTCCATTTCGGTCTACGTTTCCCGAGCCATGAATAAAAATAACCAAAGGCTGCTTTTTTAATTCCTTATTATAGGTTAAGGTGCCGGGAAGAATAATACTATCGTTTTTTAGCATAATGTCTTCCGAAGCAATTGTTCCTTGCGCTATGATTAATTGGCTTGCGCAAAGAAGAAGTAGCAATAAATTTATTTTTTTCATAATTATCTGTTTTTATCACGTTCAAAAACAACACTCGTATAATTTTGAGCTATGTGGATTACACGCCAGCCTTCACGACCATATTGATTAATTAGATCTTCAAAACTTTGCATGCGGTTGCGCCAACCTAACTGTGGTACTTCAACTTTATATTCTTTCATAAGGAATTAGAGTTCTTGAAATTAATTTATAATGATTGAAAGTGCTCTTTTTTAATTGAAGTAGGCTTTACATGTTTAATGTGCCAGCGTTTACAATTGGAGAAGCATCTTTATCACCACATAAAACAACCATTAAATTACTAACCATAGCCGCTTTACGTTCATCATCTAAATGGACAATGTCTTTCTTGCTTAATTCATCTAAAGCCATTTCAACCATGCTTACAGCGCCTTCCACAATTTTATGTCTTGCTGCAACAATAGCCGTTGCTTGCTGACGTTTTAACATGGCATTAGCAATTTCTTGGGCGTAGGCTAAATAACCAATTCTTGCTTCCAATACTTCAATACCTGCAATAGACAAACGCTCGTCTATTTCTTTTTCTAAAGCTACACTGACTTCATTTAAACTAGAGCGCAAGGTAATATCTTCGTCCAAACCTTCGTCCGCAAAATTGTCATAAGGATACATACTGGCTAGTTTTCTTACCGCTGCATCGGTTTGTACACGGACAAAATTTTCATAATTATCCACATCAAAGGCAGCTTTGTAGGTATTTTGAACACGCCACACTAAAATGGTGCTAATCATGACAGGATTTCCGAGTTTATCGTTGACTTTCAGCCTTTCACTGTCAAAATTACTCGCGCGTAATGATATTTTTTTCTTGGTATAAAATGGATTCGTCCAATAAAATCCATTGTCCTTAATGGTGCCAACATATTTTCCAAACAATAGTAAAACGCGAGAACCATTAGGCTGTACCATAATAAAGCCAGGCGCAATAAATAATGCCAACACAACAACGGCAATGTAGGCTGGGTTTTCAGTGGTAATAGCGGTGGCAATGCTTCCAAAAAATAATGCAAGGAATACAAATAGCATTAAGTAGCCGTTTGCAGGTGATATAATTTTCTCTTCTTTCATGATTAGTTATTTATTATGATATTAAATTGATATCATAAAGATATGTATAAATTTATTAGCACGCAACTCACTTTTGGCACGACTATTGAAATACAATTAGTGTTATTGTAACTTAACTTTAATTGGAGTGTGGTTACTCCAATTAAAAACAATAACATTTCATATTTTTGGTTGGTTAGTAAGGAAAGCACTCTTTTTAGAGTGCTTTCTTTTTTTTTAACAGGAAGTAATGTGTGTTATTTTATGAACGCCGTAAGTGTTTCAATAAGTTCTGGAGCTAATGGTCTGAAGGATTCATTGTAAGATTTTGAATTTTCTAGATCGCCACCTTCAATAATGAATAACACATGATTCATATTGGTGATATTTTTTAAAGTTCCTTGTTTGGCAGCATCTTGAAGTTCTTGCGCTTCCGCTAAAGAAACTTGTAAATCTTTAGTGCCATTAATAATTAATACAGGACTATTTAGAGTTTTAATAATTTCTACAGGATGGTATTGCATCCAATTACCCATAAAGTCTTGGGTGTCTAAACTAAAGATATTGGAGAGTGCTTGTGGAAAATCCGTTGTTGTTTTTCCAGACTTCAACACACTAAAAACACGTTCCGCATCTGGTTTTAATCCAGGAGCCGTTTGTTCAATTTGTTCTAATATAACTTGGTCAATGCTTTTAGCAGAACCACCTAACGAAATAAGTCCTGCAATATTTTCGTCAGTAGCCAACATACCTATCAAACTACCTTGACCGTGACCTATTATATAAATAGATGCGTAATTATCTTTTTTAACAAAATAGTTTACTACATCTTTGGCATCCTTAATATAATCATCAAAAGTCAATCGTGCATTTACACGACCTTTTAAAATTTGTTTTACAATGCGTTTATCATATCTAAAGGAACTGATGCCATTTGCAGCTAAACTATAAGCTATTTTTTTAAGGTTGTTATTTTTTTGAAAATTCTGATTTCCATTTCTATCAGTTGGACCATAATCTCCAATGATAATCGCTAAAATATTTTTACTAGCATCTTTTGGTTCTAATAGAGAACCATCAACAAAAGGTGATACTTCAATTTCTGTTTGAATGGTAGTAGGTTCTTGTGCAAATACTGGTAGTGCAAATAAAAGTGTTAAAATGGAAATAAATAATTTCATAGTATAAGGATATTGAAATTGAATAATATTACGTTTATCACATACAACGTAAAATTACAATTTTTAGATATGTCTCTTTTAAAATTTAATCTAAAATTACGAATGAATAAATGTGCGTTTCGTCGGGTAAAAATGATATTTAGTCGATAAATGTTAAAAAAAGATGTATTTCATCGAAAATATAAGCTTTTAAACGTTGCGATTAAAAAGTAATTTTATATTTGAAGTGTACTAAAAGACATACTTTTTAGTTCAATGGATTAATTAATTAATATTTGCATTATGTCGTTGATACTAGAGACCCTAAATCTAACAGCATAATAATAAAGCAAATAAAAACGAAACCGAGGTTGAGGGACCTCGGTTTTTTTTGTTACACTATTTTTCGAAACGTTAAATTAATTCGTTCGCCAACATTTTTTTTAGTTTTCGGAATTTGATGAAGCCAATACTGCTGCATTTCTCCGGCCATAATAAGTAAACTTCCGGATTCTAATAGTAGCTTATGACGTTCTGTTTTTATAGTTCGATGTTTAAAATGAAAATACCTGGAAGCACCTAAACTTAACGATGCAATTATAGGATTTATGCCTAGTTCGTTTTCATTATCCGCATGCCAACCATTGCTATCAGAACCATTTCGATACCTGTTTAGTAAAACTGTAGTAAATTTGGCATTGGCCTCGTTTTCAATATCGGTTTTAATATCCAATAATTCATCGGTAAATATTTCTGGATACATGGTTATATTAGAATAGGAGTAGCTTTGCTTATTGTCTGCATATAAAGCTGTAAGCCGTGGTTGCGGATGGGTTTTGCCAAATACTGTAATTTCATCTTGCTGCCAAGTACAGTTATCTTTAAGAGCGATAAATAAATCGCTGGCTTTTTGTGGGCTATAAAAATGAGGTACATAAATCAGTTCGGCTTGGGGTAATTTAAAAACAGTTTTATTAGAAGAAAATAAGTCCATCGCGTATTTTTTTATAAATTAGTAGAGTGATTATGAAAAGCAAAATACTATTATTTCTCGTCGTTGTGGTTAGCTTGGCGTTTACGCAAAAGCAAACATTGCCAAAAGGGTTTGTATATGCTGAATCTGTAATTCCTGATATTGATGTGGAATTGCGCTATTATTCCAGTAATAATTTTGTTGGTGATACCATTACAGGTTATAAAACTAATACTTTAATTGTAACTAAACCAACAGCAGATGCATTGAAAAAAGTTCAAGATGAATTGGCGGAACAAAATTTATGTTTACGTGTTTATGATGCCTATAGACCACAGCGTGCTGTAAATTATTTTATAAGTTGGGCTAAAGATTTAGAGGATGTTCGTATGAAAGCATCTTTTTATCCTCAAGTAGAAAAACAGCATTTGTTTCGTGATGGTTATATCGCGTCACGGTCAGGGCATAGTCGGGGTAGCACAGTGGATTTAACTATTATTGACGCAAATACCTTAGAACCTTTGGACATGGGAAGTCCGTATGATTTTTTTGGGGAACCATCTTGGGTTGCATATCAGAATTTATCAGAAATTCAAAAGGAAAATCGCCAACTATTGCAACGCGTTATGCAAAAGCATGGCTTCCGGAATTATCCAAAAGAATGGTGGCACTTTACACTACGAGGTGAACCATTTCCAAATCGGTATTTTGATTTTGTCGTTGAATAGATATTCAACCATTATTTTGAATATTTATAAATACCACCAGGCCCAATACATCAATCCAAATTGTAGCGGAATTCGTAAAACTAAAATCCATTTGGGAATACCTGCAGATGCTTTTTGGCTAGAAAGCATATAGAAATGCACCAATAAAAATACGATTAACATAGCAATAATACCGTAAATGGCGAATGATCTTGTTCCTGGTAAACACAGAGCCAAACCGAAAATTATTTCTGCTAAACCACTAATATAAACCAGTATTTTATGGTTTGGTAAATAGCGCGGCATGATACGCATGTAGATATTAGGTTTTACAAAATGCATAACACCAGCAAGGATATACATGCCAGCCATGAGGTATACATGCCAAGGATTATTCATCTTTATACACTTTATATGTGAATCCAATTCCGTAATTATTCAGTCCTTTTTTAAGTAAGCCGGATTCTATATTGCCTTGTTTAAACTGGATCCAATTATTGCCACCAATAAAAACGCGTTTTATATAGGTGTTATGCAAGCTTATTTCGTCTGTAAATGGCAATAATGGTCTGAAGTTCGTCGGTATTTTTACGGTTCCTTCAGGTCCTTTTAATTCCTTGTATTTTTTGTTTGGCAGTAATTTTCCGGATTTATCTGTGTATCCTAAAACTTGAAGTGATACAAAAAAACCGTCCTTCGGAATGGTTATATTATAAGCACTGACGTCTAAATTATAAACATCGCCTCCTTTTTCTGTAGCCCGAAAAACAATGTTTTCATAGGTTAATACTTGACCAGGTGTTCCTTTATCATTTTTATAAAACTTCACCTTAAATAGGGTAGAGAAAGGTTTTTTATCAGCGTTTTTACGGTTTCGTTTATCCCAATCTTTAGATTCTAGCGTTATTGGAAAATGAATGGTGCTTATTTTTGTTAGTGCGGGATCCGGATTGTTGAAAAATACGGCAATTTCCGATTCAATAGTTGGTAACCAACAGTTATAATAATCATCATCCAAATAGGGTTTTAAGGTTTCTTCTTTAAACTTTCTACCTTCGGCAATTAGAATCACCTCATCCAATTCGCTGACTTCTTCATCCAATAGAATAATTTTACCTAGACCAGAAGTTGCAACCGTTTTGTTTGTATACCCTAAAGCGGAAATATATAAGGTGTCAATATCAGCGTACAGTTTTTCGGTGAAAATAAATAGACCTTCATCGTCCGCAAATAAGCCTTGACCATCGCCAAAAGAGATAGTGGCATAGGAAATAGGCGTTTCAGATTTACTGTCTTTAATGCTTATTTGGGCGATTCCTAAAGTGGTGAAACCAAGAAAAAATAGGATTGAATAGTATTTGAACATCTCTAATTATCAGGTATTAAAAATTAAAGATACAATTTATAAAAATGAATGTAGAACCAAAACGGCCTACAATGTTTTTAAATTTGAGATTAATACCAGCGTTTCTTCTTCTTTTTGGAAGCCACACTTTTTCGTCCTTTCTTATGTTTACTACCAGAATCTTTAGACTTGTGAGTTATAGGTTTCGCTTTAGGATCTAATGGATATGGATGGCTTTCTTCAACAGGAATTGCTATTTGAAGCAGCTGCTGAATTGTTGTTACATAGTTTTTTTCATCAGCTCCACAAAACGAATAGGCCATACCTGAACTTCCTGCACGACCTGTTCTACCAATACGGTGAATATAGGTTTCTGGAATGTTTGGTAAATCGAAATTAATTACGGCATCCAATTCACTAATATCAATACCACGAGCTGCTACATCTGTTGCAATTAGAATGTTTACCAGGCCATTTTTAAACTTTTTAAGAGCTTCTTGTCTGTCGGTTTGCGATTTATCACCATGAATCGTTTCTACTTTATAGCCGTTTTTAGTTAAGGCACCTTCTAACTTATCCACACCAAATTTTGTACGTCTAAAAATTAAAATGCTGCCTTCTATTTCGTTGCGAAGTAAATGCAAACACAATTCTATTTTATTGCGTTTCGGTACATAATATAGTACTTGTCCAATGTTTTTAGCAGCTGAAGACGTGGTGGTGACTTCAATACGTTCAGGCCATTTTAAAATAGTATGTGCTAATTGTTCTACTTTATAAGGCATCGTTGCCGAGAACAGAAGAATTTGTTTTTCCTTGGGACAAAGGTTATCAATATGTTTCACATCATCAATAAATCCCATATCTAACATTAAATCGGCTTCATCTAATACCAAGACTTCTACATCGTCTAAATTAATAATACCTTGTTTTTCCAAATCAATTAAACGACCAGGAGTAGCAATTAAAATATCAACACCTTTAGTTAAAACATCCACTTGAGGTTTTTCTGAAATACCTCCAAAAATAACTGTTGTTCGTAAATTTGTATGACGGCCATACGCTTTAAAATTATTGCCAATTTGCAAGGCTAATTCACGTGTAGGACTAACAATGAGCGCTTTAATGGTTCTGTTACCACGCGGTGTGTCTTGTTTTTCAGATAGTAATTGCAAAATAGGTAAAGCAAAAGCCGCTGTTTTTCCTGTGCCAGTTTGCGCAGATGTTATAACATCTTTTCCGGCTAGAACCTGCGGAATAGTCTGTAATTGCACAGCCGTGGGTTGCGTATAACCTTGTTCTTCAATGGCTTTTAAAAGTGGGTCAATAAGTTTTAGGTCTGTAAATGACATGAATGGTGTATTTAGGACAAAGATACTTCAAATTTTTATGTTGATTTTATATTCAAAACAGATATCCTACTATGAGTTGTTATTAAAAGCTTTTTTTAAAAGGATTATCGGTAATTCGAGATACAAATTATTTCACCAGAAATGTTAATATTTTGTTAAAGGGGTGTTTTTGCAAAACCTGCTTTTACAAAACCTCGTAAGTGTTTTTGTCTTTCCCTAGTCGGACATATTGTATAACCAATAACACGAATTATGATGAAAAAAATTACGCTATTAATTGCAATTTCTATTGCCGTTTTTACAACCAACAAATCATGGAGCCAGACTATTACAAGTTCGGCTGACGATGGAACGACACCCGGAACATTACGAGTAGAAATCGCTAATGCTACACCAGGAAGTACACTTACATTTGATCCTTCTATAACAAATATTACCTTGTTATTAGGAGAAATTCTTATTGATAAAGATTTAACAATATCAGGGGTTTCTGGAACGACCTCTACAATTGATGCCAATAGTTCTAGTAGAGTATTTAATATAACATCTGGAGCAATTATTCTGGAAAATTTAACACTTACAAATGGTGTTGCTAATGATGGTGGTGCTATTTATATGTCCAATGCCTCAGTTACTATTAATGATTCTTTTTTAACATCTAATACGGCTAATGGAGCTTCTGGTTCCGGTGGTGCTATTTTTAATGATGTTGGCGGCGTGTTGGTCGTAAATAATTCAGGAATTACAGCCAACATAGCCAACCGAGCAGGTGGTGGTATTGAAGATAATTCGGGTGCCGGACTAGGTATTACCTTAATTAATGTAAACCTTGATAATAACAATGCAGGAACGTCTCCCGCTACAGCCGCACCCGGAAATGGTGGTGGTTTACACATAACAGGCGCTGGTGATAGCAATATTACTGGTGGAACTGTAATGGGGAATATAGCGGCTAAAGAAGGTGGCGGATTATGGAATGGCAGTGGAACCATGATGGTTAGTACTGTGGATGTTTCTGAAAACCTAGCTGTTGGGAACGCTACAGGTGGTGGTGGTCTTTTTAACAATGGCGGAACACTAACAGTTGATGCCATGACAACATTAACGCGCAATATAGCAATGGGAGACACACCTGGTGGTCGAGGTGGAGCCATGTTTAATAATTTAGGTGGAACTTTAAATTTAGCAAATGGATTAACAATTTCAGGAAATTATGCTAGTAGAGCAGGCGGTGCTATTGAAGATGCTTCTAATGGATTGCTGATACTTGACGGTGTTACGCTAATTGGAAATGCCGCTGGTGTTGATATTGGTTTGGGAAATATAATCATGCCTAATCCAGGAAATGGTGGGGCGCTGCACTTGTCAGGAACAACCAATGCAACTATTTCAAACCTTTCTATGATAGAAAATAATTTGGCAGCACGTGAAGGCGGCGGATTATGGAATAATTTAGGAACCATGACATTAACGATGACATCTGTTGATAATAATATAGCTTATGGTGATGCTGCAGATGATGGTGGCGGTGGAATCTTTAATAACGGTGGAACTTTAACTATTAATTCATCGTCTCAAGTATTAAATAATCAAGCTATTGGAATTTCAGGTTCTGGAGGCGGTATATTTAGTACTGATGGTGTTGTAACCGTTAACGATTCGTGGATAGCATATAACACCTCTAATAGAGCCGGTGGGGGAATTGAAGCCATTGATGGAATTGTTAATTTAAGTAATGTAACATTAGATTTTAATACAACAGGTTCAGCGCCCGGGAATGGTGGTGGATTACATATAACAGGAATGGCGGATACCAATATTTCTGGCGGAACGGTTACAGAAAATACAGCGACTAGAGAAGGTGGTGGTTTATGGAACGGTTCTGGAATAATGACTGTGAATAGAACATTGATTACCGGAAATATAGCAAGTGGACCAGCTGCCGATGATGGTGGTGGTGGAATCTTTAACAATGGCGGAACCCTTTTAGTTCAGAATAGCACAACCATTAGTGGTAATGTTGCGGATGGTGCAGCTGGATCTGGTGGAGGAATTCTAACAATAGGAGGAAATGTAACCGTAAATGAATCTGCCATAACAAGCAATCAAGCCAATCGCGCAGGTGGTGGAATTGAGTTAGCTGGTGGAACTTTAAATCTGGTTAATGCAATTTTAGATATGAATAATGCAGGCGTTTCGCCCGCAATTGCAGCACCAGGTTCTGGTGGGGGATTGCACGTAAGTGGACCTGCCACAACAAATATTACAGGCGGAACAACAAACGGCAACATAGCTGCTAACGAAGGTGGCGGACTTTGGAATGGTTCGGGTGTTATGACGGTTGTAGATCATACAATTGATGGCAATACAGCATCAGGAAACGATGCCATGACAGCTGGAGCAGCTGGAGGTGGTGGAATTTATAATGAAGGTGGAACATTAGATTTATCAGGTTCAACAATAATTATAAATAATAGTGCTGATGGCGCTCAATCAACTGGTGGTGGAATTTTAAATGCTGCTGGAACATTGACTGCTAATGGGATTACCATAATGGATAACCAATCGAACAGAGCTGGTGGCGGAATTGAAACAAATGGTGAAGGTGCTGTTATGTTAACCAATGTCAATTTAAATTCGAATGACACAGGGGTTGTAACCGGAGCTGGTGCACCAGGAAATGGAGGCGCACTGCACGTTAGTGGAAACAGTACGGTTGATGTTACAGGTGGAACCGTAAATATGAACACGGCAGCTTCAGAAGGCGGTGGTTTATGGAATGGTTCAGGAATAATGACTGTAGCTGGTACAACTTTAGATAGCAATATGGCTTTAGGTGCCAATGCTGATAATGGTGGCGGTGCCCTTTTTAACAACGGAGGAACACTTATCGTTCAAAATGGCGCAATAATTACCAATAATACGGCTACTGGAGCTTCTGGTTCAGGAGGTGGAATTCAAAATGTAGATGGCGGTATTTTAACAATTATAGATTCTGAAATTTCAGGAAACACATCCAATAGAGCAGGTGGTGGTATTGAAGATAATTCAACTAACGCTGTTGGAACATTAACATTAATAAATGTTACTTTAAACAATAATTCAACCGGATCAGCACCAGGAAATGGTGGTGGTTTACATATTACAGGTCCAGGTAATTCTACAATTACAGGCGGAACTGTTAATGGAAATATGGCTACTCGTGAAGGTGGTGGTTTATGGAACGGTTCAGGTGTTATGACTTTAGATGCTGTAACAATCGATTCAAATATAGCACAAGGTGATGCCGCTGATGATGGTGGTGCAGGCGTTTTTAATAATGGAGGAACTTTAAACATAACGAATGGATCCCTTATTTCAAATAATATATCAAGTGGTACTTCCGCATCTGGAGGTGGACTTTTAAGCACTGCTGGTAACGTAACAGTATCAGATTCTTCTTTTGAAACCAATGCTGCTAATAGAGCAGGTGGCGCGATAGAAATTATAGACGGAACTTTAACATTTACCAACTCAATTATGAGAGGTAACGATGTAAATGGTTTAGCAGGAACTGCAGCACCAGGAAATGGTGGTGGACTTCATGTTACTGGAATGTCTGGAGTGGTAACCATTTCAACAAGTACTATAAGCAATAATGCTGCTGCTAATGAAGGTGGCGGATTATGGAACCAAAACGGAACAACGATGAGTGTTTCCATGTCTACTATTGATAATAATACGGCTGACGAAGGCGGTGGAATTTACAACAACACGGGAAGTATAACGTCCGTGATGACCACTACTATTTCTGGAAATTCGGCAACTGTATCTGGTGGTGGACTTTCTAATAATGGTGCTAGTTTAGATTTAAATGCGGTAACGGTTGTTATGAATACAGCTGCTTTAGGCGGTGGAATTGATGCAGTAAATAATGTGTCTTTAAAAAATACCATTGTGGCTTTAAATACAGCTTCTTCGGGAATGGATGTATCTGGAACAATAATATCTAACGATTATAACTTGATTGGATTAGATGATTTAAATGTTTTTACACCACAAGCTAATGATTTAGAAGGTGTAAACCCATTAGTTGGTCCGCTACAAGATAATGGTGGTACCACGTTAACGCATCAATTATTAGATAATTCTCCGGCATTTGATGCAGGTGATGGAACCGATGTTTTTGTGGATCAGATTGGACAACCTGTTTTTGGTTCTTCACGAGATCTGGGTGCTTTAGAATCTCAAACATCACTTTCTATAGATGACTTTAATCAAACAGCAACCTTCCGTGTTTATCCTAATCCTACAAATGGAAACTTTAAAATTAATTTAGGAGCTATTTCAGACCGAAATATCTCTCTGATGATTGTATCTATAACAGGACAGGTTGTGAAGAAAGCAACTTTAAATTCAGGACTAAATACAATTGATATGACAGGAATGGCTTCCGGAATGTATATGTTGAACATTAGAACAACAAATAATACCGTGACGCATAAATTGATTCTGCAATAAGATTTGAATTAGTCAAATTTTATATTAAAAAGCCAAAACATCATGTTTTGGCTTTTTCTTTTTTTGATTGAAAAAAGACGTCAAATTTTTTCATGATGTCCGTCTACTTTTAACTAAATTATACGTTTGTTTTACGTAATATTTTATCCATTTTTCTACCCTTCGCTAACTCATCTATTAATTTATCTAAATAACGGACTTGTTTTGTTAAAGGGTTATCAATTTCTTCAATGCGGTAACCACAAATTACACCTGTAATAAGGTCTGCATGTGGATTTAAAGTTGCTTTATTAAAGAATGTTTCAAACGTAACTTTCTCATCAATAAGCTTATGTAGGTTGGTTTTATTAAAACCTGTTAGCCACTCAATAACTTCATATAATTCTTCAATTGTTCGGCCTTTCTTTTCCACTTTTGTCACATAATGTGGAAATACGGACGCGAATGTCATGTTGGCTACGCGTTCATTATGTTTTGGTGTTGTTTTCATAAAATTCTAAATTGCTTTTTTATAAAAATAAGATATTGGCGCTTTATTGCCCCTTATTGTATCAAAATATTTTATTAAGATAATCGGTTACTAAACTATAAGCACGCTTGTGTCATAGTATGGTTATTTATTATTTATAAACGCGGTAAGAGCCTCTGTTTCTTTAAGAGAAATTTTTACTTGTGGGTGTTGCTTACCTTCAATTAAAAATTTGTATAAATCATTTTTTTTCATGGTTTTAGAAAAAGAATGCATTGTTACCCCAGCTGCTTGCTTATCAATTTTATGACACATACCACAGTTATTTTGAAAAACGACTTGACCTCGGTTCACTAGGGAATCTTGATTATTCATGGCGCTATCATAGTCATCTTTATGTTGGTTACACGACAACTGACTGAAAACAAGTAAGCTTAATACAACTAAACGGACTGATGCTTTTTCAAAATGCTCCGTAACGTGTTTTTGGAATTTGTGACACATGTTTTTTAATTTAATAAGCTTTTATTGGCGCCAGTTTTTTTACTATAAATATAATTTTTTAATCCTCTTTTTTTCGGAAGTCATTATAAATGTACAAATACTTAAATGGTTTAATTAGGAATTGGTTTTATATATTGAATTGTGATATCTCTAGGGTAGCGAAATTCTTTAAAACAAAATAACATCTCATTTTTCGAAGGATTATTCTAAATAATCCCAGGCAGGAACATGCTCTCTTTTAATTTGTAAAACCGCGTATAAAATAACAATACCTAATAAACCTAATAAAGATTGACCAATGGGAATACCAATACTTAAATTTATAAGCAATGCTACTAAACTTGTAGAAAGAAACCCCCAAAATCCAAGTTTATTCCATTGAAATAATAAAACGGCAAAAATTACATTGGCTATACCTAAAAGAGCAAGAATTATTAACGTGAAATTAGACACGCTGCCTGGAAAGCTTTCAGAGACGGAATCGCCTGCTATAAGGTAAGATAGCGCCGTTATAGCATTAACTACTATCATTAAAATTAACCATGCTGTTACGCATCCATGTCTTTGTTTTGGCGTGTTTAGGTTGGCGTTTTCATTTTCCATATGTATACGTTTTTAAGGTTAAGTTATTAGGTTTTTAAGTTGGGTTTTTTGAAAAAAATGGATTCATTAGAGCATAAAAAGTTGTGTCATAATTACTAAAATTGAATGGCACGCATTCCAAATCTAACTAATTTGAGATTAAATTTTGGTATGAAGCTCACTCTAATTTCATATAACAAAAAAACCACTTCAGTATTAAAGTGGTTTTTTTGTTATATGCACATTAACATGTGGTTTGAAACTTTACAAATTAAATTGCAAAACTAAACCGAAGGTATTTAAGTTTTTTAGCTTTTGTTCGTCATTAAAAACAGCGCTGTTTCGAGTTTCCAACTTAGTGAAGTCTGATTGTCCCGTATAATTTATTCCAATACCAAAATGCGGTTCTATTTGATATACAAAACCAAGACCTAATTGAAATCCGAAGTTCCAACCGTCATAAACATCTTCAATTTTCGCTGCATTAAACGAATATTCATCCTTAAAAACGTTTTGAGCATAAGGTCCCAAATGTCCTATTATGCTGAATTTATCTGCAACTTGTTTGTCAAATGTTAGTAATAAAGGAATTCTTATTAAATAACGCTCGTGGTAAAAATTACCAATGGCATTAAAGCCATTTCCACTTAATTGATTAAATCCAACCCCTGTTGCTATTCCAAATTTTGAATGAACACGATAATTCAATAATAAATCTCCCGTATTACTATTCATATTGTAATTTGGAGCATTATCATTGTCCATAATACCATAACCAATACCACCAGAAGCTAAAATGTTAAATTTAGATTCTTTAGTTTCCATTTGTTCTTGCGCCTGCATGCCAATCGTTGCCAAAAGTGATAGCGCAAGCATCATTACATTTAATTTTTTCATAATTTTTCTTTTTTTTAATTGATATGAAGATACTTAATTTCTACAGGTTAGGAGCAGGAATTTTTAGCTATTATTTTATAATGCTATTGAAAATATTTATGGTGTTATTATACTTTTTACTAAAAAAAGTGTGCAAAAATTGGGCTTTATTTCAATTTTACCCGAATAAAATATTTCTATTTTTATTTGGATTGTTGAATTAGTTCATCAAAAACAGGATTTAAAATGGCTAGCATTTTTGAAGCCGTATTCATGCCGCTTTGGTTGGTAATAATAAAAGCGCCCATATTGTGTTCGGGAATTATATACATAAAACACTGTGATCTAGGTACACCGCCATGATGTGTATATTGTGTGCCTAACGTATCGTTGGATTTATCAATATTCCAAAAATACCCAAGACCAAATTCATCGTTATATTGAAACACGGATTTATGATATTCTTGAACAATGGCATTATTTTCAAGCTGATATTGAACAAATTTCATCATATCAGAAACCGTTGTTTATATATTTTCACCTGCGCCCCAAGGTAGTTTCCCCATAGGCGATGTTATAATTGGATTATCCACATGATATCCAACTGCTAATTTAGATAATTCAGTGTCATTTTTTAGATGTTCCTTCTTTTAAACATGTTTTTTTAGATAGTTGATTTTGTTTTTTCGTACAAAAAAACCACTTCAGTTTTGAAGTGGTTTTTGATAAATTTATGGGTGTTTATTTTTAGAACAACCCCATTCTACTATCTATAACTCTATGGAATTTAGCTTATGATTGCTTGATGAATTGTACATCAATTACCAATTTCACCTTATCGGAAACAACAATGCTTCCTGCTTCCGTTACAGCACTCCACGTTAAATTGAAATCTTTTCTGTTAATGTTTCCTGTCATCTCAAATCCAGCTTTTGTTTGTCCGTAAGGATCTACTGCAATACCATTAAGTTCGGCGTCCAACGTAATTTCTTTGGTTACGTCTCTTATTGTTAAATCGCCCACCAATGTATCACCATTAAAAGATTTTGAAACAAAAGTCATTTCAGGGAATTTTTCAGAGTTGAAAAAATCATCCGATTTTAAATGTGTGTCTCTATCTTTATTTTTAGTGTTAATAGATGCTGTTTTGGCACTAAATTCTAAAATAGCATTGTTAAAATCATCGCCATTTGTTTTTGCAGTTGCCTGGAAATCTTCGAAATGACCAGTTACTGTTGAAATCATCATGTGTTTTACTTTAAAAGCAATTTCTGAATGTGCGGTGTCAATAGACCAATTTGTGTTATTTTTCATTGTTATCGTTTTTAATTGTTATTTATTATTTTTTTAATACGTCTTGAATGTCTGCAAGCTTTTTAAACTCTGCATTGGCATAAGGACAAAGAGGTGTAATTTTAATATTTTTTTCTCTTGCCATTTCTACAATTTTGTAGAGCAATTGTTTTCCAATATTTTTGCCTTGAAATTCAGGATCAACTTCTGTGTGATCAATAATTATATGCTGTTCACCTGCAATGGAATAGGTCATTAATCCTGCTCTTTTATTATTTTCCCTAGCCATTGCAAAGCCTTTGTTCTCTTGTTCTTTAATTATTAATTCCATGGTGTTTTTTTTAAGGTTATAAAAAATGTTTAATGGGTTGCGCTTACATGGTCATGGGTACTTCCATTAAAAGAACACGGGCATTTTCTGATGCTTTTACAGTAATGCTCTCTGTATCCCAAATTCCTATACCATCTCGTTTGGAAAGCTTTTCGCCGTTAATTTCTACAGCACCTTCCAGAATAAACGCATACACGCCATTACCTGTTTTCTTGATTTTATATTCATCGGTGCTTCCTTTGGTGAAATTTCCTAAATGAAACCACGCGTCTTGATTAATCCAAACGCCTTGATCATCTTTATTAGGCGAAAGCACTTGGTAAAATTCATTTTCTTTAGAAATATCTCTAATAGAAACTTGATCGTATCGTGGCGTTACATTTTTGGTTTTAGGAAATACCCAAATTTGTAGAAATTTCACTTCCTTGTCTTTGTTTTTATTGTATTCCGAATGCGTAACACCAGTTCCAGCACTTAATACTTGTACATCACCTTCTTTAATGACAGCCACATTTCCCATACTGTCTTTATGTTCCAAATCGCCTGCCAAAGGAATGGAGATAATTTCCATATTGTCGTGAGGATGTGTTCCAAAGCCCATTCCTGCAGCTACCGTATCATCATTTAATACGCGTAGTACGCCAAAATTCATTCTTTCTGGATTGTGATAATTTGCGAAACTAAACGTATGGTGTGAGTTTAACCAACCGTGATTTGCTGCGCCTCGTGTTTCTGCTCTGTGAATTATTGTATTCATAGTATGTATATTTTTGTTTGTTAAACCTACCTGATCGGCAGGCAGATGATTAAATCCTACTTGTTGCATTAATGTGTTGTAAGTGGATTTTGTGGTTTTGCTCGTGCTTGCATTAAAGGTTTGCGGAGCAATAGCACCAAAAACACCAGTTAAAAGGACATTTTTTATAAATTTCTTACGGTTCATATCGTTGCTTTAAAAGTATGATACAAATATATAACCAATTGGAAACCTGTGGAATATGAAAAAAGGGGATAAGCTTATGAAAATCCGATATACGGCTCTAAATTATGATGTAATCTCGTTTTTCTTGAAGCTTGAAGGCGATACCTGTGTATGCTTTTTGAAGAATGCACTAAAATTGGCAGGCTCATTGAATCCTAATTCATAGGCTATTTCTTTCGTGTTTAAATCGGTGAAATATAGTAACCTTTTAGCTTCAGTTATAATTCGGGCTTGAATATAATCTTTGGCAGTTTTACCAATTCTAGCTTTAAAAGTTCGGTTTAAATGATCTGGTGTTATATGAAGCGCATTGGCGTAAAAAGTGGTAGAATGCTCTTTTTTGTAGTGATTGTTTACCGCATTTTTAAAGGTCCTAATCAGGTTATCTCCAGAGGTGTCAACATCAGATTCAATGGGGTTAATGGAACAAATATTATTACACTCTATCAGTAAGAGTTTTAAAAATGAACCAATAGATAAGAATTTCATTTTTGCATTACTATTGAATAAATTGAAAATTTGATGCGCAAAATGTTCTATATTTTTAAATTGATTATTATTTGGCTCTAATGGAGGGCTTTGTCCGTAATTGTGAAAGAGATTCAAACTTTCAATAAAGGATAGGGGAATAGAGTTTTCTACTAAAAACTGATTGGAAAATGTCATGGCATACCCAAACGATTGTTCTGTTTCTATAACTTGATGTACTTGTCCGGGAGCTACAAAGAAAATTTGTTGGTTTGCTAAATTGTAAGTATTAAAATCAATTTTATGTTGTCCCTTGGCTTTATGGATTATTAAAACCGTGTAATAATTATGTCTGTGAGGCTCGTCAACTTCTCCATTTCGTTTGGTGTAAATAGCTTCCATTTTGGAAATCCCAAAACTGGCGCTTTCCTTTTCTCTATTAACATCTTGATAAATTTTGACTGTGCTCATGTATAATAACTTATATCTCTGTTGTTATCCGTTTTATTGTTTCTCTAGAAATCTACCATATTTTTTAGTGGTGGCATAATCCGATACAAAATTTTCATTTTCAAAAATAGTTTTTCCGCCAACCATAACTCGGGAAACGGTTCCGTGATTTCTATTCACAAGTCGGTCGTAATTATTAAATTCTTCAATCTGTCCCGTTTCTACAGTTTCTGTAATGGCATCAAATTTATTAGGATCAAAAATTACCAAATCGGCTATTTTACCTGGTTTTAGGTGTCCACAATCTAAACCAAACCAATCGGCTTGCTCTTTTGTTAATCGCCAGATACATTTTTCCATGGACATAATTGGCTTGCCAGCATCTATAGATTCTTGGACGACTTTTATCATTTTCAACGGAAAATTATAGAAGGTCATATTGTTTAAGTGGGCTCCAGCATCCGAGAAGCTAATTAAATTATGTTTATGATTATACAAGCCATCATATTTTTCAACGCGATCATTGGCAATGGTGGTTGTCCATCTAATCTTTTTATCATATTGAATTATAGTGTCCAAAAAGAAATCTACGGGATGCTGCTGGTGTTCTTCAGCAAGATCATAAAAGTTTTTACCAATCATGCTCGAATCTGGACAATCAATAATCAAGGTTTTGCTTAAATCTTTATGCCAAACTTTGGGCGCAAATTTTTTCTTTATTTCCTTTTTAAAGGCCTCTCTAAATTCAGGATCTCTAATCAAGTCGTTTCTTTCGTCTAAATTTTTGGCTAGGTGCCTCATGGCTTCACCACTAGGAAATTCTTCAAACATCACTGAGTCTACGCCATCGTAATAAACCGTAAATGGGCAAGGCGGCGTTTGCATTCTAAAGTTTGCATTGGCTATGGTATTAATTGCTTTACTTGCTGTTGAAATTAATGGATAAATATAGCGGTCGCCAATTAAATCCATCATGGCAATCATGGTTGTTTTAAGTGGTTTTCTAAAGACTCCTGAACTGGCCAACATATAATTAATGGCATTAATTCGGGTGACTAGATTTGGCGCGCCTTGTAAAATGGCATCGCGTTTTCGCAGTAATTCAATCAGGTTTTTTCGTTCTTTCCATGACGAGTAAAATGATGGTGTTTTATGCGACCAATACCGATTGCCATCCATTTTATCCCATGGATTATCCATGGTGGACAAGCCTATAAAAACTGCATCCAAAACCTCATTCAGCATGTGGAGCATGTGGTCTTGTTCCTCTTTTGTAGCGGTTTCATTATCTTGTAAAGAACGTTCAATACCCATGGCATGCATGCGTAAATCTGAATGCCCTACAAAGGAAGCCACATTAATGCCTAAGGGTAATTTGGAAATATAGGCTTTCCACTCTTTGGCATTGGTCCACGTTTTTTCTTTTTGAAGTAAGGGCAACATAATATCTCTTGGAATGGCTTCAACTCTGGTAAAGGAGTCCGAAATATCTTGAGGCGAATTGTAAATAGCACTCACTGAACAACTCCCAAAATAATGGACGTAACACCATGTCTAGCCGATTCTTTAAGTCCTGGAGAAGCAATTAATTCTGCATCATAATGCGTATGCGAATCTACAAAACCAGGAACCACCCATTTTCCTTTGGCATCAATTATGTGCGCTTCTTCATCTGCTTCAATGATTCCTATGTTACCGATTTTACCATTTTCAAGAATTAAAATATCTTGAATTTTTGCTTTTTCATCTTGACAACCGGAGAACAATAAGCCGTTTTTAATGAGTGTTCTATTTTTCATAGTAATTGAGGACTTAGTTGTAATTGTATTTGATTTTCAACAGCAATGAAAGAGCTTAAAGTCCAATCATCAGTTGACGTTACTTCAAAGCTAACAATTTTATATTAGAAATATTATGCTATGGAATCACGAAATTGATTATCTCGATACGAATGGATTCTTCTTTGAAAAACTTATTTAATCCATACAAATATCACTATAATAATAAACCATATCTGTTGCAGTAGATTTTCTAAATTCACCACTATTCAATTTCTTAATTATCCCGACACAATCCGAAAAGTAGTCTTTAGCTTTTCGCTTGAAGTTTCCTGTTAATGGAAATGGAAAATCTTCGGTAACTTTTTGAATATATAATTTTGTAGAAACTATTTCAGGTTTTGAAGCATTTTTTAAAAAGGTTTGGTGTTGCTTTTTGAAAGGGTACTGTGGTGTTCTTTCCCAATCTGCAAATAATTTAATTTCTTCATCAACGAGCACTTTAAGAAGTATGGCTTCCGTGTCGGGCTTTAAAACAACATATTGAAATTCTTCTTGGGTTTCAAATCCATAAAAAATAATTTTTTTCACCATCAGCGACGTCCAAACATTGGGTTCATCTTCTAGTGACAGCCGAAATTTTATGTTATCTTTCTTATCAATCATTCCAAAGCCTTTTAACGAAGTTCCGTCTTTGAAAAATAATTCGGCATCCGCAATTTGTGATGTCATGGGACTATTAGAAAAAAGGACTAATAGAAATAGTAACGTAATTCTCATGTGTTGGTTAATACTTATTTTAAAATTTAATTGGTTGTGCTGCTGTTTTTCAAATCTACTAATTTTAAAGAAAAGCTTGTTGATAGGAATCATTAAATTACTAGTATAAAAAAACCATTTGGTTTAGAAGTGGATAATGGTTAATCTTATTTATTGGAAATTGAATATCAACTTATTCCACCAGAATGGTATAAATGGCAATTTCTGCGTTGTAATCAAATTCCGATTCGTTTATAAAAATGTCGTTAAAAACCGTATAACTGTAACATGCCTCCACAATCGTGTCACCATCCGAATACAATTCAAAAATAAGATTATCAGCAATGGTAAACGCCAGATTAACAATATCTGTTTCCCAGCTTGCTGAATTAACTTGAATGAGATTCACATTATTTTCTGAAAAGAATGTGAATTCTGTTTCAAAATTACTAATTGTGTTTGTTATTTGAATCTGTTCTGGTAGATAAGTTCCGTTGGTAAATAGATTCTCGCCACTTATTTTATCAACAATTTCGAAGGTGAACGTTTGGTACGTAATATTAGGATCGCCACAATCATCATTTGAACAATGTAATAGTGTGGTACTCAAAATAATTAAAACCAGTAACTTTTTCATGATGCGTTATTTATTGTTTAGATAGGAAAAAGCTTTAAAGGTTGCGTGTACATGTAGTAAATAAAAGTATCTGTCACAAAAAGGAACAGCTGTTTATATCTACGACAAAAATTAAAACATGCCTATCAATAAAGACGCGGCATGTTTTCAAGATTATTAGTAGTTTAATTTAATCTTTTAATTGCACACCAAAATAATATCCTGGTATTGTTTCGATAGATACAGGTGCTACAACGCCAGAATTAGGTGTTAAATCTATAGCCGTAACGGTTGACTCATTAAGGACGTGCGAGTTTAAACTATACACATAATAATATTCGGTTGTATAATCTAATACTGCTGAAATTCGACTGCCATTAGAGGTAAAGGTGTATGTTAAATCTGTAATCACCGTTTCATTACCAGTTGCTTCATCTATGGTAACCAGTTCTTTTGATGCGGCGCCTTCTCTCACTAAATAAAAGGCATCATGGCAAGGTGACGCAGGATTGGGATTGTTTACATATTCTAAACCATCTCGATTTAATGGCGAAAGTTGTTTTGGATAGTTGGCAACTAATGCGCCTGATCCAGACGTATCAATTTTATAAAAATTATGACTGGCAATCACATATAGAAAATCACCTTTAGAAGTCATATTAGAACTTCTAGCTGTTGGCAACAGTTGGATAGGATTAAAGGTGTTTATTGGTGTCATAGTCATGACATCATATTCTTTTAATTCATAATTTACAACCATAAAAAAACGATTATTTATAAATTCCATGGCATTTATATGAGCAATGGGAAACTCTAAAGGCGCTGGTGTATTAGCTGAAGACGCATCATATACAAGCACTCGGTCTCCTGAGGAAACAACATAACGCTTGGCACCTTGAATATCAACTTTAGAATAAGCTGAAGATTGAGTCATTCTTAAACTGGTGCCAAAAGTTGCCGGCAAGAGTGTGTCGTCTCGTTTTAGACCAGTTGGCGATGTTCCGAAATTTTCATGAAAAGCCCATTCGTTACATGCAAAGGACCCTGTGTTTTGCGTTTCAATATATAAATGATTAAACGTATTTGGAACAACTGTAGGTGAAATAGAATCTGAAGAAGAATCACAACTTGTTATCGTTATAATGCATACTGTTAGTAATAAAATTTTAGTTTTCATAATCTGATAATTTAAGTTATTTAAACTTATATACAGATTATCTAAATTTTGTTACCCATGACCTTACAATGTTTTGGACAAATACTTTACATAATGGCCATACTAATTTATGTAAAGTTTATTATGGGGTTGTTCTAATTCTACTTGGGTTGCTCTAATTCTACTTGAAGTTGCTCAAATTCTATATGAAGTAAACCGGGTTCATAATTTACCTGGTTTTATCGAGTCAGTTTTTAAAATCTTGCGGTTTGTTTTTCATGTTGAAGCTATGAACCTACGGGTTTGTGTTAGCGGATTTTCGGAACGAAAATCGGAAGAAAGCAAACGCGCACTTTCCTTTGATTGAGTACTAAACTACGCATTTTTTATATACAGTGTTGGCATACATTATATTTCAATTCCAATTCCTAAATTAATAGTAGTAGGTTCTTTTTCATTCTTAAATTCAATTAAACCAATTCCTGGGGCAGAATGATTGTTTTTTATTGAATTAAAATTCTGATTGATTTTTAAAAGTAAAAACCCATTGGTTTTAGTTGAAAATGATATGTTTTTTTTTAATTGAATAAATGCGCCAAAACTAACAGAATTATATTTGTTCTTAATATCATTGTCGAAATTTTGTGACATATTTGTTACAAGAGGGTTCTCGATTGGTATATCGCCACCAGTAGTAAAACCAGAAGAGTTAATTCGTGATTCTCCTTTTTCTTTTGCAGATAACAAAAAACTACTAAAACCACCAATTCCAAATAGATAGGAATTATTATTTCCAAAATGGAAATTTATATTGATTGGTGTTTGAATTTGATTAACACTTCTATTTCCTTCACTTATTACGTTCGCATTTCGATCTTCAATAGTAAATCTGTCCATATAAAAACCTAATCCAATGTCCAGGGAAGTTTTTTCAGCGAGCCTATAATTTAAACTTGGTAAAATAAATGCACCGATGTTTATTGAGGTCTTTATTTCAGGATTGCCATTTATATCAGAGTTGTTTAGTTTGCTTGTTTTAGGAATTGAAAATGTGGGGCCTAAAGATAGTTGAAATTCAATTTTTTTCTGTTGAGAATATGAGTTAATGAAAAATAGGATTGATAAGGTAAGTAAAAGTTTTTGTTTCATAGTAGGGTTTTAATGTATGCCAACGGTAAGTGTATGAAATGAGCGGGTTTGCGTCCGAGGATTTTCCGCAGGAAAATTAGACGTAACAAAAATGCAACGACCTTTGGTTAAGCACTAATTTAGCAATTTTTTATACACGTCTTAAGTTAGCATTTTAATAAAAGTTCAATAATAACTAGAGATATTCCCATAATTTTTTTTCATCCCATATTTTTTTTGCTCTTTCAGAGCCATTATCCATACTCTTTTTTATCCAAGTCACACCCTTTTTTTTATCAGGCATAACACCTTTACCAAAAAAGTACATTCTACCAAGTTGAAACTGGGCATGCTTATTTTCTTGCAGGGCACTTTTTTCAAACCAATATAAAGCTTTCTCAATATCTTTAGGAACTCCACTACCAGAACCGTAATAGATGGCTAATGCATATTGCGCATCAGGCAATCCTTGTTCTGCACTTTTTTTAGTCCAATAAGTGCTTTTTTCATAGTCTTTTAAAACTCCATACCCATTATAATATCTTGCACCAAGTTCAATTTGAGCATCAGCATCTCCATTCTCCGCTTTATTTATTAGTAGCTTTAATTCGGAATCATTAATATTAATGATAGATTCTCTAACTTGGCTAAAAGTTAAGAGATATTGAAATAATATCAGAATTAAAAAAAATGTTTTTTTTATCATTTATGTTTATTGTATTTTAGGTTTCATTACTGCCAACGGTCTTGTATATGGCTCGTAGCGTGTAAATTAGCGATATTTATTCGGATTAAGCACAAGCCAGATTTTTAAATTTTACTATTTATCTTTTTTATTGGAAATCGTCAAATTTAAAAATTTGGCGGACTTGCAAAAATGCCTAAACTTCAGATTAAGCAACTGCCCAGCTATGAGCTATATACGTTGTTGCCCACAGTTATTTACACGTCCGCAATGTCGAATATCTTAATCGGATAAAGCGATGACATATCCTGAACGCATTGAATCAATGAGTATTTTGCAATATTTGATTTACTTTTTTCAATTTTATCTTTTGTGCTTTGTTTTCCTCTCAAGGATTTATACGCCATTACATAAACAACTTCTTTGTTAACGTTGAATTTATTCAAGAATGTTTTTTTGTCAATTTTATTTGCATTCTTTTTGTTATAACTATCTACAATTGATGAAAGATATGATGAACTTCCTGAATTGAAGTCGTTCCAAAAACGATTGGCTGAAATGGTTATTTGGTTTGCAACATCTCTAATTTTTGCATCAAAACCATCTTTTACGTGTACCAAATAGATAGTATTTGAATCTTCGTACATTATATCGCAGAATTCAATGTTATCCGGAAGCATTTTGTCAAAAACATAATAGTCTTTTAAATTATTATATTTTAGATTGTATGCTCCTTCGTCTGCAATCGTTGAATCCCAAGAGACATTTAAAAAATTACTTCTTAAAATGTTTTTATCAATTAAGTTTATACATCTATCGTTAATACTATTGATAAAGTCATTTTTAACTTTATACCAAGTGCTGTCTATTTGAAAAACAGGTTTGCCATTATATTTTATTTCGCAAGTTATATGCTGTAAAAACATTGCGTGTGTTTTGCGTGTTTTGTCACGATAACCGTAAACTCGCATACCAAGAATCATTTTGCTAAATTCAAACTGGTCGTTAGTATTGTCAAAAAGGTGTTTAAGACCTTCTTTGTAAAGTAAGTTTCTATCAGTTGTTTCAAAAAATGGTGTTCTTTGCCCTTTCGTTTTTAATTCATATCTGTTACATTCATAAAAGTCTTGAATTTTAGACGGATGAATGAAGTCGATATCAAACTTATATGGATTTGCTGTCCTATTTGGTCCAAGCATATTAAGCATATCATTTCTTACTTCGCTCAATAGAATCTTTTGAAATTCATCTTCGACTAATGTTGGGTCTTGAACCTTTGTAAATGTTGATATTGAAGTAGGTTTATGTTTTCGATGAATTTCATTTATTTTTTTAAATATCTGATGTAAAGACTTGAACTTTATCGCGTGTTTGATTAAAAAATAGGAACCAACTTCTGTGTAAATAGTGTCATTACTAAAACCAACGAAGTCAAAGACCGTGTTCTTTAAATCTTCTCTTAAGACCAAATTTATTTTAGTTGGTATTTCTGTAAATTTTAAAGAGTCTAATAATGTTCTACCATTTCTATAAATTCCGCTTTGTTGGGCTACTCTGCCTGAAATTCCACGTGCGGTTAATGATACGACAATGTCGTCCTTCGGAATTGTCAAATATTCGTAGAATTCTAAACCAAAACGGTTATTCATAAACCTCTTAATCACTCTTATTCCACCACCTCCAACTATAGCGAAAATGTCTCCTTTAATTGAAGCAAATAGAACAAATGATATTTTTAAAACATCAAAATTGTGATTTTGAGCTATTGTTGAAGGTAGATAATTTTTCCAGTAGGAATCTTTTAAGGTTTCGTTATAGACATAAGAGTAATAGTCAACTTCGTCAAAATCGGTTTTGGGTATTTTTACTCCGATTGATTTTAAGTCGTCAACTAATTCACGATGCTTATCTACAATAAAATTTATCGTTTTTTCCGCTCCTCCAATGTTTTTTAATTCGTAGAAATCCCTGTTGATTTGAAAAATCTTAATTTCCGAGAATTCCTTACTATCAAAAAATTTTTGGTTCATTCGAGGTGGTTTTTCATAATTGTGGGCAACGTATGAATATACGTAATGGTATATATATCTATTATATCTACACCAAATCTAACAAATTCAAACAACTAATCATCTACGTAGTTCTACGTAACTTTATCCCAGAAAAAAACCACTTCCGTAAAGAAGTGGTTTTGTTTTGATTCTATAATTTAACAGCGAAGCGGTCTAATATCTATTTTATCATTTAGCTTCGCTGACTAATCTTATAAGTGCGTTAGTGTTAGCTGCGTTTTTCTAAAACACAGAACAATAATCGTCTTATTTAATCATCTCGTAGCTACGTTTAATAAAGTTGGTTAACTCTTCACCTTTCAGTAAACCTTGTGAAAGTCGCGCTAAATCCAAACTCTGTGTAATTAAACGTTCTTGCTTTTTCTTGGTTTTGGTTTCTAAAATTTCGCCAACTAAAGCGGAATTTGTATTCACTACCAAATTGTACATTTCTGGCATATTACCAAACATGTTCATACCGCCGCCACCTGTCTGCTGCATTTCTTTCATACGGCGCATAAACTCGGGTTGCGTAATCATAAATGGTGACGCATCACTATCCATGGCTTCTAACTGTACCGAGAATTTCTCCTGTGGAATTACTTCTTTCAGTAAATCCTCAAGCGCGCCTTTTTGGTCGTCTGATAATTTAGAAATCTTGGCATCATCGGTTTTAATTAAATTATCCACGTGATCGGCATCCACACGAGCAAAGGTTATATTCTCCTTGCTAGATTCTAGCTTCTGCATTAAATGCGATACAATTGGCGAATCTAATAACAACACCTCATAACCTTTAGCTTTAGCCGCTTCAATATAACTGTGTTGTGCATCTTGATTGGATGCGTACAAAATAACCAACTTACCATCTTTATCGGTTTGCTTGGCTTTTATAGCGTTGAATAATTCGTCATATGTAAAATATTTACCGTCTACGGTTGGGTACAATGCAAACGCATCAGCTTTATCAAAAAATTTATCTTCTGAAAGCATTCCGTATTCAATCACAATCTTAATATCGTCCCATTTCTTTTCAAAATCTTCACGATTATTATTGAAAAGAGATTTCAATTTATCAGCGACTTTACGCGTGATGTAAGATGATATTTTCTTAACAGCACCATCCGCTTGCAAATAACTACGCGATACGTTTAATGGAATGTCTGGCGAATCAATGACACCACGTAACATGGTTAAAAATTCGGGAACAATGCCTTCCACATTATCGGTAACATATACCTGATTTTGGTACAATTGAATCTTATCTTTTTGAATGTTGAGGTCGTTGGTCATTTTTGGGAAATACAAAATTCCCGTTAAGTTAAATGGGTAATCCACATTTAAATGAATGTGAAATAACGGCTCCTCAAACTGCATTGGATATAACTCGCGATAAAAGTTATTATAATCCGTCGCTTCCAAATCTGTTGGCAATTTAGTCCATGCTGGATTTGGGTTGTTTATAATATTATCAACCGTAATTTGTTTATGTGGCTCGGTAGTTTCCTTACCATCCTTATCGGTTGTAGTTTTTGGTGTAAAATCTGGATCGTTTACTTCCTTGGTTCCAAATTTAATTGGAATAGGCATAAACTTGTTATACTTTAATAATAATTCACGAATACGTGCTTCTTCTAAAAACTCGGTAGAATCGTCTGCGATATGCAAAATAATTTCGGTTCCACGTGCTGTTTTGTCCGCTGTTTCTAATGTGAATTCTGGACTGCCATCGCAAGTCCAATGTGCTGCTGGTTCATCTTTGTAAGATTTGGTAATGATTTCTACTTTTTCAGCAACCATAAATGCCGAATAGAAACCTAAACCAAAATGACCGATAATTCCAGAGTCTTTAGCCGAGTCTTTATACTTATCTAAAAACTCTTCTGCACCTGAAAATGCCACTTGGTTAATATACTTTTCAACTTCATCCGCAGTCATCCCTAAACCTTGATCTATAATGTGCAATTTCTTGCCATCTTTATCAATTTTAACTTCAATTTGTGGATTTCCGTATTCAACAGAAGCTTCGCCAATACTTGTTAAATGCTTTAATTTTAATGTTGCATCGGTTGCATTACTAATTAGCTCACGTAAAAAGATTTCGTGATCACTGTATAAAAACTTTTTAATGAGTGGGAAGATATTTTCTACCGATACATTAATGTTTCCTTTTGCCATAAATTTAATTTATTAAATTATTTCCACAAATGTGGAAAACTGTTAAACGTCATTCTTCGGTTTTGTTAGAGTCAAAAAAAGTACCAAGTGTTAAAACGTGACAAACTGACATTTGCAGGATAAAAAAATGCCATTCTTAAAGGAATGGCATTTGAAGATGTTTTATAAAAGGGATTTCAAATATTGAGTATAATTAGAAACTTGCTCCTCGCTATAATGACCATTAAACTGTAAGTAATCACCATTTTTATTTATAATTAAAACAGCAAAACAGCTTTTTTTTCGACTGAAGAAATGTTTCAAAAAAAAAAGTTTGTTCTGTCAACATATAAGCCTTTAATCCCTTCGTGCTTTTCGGAACATAAAAAAACAACCAAAGAATTGCTTATATCTGTTTCTGAATAAAATTTTCTCCACCATTTTCCGCTGTTTATTTTATGGGTGTGATTATCAAAATGACAATCCGTTCTTAGTTGTGTATAATTAACAATTAATATGTCCTCTGAATCCCAATCAAATTGTAGTTTCGTAAATTTAAGTTCATCGGTACTTAATTTTCCGGCGAAATCGTATTTTAAATCTGTGTTTTCAAGATTGTTTTGACCATAAGAAAGCGAACAAACGATTAGCAGGATTGTTGGGAATACTGTTTTTAACATGTCATTTTTTTTATTTAATTCTAATATGTCGCTAGGCTGTGGCTTGTTTTTATAATAAACTATATATCTAGTAATGGGTTATCCCTCCAGGATTTTGTATCACCAAAGGTGTGTAAAATTAATAGAATAAATTCATAAAAAGATAAAAAGTACCAGAAGTGAGACATAAACAGAACAGTCATAAATAATGATGAATTTCCTCTATAATCTAACCTCTAAAAGTCCCGATAAAAATCGGGACGATCTCATCTTTTATTTCTATTTACTCTTTCATCGTATCTTCTGATGTCGTCACAACAGCCTTATTTTTCACATACCTCTCTAGCCATTCATCCTGTTCCCAAAGCATGTGTAAAATAGATTCTTTTGCTGCATAACCATGACTTTCTCTCGGCAACATAACCAAACGAACGGGTGCGCCTAATCCTTTTAACGCATTAAAATAGCGCTCACTTTGTAGCGGATAGGTTCCTGAATTATTATCGGCTTCACCATGAATTAATAATAAAGGCGTTTTCATGGTATCTGCATGCATAAAAGGCGACATGTTATAATATATTTCTGGCGCCTCCCAATAATTGCGTTCTTCACTTTGAAAACCAAAAGGTGTTAACGTTCTATTATAGGCGCCACTTCTAGCAATTCCGGCTGCAAATAAATTGGAATGTGCTAATAAATTCGCCGTCATAAAGGCGCCATAACTGTGACCACCAACAGCAACGCGATCTCTATCAATATAACCCAAAGCGTCAACCGCATCAATGGCTGCTTTTCCGTTTCCAACTAATTGCTTGATAAAGGTATCGTTTGGTTGTTCATCACCTTCACCAATAATTGGGAAAGCGGCATCATCTAAAACCACATAACCTCTGGTTACCCAATAAATAGGGGAGCCGTAATATGGATAGGTAAATTCATTAGAACTGGATGTATTTTGACTTGCGCTACTTTTATCTTTAAACTCACGTGGATAGGCCCATAAAATCATTGGGTATTTTTTGCCTTTTTCGTAATCGGTAGGTAAGTATAAGGTGCCCGATAAATCTAACCCATCATCACGTTTGTAATTAATAACTTCTTTTTTAACATTTTGTATGCTTTTAAATGGGTTTTCAAATGTAGTTAATGGGGTTAGGCTCTTCCGTTTTTTAATATGTCGGATGTAGTAATTTGGAAATTCATTTTTCGATTCTATTCGCACTAAAAATGTACCGTCTTTTGCGCTAATTGCCGAACTAATACTTTCTACTTTGTCGGTTAAGGTGGATTGGTATAAACGTGTGGTTTTTTGGGTTTCCAAATTCATTTCGTCTATAAATGGGAATTTTCCAGCATCGCTATACCCATCACCAATTAAATAGGCTTTGTTAGAATCTACATCTAAAACATATTCATTAAAATCGTTTTTAGTGTACACAAAACTTCCTGGATTGCTATACACATCTTGGTAATTTCTGTCGAATAAAACCGTTGGCTCTTGCTTGGCGTTAGATGGATTAAACAGGTAGGTTCTGGTATTTCGGGTGTTCCACCAATAATCGTTTGCAATGGCAACGTTATCGGTTCCCCAAGTAATACCACTAAAACGATCTTTCGTTTTTAAAAGTGAAGAGACTTTCCCCGTAAATGGTGCATCTTGTTGAAACACTTCATCTCGGAAAGGCACCTTGTTTTCCGGATCACCTCCATCTAAAACTTCAGCCCAATACAGGGTTGCCGGTTTGTCATTTCGCCAGTTAAGGTCGCGCATTCCTGTGCGTTCCGCCATAAAACCTTGTGGTAAATCTTCAATTAATGGCACTTGGAGCATGGATTTTACTAAATCGCCATTAGCTTTGTAAACGCTCGTTTCGGACGGAAATCTATAATAAGGTACCAAGTAAGAAAATGGTTTGTCAATAGTGGTAATCATCACATAATTTCCATCTGGTGAAAACGATAACCCACGATACATGGCAGTCGATTTCCAAAGGCTTGTGTTGCCATCCAATGTCACTTTGTACAACTCTGATTGTGCTAATTGTTCAAAATTATGCTCGTCATTAGGGTTTTTAAGTAAATCCTGATAGGTTCTATTTTGGGCTTTTACACCAGCTTCACTAACAGAAATTGTTGGACCTGTTGGAACCGCTTCTTTGGTGTTAATTAACGCTTTTCTATTTTCGGGAAGCATTTTAACTAAAAGGGCTTCGCTGTTTTTCAACCAAACGGCTGGATTGCCCATATTGGCGTTTAATTTAGCGTCTGTTAGTTTTTTAGCGGAAGCCTTTAAAATATCTAAAACCCAAAGTTCAGCACCAGATGTTACGGTATTAGTAAAGGTCATGTATTTTTGATTTGGCGACCAGGAGAAGTTAGCATATCTACCATTTTCAGGTAATCCTGCAACCGTTTTCGGATTTCCTTTTTGATTATTTCGAACTTCTATATTGGTGTAATAACGTGTTCGACTTCCAATATTGGTGACTGGATTAATCCGTAAACCACCCAAACGCATTTCGGTTTCCGAGAGTTCCTCAATCGTTTTATAAGCACTTCGGTATAGGAATACAATATTTTCGCCTTTACTATCCATGCGAACACTTGGCGCAAGTGGCGCTTCCGCTAATTCTAAAATGTTTTGATGGGGTTTTTGATAGGTGAGATTTTCTTGTGCATAACCTGAAATTACAAATAAAAACAGGCAGCATGTCAGCAATGATTTCATATTTAGAGGGTGTTTTAATGAAGCCTAAAGATATCAAAAACATTTTTGAAACCAAGGTGACTTGGCATAGGAACGCCTATTTATTATGCGTGCATAACGAATACGATTCGCTTTTGAAAACTCTTACAAAGTAAATAGTTAAATTGCGCACAGATTAATCATGCAATTTCCGACAGGTTTTAGTGAATCCGGAAATGAATAACAAACAACTTTCAATGTATAATTCTAAAATAATCGGTTTAGGTCATTATGTGCCTGATAATGTGGTTACAAATGACGATTTGTCTAAATTGATGGATACTAATGATGCTTGGATTCAAGAACGAACCGGTATTAAAGAACGTCGTTGGGCTGTAAAAGGATCTGATGATACTACAGCCACCATGGGTGTAAAAGCCGCAAAAGTAGCTATTGAACGTGCGGGAATTGATAAAGATGATATTGATTTTATTGTATTTGCTACTTTAAGTCCAGATATGTATTTTCCAGGACCTGGTGTGCAAGTACAGCATGCTTTGGGTATTAAAACTGTTGGTGCTTTAGATATAAGGAACCAATGTTCAGGTTTTGTTTATGCGATTTCTGTAGCAGATAATTTTATTAAAACGGGCATGTATAAAAACATTCTTGTTATTGGTAGTGAGTTGCATTCACATGGATTAGATTTAACAACGCGTGGTCGTGGTGTTTCCGTTATTTTTGGTGATGGAGCAGGTGCTGCTATTTTAACCCGTGAAGAGGATCCAAATAAAGGAATTTTATCCACCCATTTACATTCAGAAGGTGAACATGCTGAAGAATTAGTACTAGTGGCACCCGGGATGGGGAAACGTTGGGTGAATGATATTTTAGAGGATAACGATCCTAATGATGAAAGTTATTATCCACACATGAATGGTCAATTTGTTTTCAAAAATGCCGTTGTGCGTTTTAGCGAAGTGATTATGGAAGGTTTAGAAAAAAATAAGCTTCCTGTAGATGCCATAGATATGTTAATTCCACATCAGGCGAATTTACGAATCTCTCAATTCATTCAAAAGAAGTTTAAATTAAATGACGATCAAGTCTTTAATAATATCCAGAAGTACGGAAATACCACAGCGGCTTCTATTCCAATTGCATTAACAGAAGCATGGGAAGAAGGTAAGATTAAAGAAGGCGATACCGTTGTTTTAGCCGCTTTTGGTAGCGGTTTTACTTGGGGAAGTGTCATTATCAAATGGTAAATTCCTGCGAGCTCAGGAACCTCTAAATAGACAAGGGGTTCTGCGTAGCTATTCTCGAAAACAATTGAACTATTAACGCATAAAAAAACCCGAAACATTACTGCTTCGGGTTTTCTCCTATTAACCAATTTAACTAACACTAAACTATAAATTAAATAGTTTGAATGATTACTTAAAACTTATCACTTACCTATATAGACGTAAAAAGTTTGTTTTTATTTCATAGCTTTTTACTTTTAACGTTCATTTAACACAAAAAGCAAAAACCCAAGGCTTTTACACCTTGGGTTTTCTGTATTTAATAGTCAAACACTAACACTAACCATCAACTATTAAGTAGACTATTAAATATTTATTTTAAATACCTAAATTGGTATATATCAATATAGACGAGTACATTTGAAAAACGTTACGCTTATTTTTGAGTTTAACGCTAAATTAACAGCTATGAGTAAAAAAACATTAGTAGTAGGTGCATCCTTAAAACCAAATCGGTATTCCAATATTGCCATTAATCGTTTAGTAAACAATCAGCATGAGGTGGTGGCTTTCGGATTACGTGGAGGCACGGTTGCGGGTGTTGAAATAGATACCGAATTAAAGTCGTATTCAGACATTGATACCGTTACCCTTTATTTAAATCCGCAACGTCAAGTGGAATACTACGATTATATTATTTCCTTAAATCCGAAGCGTGTTATTTTCAATCCTGGAACTGAAAACCCGGAATTTTATAAACGTTTAGACACGGCAAATATTGAAAGTGAAGTAGCGTGCACACTCGTTTTACTTTCTACGAATCAATATTAAACCCAAGTAGGTGAGGAGTCCGTTTACAATTAAAATTTCAAAACCAATTTTATAACCGTTAAACAATTCCGCTGAATACATATTTATAAAATAAGATAGGATTGGTGCTATTACAGCAATAATCCACACGTACTTGTCTTTTAATTCGGCTTTGGTTAAAATTCCAAATGCAAATAACCCTAATAATGGACCATAGGTATAACCCGCTGCTTTAAACAATTCCCAAATGACGGATACATCTTTAAAAAGCGAGTCAAAAAGAATAATGACAGCCACTAAAACAATGCTCACCATAATATGAACGCGTTTTCTTATGCCTTTTTGTTGATCTTCAGGTTTTTTATCGAGTTCAATAATGTCAATACAAAATGAGGTGGTTAAAGAGGTTAATGCCGAATCTGCACTAGAATAGGCTGCTGCAATTAATCCAAGAATAAAAAATGCCGATGTGAGCACGCCTATTTCAGGCATCATGGCAATAGTTGGAAATAAATCATCCTTGGTTGCCGTAATCCCATTTTGTTGCGCATATTGGGTTAGCATTAACCCTAAAGCTAAAAATAATATATTCACGAAAATGAGTACAATACTGAAAACAACCATGTTTTTCTGGGCATCTTTTAAATTTCGACAGGTTAAGTTTTTCTGCATCATATCCTGATCCAATCCTGTCATGGTAATCGTTATGAACATACCAGCTAAAAAGCTTTTTATGAAGAATTGTGCGTCGTTAGAATCGTCTAAAAAGAAAACTTTACTCATGGCACTATCTTTCACATTCGTATAGATTTCAGACATACCATTTAAATCTAAAGCCGTGGCTAAAAATGAAATGGTAACGACTACCGAAATTAACATAAACAGTGTCTGCAAGGTATCGGTAAAAATAATGGTTTTAATTCCACCTTTAAAGGTGTATAACCAAATAAGCGCAATAGTAATAATTACGGTTACAGGAAAAGGCATACCTAAATTATCAAACACCAAAAGCTGTAATACTTTGGCAACTAAAAAAAGCCTGAAGGCCGCGCCAACCGTACGGGAAATTAAAAAAGCTACCGAACCTGTTTTATAACTCGTGTTTCCAAACCGATCTCGTAAATAGGTGTAAATGGAGGTTAGATTCATCCGGTAATACAAAGGTAAAAGCACATAAGCAATTACGAGGTAGCCAAAAAAGTAACCAAATACCACTTGCAAATACCCAAACTGTTTGGTTTCCACCGCACCTGGAACCGAAATAAAAGTGACACCAGACAAGGATGCACCAATCATTCCAAAAGCTACTAAATACCAAGGCGCCGATTTATTCGCTTTAAAAAAGGCATCGTTGGAATCTTCCTGCCCCGTAAAATAGGAGATCAGAATCAAAACAATAAAATATGCGGCAATTAGAAAAATAATTTGCGTTGGGCTCATATAGCTATAAAATGTAGCGCCAAAATACAAATTACCATTGTATATGCAATTCTTAAATGGAAAATCGTAAATTCGCGGCTATGGAATTTTCATCGAAACTTTTAGAGAAAGCGGTTAACGAAATGTCCCAATTACCAGGAATTGGTAAACGTACGGCATTGCGTTTGGTTTTGCATTTGTTAAATCAGCCTGAAAATCAAACGGTTCAGTTAGCAGGTGCTTTAAAAACCATGCGTTCGGATATTAAGTTTTGTAAAAGTTGTTATAACATTAGTGATGTAGAATTATGTGAAATTTGCGCAAACCCCAACCGGATTAGTGATGTAATTTGCGTAGTGGAAGATATTCGCGACGTTATGGCTATTGAAAACACCAGTTCTTTTAAAGGGTTGTATCACGTTTTGGGTGGTAAAATTTCGCCTATGGATGGTATTGGTCCGCAGGATTTAAATATTCAAACTTTAGTAGAAAAAGTAAAATTAGGTGATGTAAAAGAGTTAATTTTCGCATTGGGTTCCACCATGGAAGGCGATACGACCAACTTTTATATTTACCGACAAATTCAAGATTATAATGTGGTAACATCCACCATTGCTAGAGGTATTTCAGTAGGAAACGAATTGGAATATACTGATGAAATCACCCTTGGACGAAGTATTGTAAACCGCATTCCTTTTGAAGCATCCCTAAAATCGTAAGTATTTGAAACTATCCATAATTATATTAAATTATAACGTTCGCTATTTTTTGGAGCTTTGTTTAAAAAGTGTTGAAAAAGCCATTGAAGGACTTGATGCCGAAATTATTGTTGTGGATAATCAATCGCCAGACACCAGTTGCGAGATGGTAAAAGCCCTGTTTCCAAATGTAACATTAATTGAAAACCCGTCGAATGATGGTTTTTCAAAAGGCAATAATTTAGGCGTAAAACAAGCCAAAGGAGAATATTTGTGTATTCTAAATCCGGATACCATTGTTGCCGAGGATACTTTTAAAATACTGTTAGAATTTGCCGATAAACAAACTAATTTAGGAATTGTTGGCTGCCGACTTATGGATGGCACGGGAAGTTTTCTGCCAGAAAGCAAGCGTAATGTTCCAAAACCAGCTGTAGCTCTTAAAAAATTATTAGGCAATCCAAATTCATATTATGCCAACCAATTGGATGAGTATGGAACTGGTGAAGTTCCTATTTTTGTTGGTGCCTTTATGTTGCTTAAAAAAAACGTGTATTTAAAAGTTGGAGGTTTTGATGAAGACTATTTTATGTATGGTGAAGATATTGATTTGTCTTACAAAGTTTTAAAAGCAGGATATAACAATTTTTACAATGGTAGCACAACGATTATTCATTATAAAGGTGAAAGTACGTTGAAAGATGCCAATTACGCCAAACGTTTTTATGGCGCTATGCAGATTTTCTATAAGAAACACTTTAAGAACAATGTGTTATTTGATAGCATGGTTTGGTTTGGTATTCGCGCCGCATATTTCATGCGTTCAGAGCCGGAAGTGGTTAAAAGTAAGCGCCAATCTTATGTTTTTTTAACAAAAGAAGCGACACATCTTCTAGAAACGACTTTAGAAAAACCCGTGGCTTTAGTCCAAGAAGTAACTTATGTAGATCCATTTACGGAGGTTATTTTTGACGCCAATACCTTCACATACAAATCAATTTTTCAGCATATTACCGATTTAAAGGCATATGAAGGTATTTCATTTAAAATTCTACCAAACAATTCCGATTTTATAATTGGTAGTAATAGTTCTAAAAATCGCGGAGAAATTCAACTATTAAAAAAGAATTAAATAATAAAACGGCAATGAATTTGATGATTTTTCATTAATTTTGCAGTCGAAATTAAAAAACATACGGTTTAGTTACAGATATGGCAAAATTTGAATTAAAACTCCCGAAAATGGGAGAGAGTGTAGCAGAAGCAACCATTACATCTTGGTTAAAAGAAGTAGGTGATGCTATTGAAGCAGACGAAGCAGTTCTTGAAATTGCAACGGATAAAGTGGATAGTGAAGTTCCTAGTGAGGTTGATGGTGTTTTAGTTGAGGTCTTGTTTAACGTGGACGATGTGGTTCAAGTTGGTCAAACCATTGCTATCATAGAAACAGAAGGTGGTTCTGACGAAGTTGAATCGTCTCCAAAATCAGAATCTGTTAAAGAATCAGCTCCAGTAGCAGAAGTTTCTAAAACAGTAACAGCAGCTCAAGAAACTGCCGCTCCTGTTGCATCGTCAGATGATCGTTTTTACTCACCATTGGTGAAAAACATGGCGAAAGAAGAAGGCGTTTCACAATCGGAATTAGACGCTATTTCTGGTACAGGTAAAGATGGTCGTGTTACAAAAAACGATATGCTTGGGTATTTAGAAAACCGTTCGGCAGCTCCAAAAGCTCAGCCAGCGCAACAAGCAGCTCCAAAACAAGCAGAAAAACCAAAAGCAACCCCAGTAATTGCTTCAGGTGATGATGAAATAATTGAGATGTCCCGAATGGGCAAATTGATTGCACATCACATGGTAGAATCGGTGCAAACATCTGCTCATGTTCAGAGTTTTATTGAAGCTGATGTTACCAAAATATGGAATTGGCGTAAAAAAGTAAAAGATGGTTTCATGAAGCGTGAAGGTGAAAACTTAACCTTTACACCAATTTTCATGGAAGCCATTGCAAAAGCGTTACGTGATTTCCCAATGATGAATATTTCCCTTCAAGGAGACACCATTATTAAAAAGAAACATATTAATTTAGGTATGGCAGCGGCTTTGGGCGATGGTAACTTAATAGTTCCCGTAATTAAAGATGCAGACCAGTTGAATTTAGTTGGAATGACCAAAAAGGTAAATGATTTAGCCAACAGAGCTAGATTAAACCAACTGAAACCAGACGATATCCAAGGTGGAACTTACACCGTTACGAATGTTGGAACCTTTGGTAGTATTATGGGAACACCAATTATCAATCAGCCACAAGTAGGAATTTTAGCATTAGGCGCTATCAGAAAAGTACCAGCAGTTGTGGAAACACCTGAAGGCGATTTTATTGGTATCCGTTACAAAATGTTCTTATCGCATTCTTATGATCATCGTGTTGTAAATGGTGCGTTAGGAGGTCAGTTTGTAAAAGCCGTTAAAGATTATTTAGAGGCTTGGGATTCTAATCGCGAGATATAATTAAATCCCTTTGAAAAAAGGGATCTTAAAATATAATGAGCAAAAAGCACAATCGGAGGATTGTGCTTTTTTTTGATTAGTTAATTCTACATTATTTTAATTAAAACTCCAAACCAAAGCCTTCTTCTTCGTTGCTCTAAAAATAGTGTTGTGTTTTTCATTCGGTTCATCAGAATAGGTCCACGTTAAATTTTCAGGTGCAGCTTCTTTAAAAATCGTTTCAAGACTTCTAGTGTGTTTGGAAATATCTTCTGCTCCAGAACCGGCAAACCATAGTTTTTTATTTTCCTTAGGAAACTGACTTAAATGATTTTTGGTTTCTTTGACTAAATTGAAATCGTTCCACCAAAGTGATGGATCCATCGCAATGAAAATATCAAAAGCTTGTGGTTGTAACATAAACGTTTCCATAACAAAAAGTCCTGCTAACGATTCGCCAATAATTCCTTTTTTATTGGTTGTTCTATATTTAGTATTAATATCTGGAACTAATTCTTCGGTTTTAAACGCGCGAAAATTTTTGGCGCCATCTGTTAAAGGGCAATATTCGGCATCGGCTTCTACTTCAGAAAAACCTGTTAAATCGCGAGCTCTTTCCGTGTTTTCAATCCCAACCACAATAAAAGGTGGAATCTGCTTTTCGGCAATAAGTTTGGCGAGGGTATTTGCCATGTGCGGGAAATCTTCTTTTATACCGCCATCAGGCATATAAAGTACCGGAAATGATTGTTCTGAAGTTTCGTAAGTTGACGGTGTCCAAACATTAATTACGCGTGTTTCATTAACGGCAGTGGATTCTAAAGTAAAATTATCATGCGTAGGAATCGGGTCATTAGGTTGCGGACTGTTATTGCAACTCACGCAGAAAAAAAGTAAACTAATTGCCGAAAATAATTTAGTCATTTTTCAATTTTATTTGAATTAGAATTTTAAAGATAAATATTTTATCTAATTCAGATGGAAATTATGGGGTTTCTCTTACATCTTTTAAAATATCGGATTGCAATTCAACAGAATCAGAACTTGATGCTTTATGTAAAACAGAAATATCACCTGTAGATTCTAATACGACCGCGAGAACTTGGTCGAAATTTGTCACATTTGCTTCACGCAATTTAGCTATGAGCTGCGATTTATGAATTCGCGCATGTTTTAAGTTGGATTCCAAAATGCTGTTTCCTTTCATTAATAATAATGGCTTGTTGGAGATTAAGGAGTTTAGAGCAGGAAAACGCCGTTGTAAGAATGAAAATATAAAAGTCAGCACCAATAAACTAGCAATAGCCGTGGAGCCATGAGCAACTGTTGTGCTGGATGTCAACGTTGCCGATATAATACTACCAATGGCAATGGTAAAGGCAAAGTCGTAAGCGGTGAATTTAGCAAAAGATCGTAAACCAATAAGTCGCGTAAGCAATATAACAACTATAAACACTAAAACACTTGCTAAAAAGGTGATTAAAATAGGGTCGTTTATTTTGTAAATCCAGTCCATAATATGTTTTTTCTATTAGAACCAAAATTTACAGGTTTCCTTATTGGTAAACTAATCATAATAAAAAATATATGTGCTGTATTACGAAACACGATTTCTTTTAACTCACAGTCCTTTTTTCTTTTATTTTAATAGTCATTTTTCGTTTCCAATAAATAATATAAATAGTGCCTATTACTGTAGGTGATAACCATCCAATGAGATTATTTACACCAATTCCAGCAATAAAAAATGCGGTTATAGATGTTATTAAAGCGCCGTTCATTTTGCCAAGATGTGCAATAAGCCAAGCATTTTTGGGTTTGCTTTTATTGTTATAAAAGAGAAAATCTTTGATAGTTAGTAGCATGCCAAATCCACCAAAAAACAAAAATAAAATACTCATAGCATTACTATTAGTGCTTAAATAGATTCCAAAAGCAATCATGAATACAGAGAATAGGAACATGGTGCCCGAAATGATTATGTCAAACCAATTGGCTTGTGTATTGTTTTTGAATTTTAGTGCGCTGTTCCCAGCTAATACTAAATAAATGGTAAAGACACTTATTACAAATAGAAATACGTTTTCATGATTTGGCATCCATGAAATGGGAATAGAAATTAGCGAACTTGCTAGCATGCCAATGGAAAACAATTTCCCCATTTGTTTGTGATGTGGACTTCCTTTTTTAACTATAATACTACCCATTCCCGTTATAAGTCCCACGCCTCCAAAAAAGGCATGAATATAAATGGCTATTTTAATGATATCTTCCATGTGGTTGGTTTGTTGATTTGCAAGTCAAAAATCATCTAAATAAAATGGTTCTCGAATTTTAAGGATCTCAACTGTTTCTTTTTATGGACGAGTTGTAATAAATGGTTATGTTAGCCTTTTTTAAAATTACTAAAATGTTTAACTAAGGTTTATCAATTCCAAAAGGGCTTTTTTATTTATTCTATTTACCTTTGTGCAAAATTTATAATATGAAACTTAATCTTACCAAACCCATTTGTTTTTTCGATTTAGAAACAACCGGAATCAGTATCACTTCTGATAGGATTGTAGAAATAGCCATCTTAAAAGTTCACCCAAATGGAAAAGAAGAATCTACACGTTGGTTGGTAAATCCGGAAATGCCTATTCCGGCAGAAGTTACTGCTATTCACGGTATTTCAGATGCTGATGTTGCCAATGCCCCAACCTTCAAAGAATTGGCCAAGGAGGTGAATCAGATGATTAAAGATTCAGATTTAGGTGGTTTTAATTCTAACCGATTTGATATTCCACTTTTAGCCGAAGAAATGTTACGCGCTGATGTGGATTTTGACATGAAAAATCGCGTATCTGTGGATGTGCAAACCATATTTCATAAAATGGAGCAACGTACATTAAGTGCGGCTTACAAATTCTACTGTAATGAAACTTTAGAAGGAGCGCATAGTGCTGAAGCAGATACCAATGCCACATACGAAGTTCTTAAAGCGCAAATAGCAAAGTATGACACGCTAGAAAACGATACACAGTTTTTAGCAGAATTTAGCTCGCGCAAAAAGTTTGCAGATTTTGCTGGTTTTATTGCATATAATAAGCAAGGTGAAGAGTGTTTTTCTTTTGGAAAACATAAAGGCAAATTAGTAACTGAAATTTTAGAAAAGGAACCAGGCTATTTCGGTTGGTTGCTAAATGCTGATTTTCCATTATATACTAAAAAAGTATTGACAGCTATTAAATTAAGAGCCTTTAATAATAAATTGGATTAGTCATTTAGCTTAAACGATTTAAAGCTTAACAACATACAACATCAATGAAACTCATTTGTATTGGTCGGAATTACACCGAGCATATTAAAGAATTGGAAAACGAAAGACCCACAGACCCTGTGGTGTTTTTAAAACCCGATACCGCTATTTTATTAAAAAAACAGCCTTTTTTTATTCCTGATTTCGCTAATGATGTGCATCATGAGGTGGAAATTTTGGTGAAAATTAATAAAGTAGGAAAGCATATAAGTGAAAAATTTGCCCATAAATATTACAACGAAATAGGTTTAGGAATCGATTTTACAGCACGCGATTTGCAAGCCCAACTTAAAGAAAAAGGCTTGCCTTGGGAAAAAGCCAAAGCTTTTGATGGTGCAGCAGTAATTGGAAATTGGTTGCCAAAAACAGAGTTTAACGATATTAATAACTTAAACTTCAGTTTAAAAAAGAATGACCAATTGGTTCAAAACGGAAATACTAGTCACATGCTCTGGAAAATTGATGCGTTAATAGAATATGTCTCAAAATATTTCACTTTAAAGATTGGAGATATTATATTTACAGGAACGCCAGCGGGCGTTGGAAGGGTAGAGCCCAATGATCAATTACAAGGATACATAGAAAATCAACGGATGTTTTCAATAACAGTAAAATAAATGGAACAACATTATAAATTATTTCGAGTGCGCGAATTAGCTGATGGGGATGAGGACTTTGTAGCAACGCTAGCTGCTGCATTTTTAGAAGAGGTGCCAGAAGATTTAGAGAACCTAAAAGCAGCTGTTGCCAATAACGATTTCTATTCGGCATATCAAGCAGCCCACAAAATGAAACCTACAGTAGATTTATTTGAATTAGGTATTTTAGAAGACCTAATTGAGGTTCAGGATTGGGGTAAATTTGAAAAAGCAGATACAGATGTTTCGGTTAAATTGGCTATTGTAGTTGGAGCTGTAGAAAATACGGTTGCCGAAATGAAAGCAGATTTTAATCTATAATGCAAGCAGAAATAATTACCATTGGTGATGAGATTCTCATTGGCCAAATTGTTGATACGAATTCTGCCTTTATTAGTAAGGCACTCAATAAAATAGGTGTTTCTGTATATCAAATCACATCTGTTCAAGACGATTTAGCGCATATTACCAAATCTTTAAAAGAAGCAGAAGAAAATGCCGATATCATTATTATTACTGGCGGATTAGGGCCAACAAAAGATGATATTACCAAGCGTACTATTTGTGAATATTTTCAAGATACGTTGGTTCCAAGCGAAGCCGTTTTAGATAATATTAAACACATTTGGAAAACCTATATTAAAAAGCCTTTAGCTCAAGTTAATATAGATCAAGCTTTAGTGCCATCCAAAGCCAAAGTGTTGATGAACAAGTATGGTAGTGCTCCAGGTATGTGGATGGAACGTAACGGCAAAGTGTTTATTTCGCTTCCAGGTGTGCCTTATGAAATGAAAGCACTCATGGAAGATGAAGTTATTCCAAAGCTGCGAAAAACTTATAAATTTCCTTATATCAAGCATGTTACCTTGCTAACCTATGGTTTAGGTGAAAGTAATTTGGCCGAACGCATTGAAGCTTGGGAAGATAATCTACCTAGTTTTATAAAATTGGCCTATTTACCAGGATTAGGTCGTGTTCGTTTACGTTTGTCAGCAAAGGCATTCGATAAGCATTTGGTAGAAACCGAAATGGAAGCTCAAATAAAAGCGTTGCTTCCACAGATAGACGATATTTTTGTAGGTTTTGAAACCGATGATTCTATTGAAGCCATCATTGGGAAGCAATTAACCGCATTAAATAAAACCGTTAGTACAGCCGAAAGTTGTACAGGTGGTAAAATAGCACAGCTGTTCACCAAAAACGCAGGTGCTTCCAGGTATTTTAAAGGCAGCGTAGTGAGTTATGCTACCGAAGCTAAAAAGGATGTATTGCAAGTGCCAGAAGCCTTAATTAATGCGTATTCTGTGGTGAGTGCTCCAGTTGTTGAAGCCATGGCAAAACACGCTCGGGAATTATTTAAAACCGATTATGCTATTGCTACAACCGGAAATGCAGGACCGGACAAGGGAGATTCAGATGCCGAAGTAGGAACAGTTTTTATAGCTATTGCGACAAAGGACGAGGTGTATTCAGAAAAATTTGAGTTAGGAAACCACCGAACTAAAGTCATCATGAAAGCTGTAAATAAGGCATTTGAAATGTTACAGAAAGAAATTTTAAAAAAGTAACGATTTTAGTTTGTTGATAATATAAAGATTTACTAAATTTGCAGCCTGTTTTGAAACGTCTGTTTTGAAATAGTCGAAATAACACTTTTAAAGATAGAACAATGTCAAGAGTTTGTGAACTTACAGGAAAGAAGGCGATGGTTGGAAACAACGTGTCTCACGCAATGAACAAAACAAAGCGTAGATTTGATGCAAATCTAATTAAAAAACGTTTTTACCTTCCAGAAGAAGATAAGTGGGTAACCTTAAAAGTTGCTACATCAACATTAAAGACTATTAACAAAATCGGAATTACTGCTGCTTTAAAAGAAGCAAAGGCAAAAGGATTTATTAAGTAATAGGCTTATTATAAAAAAAGAGTACAATGGCAAAAAAAGGTAACAGAATACAGGTAATATTAGAGTGCACAGAGCACAAGGAGTCTGGACAAGCAGGAACTTCTAGGTATATTACAACGAAGAACAAAAAGAATACACCAGACAGAATGGAGATTAAGAAATTTAATCCAATTCTTAAGCGTATGACAGTTCATAAAGAAATTAAGTAATTAGAAATTTTTTAAACAAAATTTCAAATAATTCAAATTAGAAATTTTACGGAAGTAATATTTCAAGTAATACAAATTATGCATTTTTCACGGAAGTAAAAAATGTTTTAAAAGCATTTAAACATGGCAAAGAAATCAGTAGCATCATTACAAACAGGATCTAAAAGATTAACAAAAGCTATCAAAATGGTAAAATCTCCTAAAACGGGATCTTACATGTTTGTAGAATCTGTTATGGCTCCAGAATTTGTAAATGATTGGTTAGGGAAACAATAAGTTTACTAACGCTTTAAAATATTCAAGCTGCTTTCGTATATCGAAAGCAGCTTTTTGTTTTATCTTTATATGCGAATGACAAAAGTGCAGTCTATTAATTTTGGGCAAGACTTTTGGTAATCAATTTATATAGAAATTTACAACCATGAGTTTTTTTAAAAAAATATTTTCTTCAGAAAAAAAAGAAACCCTAGACAAAGGTTTAGAAAAATCTAAATCCTCGTTTTTAGGAAAGTTGAGTAAAGCCGTAGCTGGAAAATCGAAAGTGGACGATGAAGTTCTCGATAATCTAGAAGAAATCCTCGTTAGTAGTGATGTTGGTGTTAATACGACTTTGAAAGTTATAGAGCGTATTGAAGCGCGTGTTGCTAAAGATAAATATTTAGGAACCGCGGAATTAAATACCATTCTTCGCGAAGAAATTGCTGGACTTTTAAGTGAAACGAATTCAGGTGATGATATTGAATTTACCATTCCAGCAAACAAAAAACCGTATGTTTTAATGGTTGTTGGTGTAAATGGTGTTGGAAAAACAACGACTATTGGAAAACTAGCTTATCAATTTAAAAAGCAAGGTCATAATGTTGTTTTAGGTGCTGCAGATACGTTTAGAGCTGCTGCCATAGAGCAACTGCAGGTTTGGGCAGATCGTGTAGATGTGCCAATGGTAAGGCAAGACATGGGTTCGGATCCCGCTTCTGTGGCCTTTGATGCATTAGAATCTGGTGTAAAACAAAATGCTGATGTCATTATAATTGATACAGCCGGTCGTTTACATAATAAGGTCAATTTAATGAACGAGTTGACCAAAGTTAAACGCGTCATGCAAAAGGTTGTTGGCGATGCACCGCATGATGTGTTGTTGGTTTTAGATGGCTCAACGGGTCAAAATGCGTTTGAGCAAGCCAAACAATTTACAGCCGCTACCGAAGTCACATCATTAGCCGTTACCAAACTAGATGGAACCGCCAAAGGTGGTGTGGTTATTGGTATCTCCGATCAATTTAAAATTCCCGTTAAGTATATTGGTGTGGGTGAAGGCATTGAAGATTTGCAAGTATTTAATAAATATGAGTTTGTAGATTCGTTTTTTAAATAAATGGATTATAACTAAAGTAATAAAGACTTCAATTTAATTGAGGTCTTTTTGTTTATAAACATGTTGTATCTTTGCAGCCTGTAAAAAATAGGTATTAATTAAAGGTATTTCCGTTTTAGCGGAAAAGGGTTATGAGAACAAAGACACTTAAAAAGAATAAAATCAACGTAGTAACACTTGGCTGTAGTAAAAATGTTTACGACAGTGAAGTTTTAATGGGCCAGCTTAAAGCTAGTGGAAAAGACGTGGTTCATGAAGAGGAGGGAAATGTCGTTGTAATTAATACTTGCGGTTTTATTAATAATGCCAAAGAAGAAAGTGTGAATACTATTTTAGAATTCATGCAGAAAAAAGAAGCAGGTGAAGTGGATAAAGTTTTTGTTACCGGTTGTTTAAGTGAACGCTACAAGCCAGACTTAATGAAGGAAATTCCTAATGTTGATCAATATTTTGGAACAACAGAATTACCAGGTTTGCTAAAAGCACTGGGTGCTGATTATAAACATGAATTAATTGGTGAACGTTTAACAACTACACCAAAAAACTACGCCTATTTAAAAATTGCTGAAGGCTGTGATCGTCCATGTAGTTTTTGTGCTATTCCGCTTATGCGTGGAAAACATAAAAGTACGCCTATTGAAGATTTAGTGACCGAAGCTGAAAAATTAGCAGCTAATGGCGTTAAAGAATTAATACTTATTGCACAGGATTTAACCTATTACGGGCTTGATTTATATAAAAAACGAAATTTAGCTGAATTATTAGAAGCTTTAGTGAAGGTAGATGGTATTGAATGGATTCGTCTGCATTATGCTTTCCCAACGGGTTTCCCAATGGATGTGTTAGATGTAATGAAGCGGGAACCTAAAGTATGTAATTATTTAGATATACCACTTCAACATATTTCAGATGAAATTTTAAAAAGTATGCGTCGTGGTACAACCAATGAAAAAACGACTAAATTACTAAATGAATTTAGAAAAGCCGTTCCAGAAATGACCATTAGAACAACTTTAATTGTTGGTTACCCTGGTGAAACAGAAGCGCATTTTCAAGAATTAAAAGAGTGGGTTAAAGCCATGCGTTTTGAGCGTTTAGGTTGTTTTACCTATAGTCATGAGGAAAACACACATGCTTTTAATTTAGTGGATGATGTGCCGGAAGATGTAAAACAAGAGCGTGCCAATGAGATTATGGAAATTCAATCGCAAATTTCTTGGGAATTAAATCAGTCTAAAATTGGTGAAACCTTTAAGGTTGTTATTGATAGAAAAGAAGGTGAATATTTTGTAGGTCGAACAGAGTATGATTCGCCAGACGTGGATAACGAAGTTTTAATCAACGCTTCAAAAACATACTTAAAAACAGGTGAGTTTGCAACTGTGACAATTACAGAAGCAGCCGATTTTGATTTGTATGCAGAGGTTATTGTGTCATAAAGGGCCATTTTTATTAAAACTCTAATAAACTAGAGGCTAAAGAAAAATATATTAAAACCCCACATATATCTGCAAGTGACGTTACTAAAGGCGCACTTGCCGTAGCTGCATCTATTTTTAGTTTTGTAAATATAAAAGGAAGTAATAGCCCAATAATACTTCCAAGCATGACATTTAAAACCATGGCTATACAGACCACAACAATAACATCTGGTGCTCTAAAACTTGCCACAGCAGCAATACTAATAGCCATAGTTATACCTAACATAAAGGATACTAATAGTTCTCTGCCAATTAATTTGTACCAATCAGAAATTTGAATTTGACCTAAAGCTAAATAGCGAATCATGAGTGTGGCCGATTGCGACCCAGCATTTCCGCCGCTATCTATTAACAATGGTAAAAAGAAAACTAGTGCAACAAAGGACTGAATAACGTCTTCAAAATTTTCTAAAGCCGCGCCTGAAAATATATTCATAAATACCAGAAGCACCAACCAGACAATTCTGTTTTTATATAAATTGAATATGCGTTCCTTCAAAGGGTTTTTACTCACGTTTTGTATGGATCCGAACTTATGAAAATCTTCTGTAGATTCTTCTTCAATTACATCCATAATATCGTCAAAGGTTACAATGCCCAAAAGCACACCCTCCTCACTCAATACTGGCAAAGCAACCCGGTCGTAATTTTTAAAAACAGAAATGGCCGTTTCTTGGTCATCTAGCGCGTTTAAGGATGCAAACCGTTCATTAATTAGATTCTTTACAAGATCATTTGGATTTGCTAGAATTAATTCTTTAATGGTTATATCATCAATAAGTTTCCAATGCGAGTCAATTATATAAATAACATTAAGCGTTTCAGAATCTTTACCATGTTGTCTTATTATGAGCAAAAGCTTCTTCCACAGTAAAGTAATCTTTGATGGCAACAAATTCCGGGGTCATCATTCGGCCAATACTATCCTTGGGATAACTTAAAAGTTGATTTGTAATTTTCTGTTCTTCCGGCGACAGTTTTTCAATAAGTCGCTGCGCAATATCACCGGGTAATTCTTCAAAAAACGCTGTTCTATCATCGGGATTTATATCCGTTAAAAGTCGCGTTAGTTTTTGGGAGTTTTCTGCCAAACCCTGAATAATTATTTCCTGTTCGGAATGCGGAAGAATTTTAAAAACACCTTTCGCCTGTTGCCTAGAAAGTAACCGGAATAAAATTATTTTATTAGCTTTATGGGTTTCTTCTACCAAATTAGCAGCTTCTAGCGCGTCGAAATTTTTCATAGAACGCTTTAATGAGCGCCATTTTTTTTCTTTAATAAGTTGTAAAAGTTCTGTTTTAGTCGCGCGCATAGTTGTTTGTTGCAATGGGTTTATGCCATTAATCCTGATTTCCTTTTGAACGACTTTAGTTGAATTTAGTCATTTTTAAGAAATAATTTTAATAGAAAGAACACGAATTTACGATTTGTCCAATTGCTTTTGAATTTTCTTAATGGCAGATTCAATAGATTTTTCAGGTTCTATAATATTATACTGTCCCCAAAATTCCGTATCCAGAAAACCTGAAGCTTCATCAATTAAAATGCTTGAAGGTTTTAAAATACCAGATTTGTTTTCAGGTCTGGAATACCGTTTATCGGCATAGTTCCAATTGGTAATGGCCATTTCACTATTTAAAGTATACTGGTTATTAAATAATCGTCCTTTCCAATTTACCTTAAAAGTTAGTAAAATATTACTGTAGCTGTAATACCATTTTCCATTGCTACTACGGTAGTTTACACGGTAATTGGCTTCAACTGGATACACTTTAACACGTCTAGGTTTCCGTTTCACAAATAATTCGCTAGCCATATCTTGGTTTTCTACATTCAAACTATAAATAGCGCTAGTCAGCGCATAGTTATTAGATTCTATATAAAGTTTACCATAATAAAGCGGAATTTGTAATTCGGGCTTTTGTTTAAAATTAACAACATAAACCAGCTGGTCGTTTATTATAGTTGAGCTATCAAAAGAAAAATCATAATGAATTAAATTATCTTTATTAAAGATATATTGTGGGTACTTCATAATATCCACATACAAATTGTTAAAAGGACCACCTTGAAGTTTGAAAGCCAGGGTGTCAAGTTTAGAGTAATTAGTTGTTTTCCTAACTTTTATAACTTCAACAGCATCCTGTCTATTCGTGCTGTTTGGTTGCTTATAAATGGAAACAACGGCTTCGGATAAGGACGCGTTTTGACGTCTTTTTTTTATGGTTTCTCTGTAAAAACCTGTCATTTCTAAACCAGATTCTATATAATTTTCTTCTTTTCGCTCTAACATTAAGCGCACTAATATTTCTGCACTTTTTGGTCTGGAAATATTAACTTCATCCAAAGGTGTAAATGTTGGGTCTAGAGAAATGGTGCTATTGCTTATAATTGTAGAAATTGGAATTTTCTTTTCGGCATAGCCTAAATAGGTAATGGAGATGGAACGGTTTATGTAATCTGAAGGTAACTTTAACAGGTAATTACCTTCTGTATTGGAAATAGTTGCCATATTAGAATTGGAAACTAATAAATCTGCAAACACCAGAGGGTCATTCGTTTTGCTATCAATAATTTTTCCGGTTATTTCTACTATAGAATCGTTTGCTATCTGTGAAAATCCTGAAACAAACATTCCAAACATCAGAAGAAAACTGAAATAATACTTGAGAAATACTAATCTTTTCATAGCTTAAAAATTATGAGATAAAAGTTACTGAAAAATCATGAAACCGACTAGTGTTGGGGGTTGATATATTTTAATTTCGTATAATCCATTCCAAATATAATCCACAATTATCCATGAATGGTTTCCGATTTTCCGTAGTTCTGAATCACTTCTGCTTCAAAGTCAATAAGTTCTTTCCAGCGCTTATCCACATCCACATCTTGGCCGTATTTTCTAGCAAAACCTATAAATAAGGTGTAATGTCCTGCTTCACTAATCATTAATTCATGATAAAATTTAGCCAATTCATGATCATTAATGTTTTGAGATAACACTTTAAAACGCTCGCAACTTCTAGCCTCAATCATTGCAGAAAACAAAAGTCTGTCTACCATTGCTTGAATGCGACTACCGCCTTTATTCATAAATTTATAAAGCTCGTTTACGTAACTGTCTTTACGCTCACGACCCAATTTGTAACCACGCTTTTTTATAATGTCATGAACCATTTCAAAATGTTCCAACTCCTCTTTTGCCAAAGCTAATAATTCCGTTACCAAATCCGTATATTCCGAATTAAGCGTAATAATGGTAATTGCATTTGTAGCTGCTTTTTGTTCACACCACGCATGATCGGTTAATATTTCTTCCAAATTTGATTCTGCAATATCCACCCAACGTGGGTCTGTAGCTAATTTTAATCCTAACATAAATTCATTTTTGGTAAATATAAGCAATCTTTCTAGTGCTTGTCTGTATATATTTTAAGTTATTTTTAAGACTAGAAAACGTATCTTTACTTTTTTAAAAATAGCAACACCTAACTATGCCAACCCACTGTATTCCGTTTAGAGACACCAACTATTTTTCGCCATTAATATGTGATTATTTAGATGAAAAATCTACTTTAAAACCTTTCTATAATAGGTTTCCAAAACTAGAAAATTTTCAAGATCAGATTGCCGAAAAAAAAGCGTCTTTTAGTAAAACCTCACGATCGGTTTTGGTAGCTAGTTTAAATAAACAATATAAAAACACAAAAACATCTCCGCAAACGCTTAAAAATATTGATGCTTTACAAAACGAAAACACTTTTACGGTTACAACAGGACATCAGTTAAATATTTTTACGGGGCCACTTTATTTCTTCTATAAAATTATTTCGACTATTAATTTATGTAAAGAATTAAAAGCAGCAAATCCTAATTATCATTTTGTGCCTATTTATTGGATGGCAACGGAAGATCATGATTTTGAAGAAATTAATTACTTCAATTTTGATGGCAAAAAAGTATCCTGGAACCGAAAGGCTTCTGGTCCAGTTGGCGAATTAGATTTAGAAGGTTTTAAATCCGTTTTCGAAGTGTTTTCCAAGCAACTTCCTAAAAGTAAAAATAGTGATAAATTAATCGAGCTTTTTCAGAATAGCTATTTGGAAAATAATAACCTTACTGAAGCCACACGTTACTTGGTAAACCACTTATTTGCAGAATTTGGATTGGTTATTATAGACGGAAATGATAAAAGTTTAAAGAATGCGTTCATTCCATATATAAAAGAAGAACTTATTAATCAGTCTTCTTTTGAAAACGTTTCGAAAACTAATGAAAAGCTAAACTCACTATCAGAAAACTATAAAATTCAAGTTAATCCACGTGAGATTAATCTGTTCTATATTAAATTTGGTTTGCGTGAACGCATTGTAGAAATTGATGGTATTTATCAGGTTTTAGAAACAGAAATTTCATGGAATAAAAAGCAACTACTAGAAGAGGTTGAAAATTATCCGGAGCGCTTTAGTCCAAATGTTATTTTAAGACCCGTATTTCAAGAAGTGGTGTTGCCAAATCTCTGCTATATTGGAGGAGGAGGTGAATTGGCCTATTGGTTTCAATTGAAGTCAAACTTTGAAGCTCAGAATATTCCGTTTCCTATGTTATTATTGCGGAATTCGGTGTTATTAACGACTAACAAACAGCAAGAAAAATTAGAAAAACTAGGGCTAGAAAATAAAGATCTGTTTTTAAAGCAGTCGGATTTATTAACGAAAGTAACCAAAGACATTTCAAAAATCAAAATCGATTTCTCGGAACAAAAAGACCATCTTAAAAAACAGTTTGAAGATTTATATCAGTTGGCCGAACAAACCGATAAATCCTTTAAAGGTGCTGTTTCGGCTCAAGAAACAAAACAAATAAATGGATTAGAACATTTAGAAAAACGCCTGCTAAAAGCACAAAAACGAAAGCAATCGGATGTTTTACAGCGTGTTAAGAGTATGCAAAATGAATTATTTCCAAACCAAAGTTTGCAAGAGCGTCAAACCAATTTTTCTACCTTTTATTTAGAGTTTGGAGACCAATTAATTCAACAGTTAATGGTAAATTTGCAACCGTTGAAAAACGAGTTTATAATATTAAATTTAGAGTAATTCATGCATAAAATTGATATGGAGCTTATTGAAATGACATTAGATGTCATGAAATATGCTATTGGTAGAATTTCATCTACCGAACACCCAATAGGGAAGCCTAAAAAATACGAAGAATTAAAAGCTATTGTTGGCGAAACCGTAACAGAAAAAGGTGTTGGTGGTGAGTACGCTTTCAATTTATGGAAAGAGCATTTGTCCAAAGCTAATGTACCAGTAGATCATCCAAGAAATTTAGCTTTTGTTCCAGCCTCACCAACACGAGCAGCCATTATGTTCGATTTGGTAACGTCAGCTTCTAGTATTCACGGGGCGTATTGGATGGAAGGTGCTGGTGGTATTTTCTGCGAAAATGAAGCTATGTCTTGGATTGTTTCTTTAACTGGTTTGCCAGAAAGAGCATTTGGAGTATTTACAAGTGGTGGTACTGCAGCTAACTTATCGGCAATTGTTACAGCACGTGAATTTTGGCGTCGCGATGACACCTACAAGCGTGAAAAAGGTTTAATCATTACATCTATTGGAGCACATTCGTCTATTAAGGCCATGGCAAAAGTAGCTGATGTGGATATTTTATTGGTGGATACAGAAGAACGATTAACCGGTGATGATTTACGAAAAACCATTGATGGTTTAAACTTTCACCAACGCAAACGGTTATTTGCGGTTGTGGCAACTGGGGGAACAACCAATGCTGGAATTATTGATGATTTGGACGGTATTGCCCATGTTTGTGAGCAAGAAAACTTATGGTTTCATGTAGATGCCGCTTATGGCGGTGGTGCCTTAGCAGCCGATTCGGTAAGACATTTGTTTAATGGTATTGAACGTGCAGATAGTATTACAATAGATCCGCATAAATGGATGTTTTCACCTTATGATTGTGGTGCTGTTATTTATAAAGAACCAGAACTGGCTAAAGAAGCACATTCCCAACAAGGATCTTATTTAGATATTTTTAAAGATGAAGGTGCGCATGGGTTTAACCCAACGGATTATCAAATTCAATTAACACGTCGCGTCCGTGGTTTACCTTTATGGTTTTCCTTGGCTACACATGGAACAGATCGTTATAAAAAATCTGTTGAACGTGGTTTGGAATTGGCCCAGCTTGCAGGGAAAATGATTGAGGAAAACCCAAATGTAGAATTGGTAAGAGCGCCAAGTTTGTCATGTGTATTATACAGACGTATTGGTTGGAAACCGGAAGATTATACGAATTGGACCTATGATAATCATGAAAAAGGCTTTGCATTAGTAACGCCCACGAAATGGAAAAATGGAGATGAATATGAAACAGTTTCCCGTTTTTGCTTTATCAATCCGGATACAACCGAAAAAGATATTCAGCTTATTTTAGAATCCATGAATTAATTATTCAAAAAAGTACAACTCATAAATAGCTATTCATAAATCAATTGTTATTTTTGCACATGCAACACAACAACGTATTAATATTAGATTTCGGTTCGCAATACACACAACTAATTGCGCGTCGCGTTAGAGAACTCAACATTTACTGTGAGATTCATCCGTATAACAAAATTCCAAACAATTTAGAAACCTATAAAGCGGTTATTCTTTCAGGAAGTCCAAATTCTGTAAGAGGTGAGGCGGTTTTACATCCCGATTTAAAACATATTCGTGGTGAAAAACCTTTATTAGCCGTTTGTTATGGTGCGCAATATCTAGCGCATTTTTCAGGAGGCGAAGTCGCACCTTCCAACACACGTGAATATGGTCGTGCTCATCTATCGTTTATAAAGGAAAAGGAAGATTTCTTTCACAATATTTACCAAGGTAGTCAAGTTTGGATGAGTCATAGCGATACCATTAAAACACTTCCAAAAAATGGCATTTTATTAGCCAGCACGGAAGATGTTGAAAATGCAGCTTACAAAATTGAAGGCGAACAAACCTATGCCATTCAATTTCACCCAGAAGTATACCATTCCAAGGACGGAAAACAATTACTAGAAAACTTTTTAGTTCATATAGCGCAAGTAGAACAAGATTGGACGCCACAGTCGTTTGTAGAAGAAACCGTTGAAGATCTACAAAACAAATTAGGAAATGATCGGGTTGTTCTAGGGTTATCAGGAGGGGTAGATTCATCGGTTGCCGCTATGTTATTGCATAAAGCTATTGGAAAAAACCTCTACTGTATTTTCGTAAATAATGGGCTGTTACGTAAAAATGAGTTTCAAGATGTGTTGGATCAATACAAGGACATGGGGCTTAACGTAAAAGGCGTAGATGCTTCGGCACGTTTTTTGGATGCACTAGCGGGAAAAAGCGATCCCGAAGAAAAACGTAAAGCCATTGGTCGTGTGTTCATTGAAGTTTTTGATGATGAAGCTCATGAAATTTCTGATGTAAAATGGTTAGCTCAAGGCACTATTTATCCGGATGTTATTGAAAGTGTTTCGGCAACAGGAGGCCCAAGTGCCACGATTAAAAGTCACCACAATGTTGGTGGATTGCCCGATTTTATGAAACTTAAAATTGTGGAACCCTTGAAAGCTTTATTTAAAGATGAAGTCCGTCGTGTAGGTGCTTCCATGGATATGGATAAAAATTTATTGGGGCGTCATCCGTTTCCAGGGCCTGGATTGGCTATTCGTATTCTAGGAGATATTACAGCTGAAAAAGTACGTATATTACAAGAGGTTGATGCGGTTTTTATTGGTAACCTTAAAAAGTGGAATCTCTATGATAGCGTTTGGCAAGCCGGTGCTATTTTGTTGCCTGTCAATAGCGTTGGTGTAATGGGTGATGAGCGTACATACGAAAAATGTGTCGCCTTAAGAGCCGTAGAAAGTACCGATGGTATGACAGCCGATTGGGTAAATTTACCTTATGAGTTTTTACAAAAAACATCAAACGAGATAATAAATAAAGTAAAAGGCGTTAATAGAGTAGTGTATGATATTAGTTCTAAACCACCAGCAACCATTGAGTGGGAATAAACGAAATGTGCTATCGCGTTATTTTTAAGGAACTAAAAAATGATATCGTGAAGTTGGGCGTTACCACAAGGGTCGCGCTTTACACTTAAATCTTTTTATATCGCTTATATTTATAAAAAAGAATAAAAAGGATAACGTTGCAATCGCTAACGCAACGCAGAACGTATATAGATTATGAAGAAATTATTTTGCATTTTAAGCATCCTAATACTATTTGGCTGTGGCTCCACATCGCAAGCACAAAATTATAAAACACATAAGGTAAAACCTGGTGAAACCATAGAGGCTATTGCCAGACAATATCAGCTAACGCCTTTTGATATTTACGCTTTAAACCCGGATGCCAAAAAGGAATTAAAAACCAATGCGGTTTTAATTATTCCAAATAAAAAAATAAATCAATCAGCACCACATGCCGCTATTGAAAAGGAGTTAACAGGATTTAAAACTCATAAAGTAAAGCGTAGAGAAACATTATACAGCTTATCTAAAGAGTATGGTGTGGAACAAGACGAAATAAAAAAACACAACACCTTTTTATATGCCAACAACCTACGTAAAGGCGATGAAATAAAAATACCTGTTTATAAAAAAGTGTTTACAGTTTCTCAACCAGAAGAAACAGCCAAAACCTATACCGTTTTACCAAAAGAAGGAAAATGGCGTATTGCATATAAATTTGGAATAACAGTTGCTGAATTGGAGGCTTTAAATCCTGGAATGAGTCCTATTTTACAAGAAGGCGAAGTTATTAATGTGCCAAATATTGGTAATACAGAAGAGAAGCCCGTAGATAATCAATATTCATATTATGAGGTTTTGCCTAAAGAAGGTTTTTACCGTCTGAAAGTGAAATTAGGTTTGGAGCAAAGTCAATTGGAAACGTTAAATCCAGAATTAATTGAAAGCGGACTGAAAGTAGGGATGATTTTAAAAGTCCCTTTCAATGCCACTATTGAAGATGAAAACATAAAATTAGAAAGCACGGATTTAACAAATTCTATTTCAAGTTACAAACAGAAACATATAGCTATCATGTTGCCGTTTAAACTAAATCGTGTCAATGTAGATTCCGTTGCTGATGCGAAAGCACAAATTAAAAAAGACCCATTTTTAAATACCTCATTAGATTTTTATTCGGGTGTGGTTGTAGCTTTAGATTCTCTTAAAAAAATAGGCGTTAATTTAAAAGTAGATGTTTATGATACTAAAAATATGGTTAGTGAAGTATCAACCATATTAAACGAAAATAATTTTGATGAGGTTCATGCCGTTATAGGGCCATTAATGTCTGGAACGTTTGAAAAAGTTTCTTCCCAATTACAAAGTCGAAATATCCCGCTAATTTCGCCTAATTTAAAGGATTTAAAACTTTCAGATCATGTTTTTCAAACCATGCCTTCGGAAGATTTATTAAAAGATAAAATTGTAAATTACGTAAAGAAAGATTCTTCAATTAGTCAAATTATCATTATTGCCGATCAAAGTCGCGTAAAAGTTTCTAACGATTTAAAAACGCATTTCCCAACAGCTTCTCAAATCTATTCTCGAAAAGATAAAGAACAAAAGGATGCATTTTATATTTATGATACCGATATTATTTCAAAGCTTAAACCTGGTAAAAATATGGTGTTTTTAGAAACCTCTAATCCCGGATTCGTATCCAATGTAACGAGTAAATTGAATTCTTTGATTTCTAAAGACCGAAAAATTATTTTAGCAACCACGGAAATGGGAAGTGCCTTTGAAGATGATGAGGTTTCAAATTATCACTTATCTAATTTGCAATTAACATTTCCAACCATTGCAAAAACGTATAATGAAGATGATAATAATAGTTTTGCTAATAATTATGTCAAGCGGTTTGGTGTAACACCTAATAAAATTGCCGTGCGTGGTTTCGATTTAACAATGGACGTGGTATTGCGTTTGGTAAATTACGATACTCTTTATGAGTCTGTAAATCAGGCCCCTTTAACGGAATATGTTGAAAATAAATTCGCCTATAAAAAGAAATTATTTGGAGGTTATTTTAATAATACGGTGTATTTGGTAAAGTATGAAGATTTAAAAATCGTAGAGATAAAACAGTAATAATTATGACAGCAACCGTAATGTATTTAGGCGAATTACGCACAGAAAACACCCACGTAAAATCAGGAAACACCTTTGTTACGGATGCGCCCGTTGATAATAATGGCAAAGGCGAAGCATTTTCGCCAACCGATACAGTTGCTACTGGACTGGCAAATTGCATGATGACGGTTATGGGAATAAAAGCCCAAGATATGAATTATGAAATGGCAGGAACCCAAGCAGAAGTAACAAAAACGATGGCTTCCAATCCACGTCGTATTTCAAAAATTGAAATTGTTTTTAGTTTTCCAGAGTTAGCTAGTATAAAAACCCGTAAAATTTTAGAACATACGGCTAATACTTGTCCTGTGCTTTACAGTTTACATCCTGATATAGAAAAAGTTGTATCATTCAACTGGAAATAAAACCCACTAATCATGGAACCAGACAGAGAGTTTCTTATAAAACTCGCGCATACTAAAATGCCTTATGGCAAATATAAGGATCGGTATTTAATAGATTTACCCGAATATTATATAGTTTGGTATCATAATAAAGGATTTCCGACCGGTAAATTAGGCGAGATGCTACAGTCCGTTTACGAACTAAAATTAAATGGATTGGAAGAATTAATCCATAACATTAAACGCAATTTCCCGAAGCGATAGTTTTCAGTCCCGATAGCTATCGGAATCAGTTAAAACTTTGCGCCTTTCCACCTTCCTAACGGTAGCTAGGCAACAAACATCTCCGCAACTTATTTCCTCTTCAATTTCATTTCAAAATAAACTCCGAAACACCCAAACTATTAAACTTAATATTGTAAATTTGCAGGCGTTTAACAGCGCAACATGACAACTACAACAAAATACATATTTGTAACAGGAGGTGTAACATCTTCTCTCGGTAAAGGCATTATAGCAGCCTCATTGGCGAAACTCTTGCAAGCTCAAGGATACCGGACAACCATTCAGAAATTAGACCCGTATATTAATATAGATCCAGGAACATTAAATCCGTACGAGCATGGCGAATGTTATGTAACGGATGATGGTGCAGAAACCGATTTGGATTTAGGTCATTACGAGCGTTTTTTAAACGTACCAACTAGCCAAGCAAATAACGTTACAACAGGACGCATTTATCAAAGCGTTATAGATAAAGAACGTCGTGGGGAATTTTTAGGAAAAACGGTTCAAGTTATTCCTCATATTACCGACGAAATTAAGGAACGCGTTCAAAAGCTGGGTAATTCTGGTAATTTTGATATTGTGATTACGGAAATAGGTGGAACAGTAGGTGATATTGAATCCTTACCATACATTGAAGCCGTGAGACAGTTACGTTGGGATTTAGGGGAAAAGAATGGTTTAGTTATTCATTTAACCTTGGTGCCGTATTTATCGGCTGCTGGCGAGCTGAAAACAAAACCAACCCAACACAGTGTTAAAACGTTAATGGAAAGTGGTGTAATGGCAGATATTCTTGTTTGCCGTACAGAGCATGAACTCCCAATGGATTTACGGAGAAAATTAGCGTTGTTTTGTAATGTTCGTGAAGAAGCCGTTATCCAATCTATTGATGCCTCTACTATTTATGATGTGCCTAATTTAATGCTGAAGCAAGGTTTAGATACCGTTGTTTTGAAAAAATTAGGATTGGAAAGTCACGCGCCAGATTTAACCCGTTGGAATGAATTTTTAACACGACTAAAAAACCCTAAAACCGAAGTTACTATCGGTTTAATTGGGAAATATGTGGAGCTACAGGATTCGTATAAATCCATATTAGAAGCCTTTATTCATGCAGGTGCCGAAAATGAAGTTAAAGTTCATGTAGAACCTATTCATTCAGAATATTTAAATGCAGATAATATCCACGCAAAACTATCACATTTGAATGGTATTTTAGTAGCGCCTGGTTTTGGTGAACGTGGTATTGAAGGAAAAATTGATGCTGTAAAGTATGTGCGTGAAAACAACATGCCATTTTTTGGAATTTGTTTAGGGATGCAAATGGCAGTCATTGAATTTGGTAGAAATGTGATGAATTTAAAAGATGCCAATTCAACAGAAATGGATCCTAAAACTACAAATCCCGTAATTGGATTAATGGAGTCGCAAAAGGATGTCACGGAAAAGGGTGGTACCATGCGTTTAGGTGCTTGGACTTGTAATTTGAAAGCCAATAGTATTGCGCATAAGGTGTATAAATCTAATTCTATAGAGGAACGCCATAGACATCGTTATGAATTTAACAACACATATAAAGAACAGATTGAGGCTGCAGGAATGGTGGCTACAGGAATAAACCCGGAAACCAACTTGGTTGAAATTGTAGAAATTCCAGAACACCCTTGGTTTGTTGGTGTGCAATATCACCCAGAATATAAAAGTACGGTTGCTAATCCGCATCCACTTTTTGTGGCTTTTGTTAAAGCAGCTTTAAAACATAAAAACAAGAATAAAAGTGCCACTATGGCACAAAAATAATTTTGGATAGTTTTTTGTGAACAGCATAAAACTATTTATTTGATAATTTTTTATACGTGTCCTATTTGAAATATATCGATTTAACGCATTGGTTTGCCATCGGTAGTTTTAAAACGACAACCAATTTAATATATGGAAGAAAAGAAATTTGACCTGAATTCGATAATAGGGTTTGTCCTAATTTTTGGAATATTAGTGTACATGATGTACGCCAACCAGCCAACTCCAGAGGAATTAGCAGAACAAGAACGCGCTAAACAAGAGCAAGTTGAAGCTGAAAAGCAAGCTCAAAATCAGAAAGAAACTGCTGTTACAACGGCGGAAGATTATTCAGTAGCTAACGCCCAAGATTCTACCCAATTTGTAGCCTTACAAAATAAATTAGGTGCTTTTGCCTATTCAGCAAGCCTGCCATCTGCAAAATCCAATGAAACAGAAGTGAAAACGGAGGTTTTAGATTTAAAATTTAGCAATAAAGGGGGATATTTATCTGAAGTTAAATTAAAAAAGTTTGTCGATTTTGATTCCATCCCAATCTATCTTATAAAAGATGGGAATACGGATTTTAATATTAATTTCGGTACCACTGATAGTCGCATTCTAAATACCCAAGATTTATATTTTGAACCAACGGTAACTAAAAATGGTGAAAACACGGTCGTTTCCATGAAACTTAAAGTATCTGCGAATCAGTTTTTAGAATATCGTTATGAAATTCAACCAAATGATTATATGGTTGATTTTACAATCCGTTCCCAAGGCTTAAGTAATGTTATTAATAGCTCGCAACCCATAAATTTAGACTGGCAATTACAAACCTATCGTCATGATAAAAGTATCAGTTATGAAAACCGATACACGCGATTAACGTATCAATATGAAGGTGGTAAAATTGATAAATTAAGCCCAACGGGTGAAGATGAAGAAACAGAAGTTGATGTAAGTTGGTTGTCGTACAGACAGCATTTCTTTAGCAGTATTTTAACGTCCAAAGTGCCATTAAAATCCGTGCAATTCAATTCAACCGATCTAGTGGAAAATGAAGAAGTTGATACGGTGTTTACAAAGGCCTATCAAACGAGATTTGCTTTAGAAGCAAATGCTGGTGAGTTAAATCAAGAACTAGGCTTTTATTTTGGCCCAACAGACAACAAGGTTTTACAGAAATATGATATTGGTCTAGAAGATAGTATTCCATTTGGTTGGGGAATCTTCGGTTGGATAAACCGTTATGTTTTTGTTCCATTATTTGCCTTTTTAGCAAGCTTTTTACCATATGGTGTGGCTATTATTGTAATGACCATTTTAATAAAGTTCTTATTATCATTTGTTCAGTACAAGCAATTCCTGTCGCAGGCAAAATTAAAAGTTTTAAAACCGGAATTAGATGCTATTCGTGAGAAGCATAAGAATAATAAAATGAAAGCGCAGCAGGAAACTATGGCTTTGCAAAATAAGGCAGGTGCCAGTCCGTTGAGTGGTTGTTTACCAGCTTTAATACAGTTGCCCGTTTTCTATGCTTTATTCCAGTTTTTCCCATCGGCTTTCGATTTAAGACAGAAAAGTTTCCTATGGGCAGACGATTTATCATCTTATGATATTGTAGCCAATTTACCATTTACCATTCCGTGGTATGGTGATCACGTTAGTTTATTTCCAATTTTAGCCTCTATTGCTATTTTCTTTTATATGAAAATGACAACAGGACAGCAAATGGCATCGCAACCAACTCAAGAGGGCATGCCAGATATGGCTAAACTAATGAAGTACATGATTTACATATCACCATTAATGATGTTATTCTTCTTTAATAATTATGCATCTGGTTTAAGTTTGTACTACTTTATTTCTAACGTTATTAGTATTGGAATTATGTTGGTAATTAAGAATTACATTCTTGATGAAGATAAAATTCATGCTCAAATTCAGATCAATAAAAAGAAACCGAAAAAACAAAGTAAGTTTCAGAAGAAAATGGCTGATATGATGGAGCAAGCCGAACTACAGAAACAAGCGCAAGAAAAGCGTAAGAAATAAAAAAATCAAGCTGCCTTAATTGGCAGCTTTTTTGATATAACAAATGCTATATTATTTCGTTTAGATATTTAATACACAGGTTATAATTATGAAGCAGATACTATTTGTTTTAGCACTATTTATGGGTTTTATGAGTTTCGCGCAAACATTTAATCAGTTTGATGCCAACGGTAAACGCGACGGTAAGTGGAAAAAGAATTTTGAAGGAACAAATGTTGTTCGTTATGAAGGCGCTTTTCAACATGGAAAAGAAATAGGCGTGTTTAAGTTCTATAAAAATATTAAAGGGGAAGCCGTTTTGACTGCTACACGTGAGTTTAATCCCAATACAGATACTGCAAAAGTGACCTTTTTTGGTAGTACAGGAAAAGTAATAAGTGAAGGGCTCATGCGAGACAAAACATATATTGGCGATTGGAAATACTACCATAATAATGGAACGCAAATCATGACCTTGGAACATTATAATAATAAAGGATTGCTAGAAGGTGCGCGATTTGTTTATTATTTAAATGGGCAAGTAGCTGAAAAAGCACTTTACGAAAATGGAAAGCTACATGGTAAGACTTTGGGCTATGCAGAAAACGGAACAGTTATTAAGGAGCACCATTATAAAATGGGCAATTTACACGGAGAAGCCAAATTTTATAACGAAACGGGTGTTTTATTAGTGGAAGGCACTTACCGTAATGATCAGAAACATGGAATTTGGAAGTATTATGAAAATGGGACTTTAAAGGAAGAAAAGGATTTTACGCCAAAAAGCAATAATCCGTATAAGAAGTCTAATTAGGAATTGCGCTCATAAAATATAAAAGCTCCTTAAAGATTTAAGGAGCTTTATTTTGTTAGGTATGCATTCGTAATTTTTAGCTATTAATCAATCAAAATGGGGAATACCTAAACATAAGGACTGCAATCTATGTAATATATTCATGAATTCAAAATCGATTTTAATATATTAATTGTAAACTTTCACCTACTAGTTTTATGGTTAATTAATAAAAAAAGCTGTTCTAATTAAAGAACAGCTTCTCTTTTTCAAAGCAATTTAATCACATTTATAGCGATCAATAATGTTGAACACTATAAATTTCTTACTATTATAAAGGTGGTAAAACAACCTTGTCGATAGCATGAATAACGCCATTGGAAGCTTGAACATCAACAGCAATTATGTTGCTTACTCTGCCGTTTGCATCAGTTAAGGTTGCACCACCAGTAATATTTGCTGTTATGTTTCCACCTAAAGTACCAACAGTCATGTTATCCATTAAAGCACTTGATCTTACGTTTGCACCTGCAACCGCATGCATATCTAACGTAGCTTTTAAAGTTGGTTCTGGGATATCACCTAAAGTTGCTACATTTAATTCTGTTAATAAATCACCAAAGGCTGCATTAGTAGGTGCAAAAACTGTAAAAGGTGCTGGAGCTGTTCCATTTGGTGTAGAAAGTGTCCCTACGTAGTCAAACGTTAAATCGTCTCTTGTTAATGCTGCAACTAAAGTTTCAAAAGTAGGATCAGCTAATGCAAAATCGACTACAGTTGGTAATCCAATAACCGCATCCACAGCATGGATAACACCATTTGTTCCCACAACATCTGCTATGGCTACCGTAGAAATTCCGTTAAATTCAACACCATCTGCGGTATTAAAATATAAACTCATTGGGTTGTTTCCAGCACCAGTTGCACTAGTTGTGGTATAACCCGCACCCATATTTACTAAATCTGTAGAAAAGGTGGCACCTGCTAATACATGGTTTAAAAGTACTTGCGATAATACATCGGTTGGTACATCACCTAACCCAGAGAATCCGTTATCCGCTAAAAAATTAGCGAAAGCTGCATCAACTGGTGCTAAAACTGTAAATGGTCCACCTCCTTGTAATACGGAAACTAAATCACCATCAGCAGCACCTAAAGCGGCTACTAAATTACTAAAGCTCGAATTTGCAAGGGCGTGATCTACCACGTCTGGTAAGCCAATAACACCATCAACTATGTGAATGATGCCGTTAGATGCTTCAATATCGGCAGTTGAAACAGATGATACATTATTAAAACGTACATCGTTGTTGGCTGTATTAAAATATAAACTCATGCTTGCACCACCTGCACCTGTTGCATTAGTAGATTCATAACCAGAGCCTTGACTTACCAAAGCGGTTGAAGGCACAGATCCAGAAATTACATGATTTAAAAGTATTTGTGACAATACATCTGTTGGTACATCATTTAAGGAAGCAAATCCATTGGCTGCTAAAAATGCTGCAAACGCGTCATTATCAGGCGCTAAAACGGTAAATGGTCCTGATCCTTGTAATACTGAAACTAAATCTCCGTCGGCAGCTTGTACTGCAGCTACTAACGAACTTAATTCAGGCGTGGCCAACGCTAGATCTACAATGTTATTTTGTTGTGCTGGCGGCGTGTAAATGTTGTTATCATCATCACTACTACAGGATGTGATAAATAAGACTACTAGTAAGGTAGCCGAAAATCTTTTTAATGCTGTTAATGTTTTCATCTTGTTAAGTTTTTATGTTTGTTTAGCAAATATAATAAAACATTAAACAAAAACCCGAATTATGTTTATTAAAATTAACAAAACTTTAAACAAAATAAATTATTTAGCCTGTAATTAGGACCGCTTAGGAAGAAGAGATATTACTTGATTTTCGTATCTTTGCACCCAATTATGGAAAACAAAAAACGTGTTATCGTCGGATTATCTGGAGGTGTAGATTCCAGTGTAGCAGCCTATCTTTTAAAAGAGCAGGGCTTTGAGGTTATTGGCTTGTTTATGAAAAATTGGCATGATGATTCTGTAACGATATCTGATGAATGTCCTTGGTTAGATGATAGTAATGATGCCATGTTAGTGGCGGATAAATTAGGAATCCCATTTCAGACAGTCGATTTAAGTGAAGAATACAAAGAGCGTATTGTTGATTATATGTTCAAGGAATACGAAAGCGGGCGAACCCCAAATCCTGATGTGCTTTGCAACCGGGAAATCAAGTTTGATGTGTTTATGAAAATCGCTTTAGATTTAGGAGCGGATTTTGTAGCAACAGGTCACTATTGCCGTAAAACATCTTTTGATAAAAACGGTGAAACTATTCATCAATTATTAGCAGGCGTGGATGACAATAAAGATCAATCCTACTTTTTATGTCAATTATCGCAAGCGCAATTAGCAAAATCATTATTTCCTATAGGCGAGTTAACAAAACCAGAAGTTCGAGATATAGCAACAAAATTGGATTTAGTGACAGCTGATAAAAAAGACTCTCAAGGTTTGTGCTTTATTGGAAAAGTTAGGTTGCCAGATTTTCTACAACAACAGTTAAAACCAAGAGAAGGCGTTATAGTTGAAATTCCAAGCACCTATGCAGATTATGAAATTTCAAACCCGATTTTTGATTCTAAAGAATTGGAATTAGCCTATTTATCTAGAAAAGCGGATTATAACGTTACGGACGGAAAAGTAGTTGGTAAACACCAAGGTGCTCATTTTTACACTAAAGGACAGCGCAAAGGATTGGCGGTTGGAGGAACCGTGGAACCATTATTTGTCATTGATACTGATGTTAACGAGAATGTGATTTACACAGGTCAAGGAAAAGCACACCCTGGATTATATAAATCAGCTTTATTTATTTCAAATGATGATTTGCATTGGGTTCGTGAAGATTTAGCACTATCCAAAGGGGAAACCATGACGGTTTTAGCGCGTATTCGCTACAGGCAACCATTAGAAAAAGCCACGTTATATCGTGTAGAATCTGGTTTATATATTGAGTTTTCAAACCCACAGTCAGCCATAGCTGAAGGGCAGTTTGCAGCGTGGTATTTAAATGATGAACTTATTGGTTCAGGCGTAATTTCATAGGGATTAGGTACGTTTATATATTTCGCATCGTCTTTATTAGTTACTATATTTCAAATTAAAAACACATTATATTATGTCCAATAAAATCACCAAACTTTTTAATATTCAATATCCAATTATTCAAGCTGGAATGATTTGGAATTCAGGTTGGCGTTTAGCTTCAGCATCTAGTAACGCTGGAATTCTAGGCTTGTTAGGAGCGGGAAGTATGTATCCTGATGTGTTACGTGAGCATATTCAGAAATGTAAAAAAGCAACTGATAAACCCTTTGGTGTTAACGTGCCTATGTTATATCCAAATGTGGAAGAAATCATGAATATTATTGTGGAAGAAGGTGTAAAAATTGTTTTTACCTCGGCAGGAAATCCAAAAACATGGACAAGCTGGTTGCAAGAGCGTGGCATTACGGTTGTCCATGTGGTGAGCAGTGTAAAATTTGCCTTAAAAGCACAAGATGCTGGTGTGGATGCGGTTGTAGCCGAGGGTTTTGAAGCTGGTGGACATAATGGTCGCGATGAAACCACAACACTAACATTAATTCCCATGGTAAGAGAACAGCTGACCATTCCATTAATTGCAGCTGGCGGTATTGCTACCGGAAAAGCCATGTTAGCTACTATGATTTTAGGTGCCGATGCCGTTCAAGTGGGAAGTCGCTTTGTGGCTAGTGAGGAAAGTTCAGCCCATCAAGCTTTTAAACAGGTTGTTGTGGATGTCAAGGAAGGTGATACCCAATTAACCTTAAAAGAATTGGCACCAGTACGCTTGGTTAAAAACAAATTCTACGACGAAATTCAGGAACTTTATAAATCATCTCCATCACCAGAACAATTAAAAGAGCTATTAGGTCGTGCGCGTGCTAAACGGGGTATGTTTGAAGGTGATTTGGAAGATGGCGAATTGGAAATTGGTCAAATAGCAGGACTTATTCACGATATAAAACCTGTAGCAGAAATTGTAAAGGATATGCTGAAAGAATTTGATTTAGCTAAACAAGTGGTAGCCACATTCTAATCAACCTTCTGATTGAAAATTTTAAATGGAACAGCAAACAGTTTACTCGACCCGTTTGCTGTTTTGTTGAATTCCGCTAATAAACTATTTATTGATAACGGTTTCTCGTGTTCAACTATAGTGTTATCGCGCTTACTTGTAAAGTACAAAGTGTCATTTTTAACAAATGGGCAATAATCCATTTTCTCCGAGTTTACAAAGGGGCCTAAATTTTCGGCTGAAGACCAACCCGTTTTTAATTTCTTGCTAATATATAAATCACCACTTCCTAATCCATCAGGCCGATTATAAGCGCCAAATATAATATAGGATTCATCAGGCGCAATGAAAGCATTGTATTCATAGCCATCAGAATTTACGGTGTTAGGCAGGGTTTCTGGTTCTAAATACGTACCATTTTTAAATATGCTTACATAAATATCATCTTTCGTATTCTTCAAGTTATCAGCTCTTGTAAAATAGAGATTCCCATTATTTGCAATGGATGGGTAAAATTCGTCATTAATAGAATTAACAGGTTCACCCAAGTTTTTAGGTTTAGACCAGGGTTCATTTACATTTTTCCTTTCCACATACCAAATGTCAAAATCTTTAGGTTTTAATTCATTATTAAGCGGTCTTGAGGAAGCAAAGTAGAGTTTTAATCCATCTGTTGAGAAACAAGGTTCTAAATCAAAATGTTGGCCAGAAAAGCCAGCAACTTGAGGTTCTTGCCAAACACCATTAATTTTTTTTAACGAAATTATAGCGGAAAGATTACCCATTACACTTTGTGCCGTAAATAGAATTTCATTGCCATTAGGTGCAATGGCTATATCCCTAACATTTGGAAATTGCCCAGCTATTTCTGGCAAAAAAGGTTCAGGACTGTCTTGAGCCAAACCATAATTTAAACATAACAAAAACGCAAATAGGTAACTAAACTTCATAAAAACTAAATTAGGCTGACAAGTTAATATAATACATAATATGGAAATCTTAACACAATGTTAATCCCGGCAAAATAAGAATAAAAGAACCTTTACATAATATGTAAACCCATTGGAATATACTACTTTTGCAAAATGGTTTTAAGCGACTACACGAAAGAGTTTAAATACAACTGGCAACTGGCAGCTCCTGTTATGTTGGGTATGTTGGGACACACTTTTGTAGGATTTGTAGATAATATCATGGTTGGCCAATTAGGAACCGCTGAATTAGCGGCTGTGTCTTTAGGTAATAGTTTTATGTTTATTGCCATGTCTTTAGGAATTGGTTTTTCAACAGCTATAACGCCTTTAGTTGCGGAAGCCGATGCGGAAGGAAATTTTGCTAAAGGTAAATCAGCATTTAAGCATGGCTTGTTTTTATGTACATCTTTAGGGTTATTTTTATTTTTACTACTCTTATTTGCCAAACCGTTAATGTACCTAATGAAGCAGCCTTTGGAGGTAGTAGAATTAGCTATTCCGTATTTGGATTGGGTAGCCTTTTCACTAGTGCCTTTAATTGTTTTTCAGGCATTTAAGCAGTTTAGTGATGGCTTATCCATGACCCGTTATCCTATGTATGCTACTATTGTAGCCAATGTTGTTAACGTGGTTTTAAACTACGTCCTTATTTTTGGAAAATTTGGTTTTCCTGAATTTGGTATTGTTGGAGCAGCCTATGGCACATTAATCTCACGTGTGGTCATGGTTGTTTTCCTTTGGTGGATTCTTAAAGGACATAAAAAATCGAGAGATTACGTTACTAATATCAAAATATTTGCGCTAGATAAATTAGAACTCAAAAAAGTAATTAATTTAGGCTCACCAAGTGCGATGCAAATGTTTTTTGAGGTTGCCATTTTTACAGCCGCCATTTGGTTGAGTGGGTTGTTAGGTAAGAATGCACAGGCAGCCAATCAAATTGCTTTAAATTTATCATCCATGACTTTTATGGTGGCAACCGGTTTAAGTGTCGCATCCATGATACGTGTTGGTAACCAAAAAGGATTAAAAAACTACTTCGAGTTGCGCCGAATTGCCTTTTCAATTTTTTTACTAGGAATGATTTTGGCGGTCACTTTCGGGCTGTTATTTTTTATCTTCCATCAGCAATTACCAAAATTGTATTTAGATAATTCAGATGTTCTAAACGCGGTGGATAACGCTGAGGTATTACGTATAGCAGCCAATTTATTAATTGCGGCTGCCATTTTTCAAATTAGTGACAGTATTCAAGTGGTTATGCTTGGTGCATTGCGTGGTTTGCAGGATGTAAAAATACCCACTATTATAACCTTTATTTCCTACTGGATCGTTGGGTTTCCCATAAGTATATACTTTGGGAGTGCCGAACGCTATGCTAGTTTTGGAATATGGATGGGTTTATTAGCAGGATTAACCGTAGCAGCAATTTTATTATTTATCCGATTTAACTATCTTACCAAACGTTTAATTTTATCTAACACCTAACAACCATATATGGAGTTCCCAAAATTTTTATTAGGCGATAATACCGATTTTCCAGATGCTATTTTCGTTATTCATACCGATTTCCCTAGATTTATTATCAATTTAGAAAATGATGATGTAGAATGGTTGGAGGATTTTGATCAGCATGATCAAAAAGAATTGGAGATGGAAGCTGAATCGTTAATCCAGCAAGCAACCGATTTTTACGATCGTGAAATTGAACGTTACGAAGATTAATTATGCTTGAACAATTAGTACAACTCGACACTGAACTTTTTCTTTATTTAAATAATTTAGGAACAACCACTTGGGATGGATTTTGGATGTTTTATACCACTAAATTCTATTGGATTCCTTTTTATGCCGTTTTACTTTTTATAATTTTCAGAACACGAACGCCTAAACTATTTTTAATAACCATTTTTGTTATATTTCTAATGGTTTTGTTTACCGATCAAATGACCAATGTATTTAAAAAAGTATTGGTTATGCGTTTAAGACCCTGTCATGATCCTACTTTAGAAGGATTGGTTCGTTTGGTTAAACCACATTGTGGCGGGCAATTTGGTTTCTTTTCTGGTCATGCTTCTAACTCCATGGCAGTTGCTGTGTTCAGTGGTTTATTACTCCGTTTTAAATACAAGTATTTTATATTTCTAATGCTTATCTGGTCAGTAGCTATGGGTTACAGCCGTATTTATATTGGCGTACACTTTCCATTGGATGTTATTTGTGGAATGGCATTTGGCGCAATGTCAGGCTTCATGTTTTACAAACTAGACCTGTTTTTACAAAAGCGTTATGGTGTGAAATAATTACTTTTTTGTCAATATGTAATAGTTAGCAAGGAGTCTATCTTTATACTGTCTTGATTCTTTAGAAACGGTATTCAAATTAAACGTATTAATTTTTTCTATCGAATAGGTTTCCTGAAGTTTATTGGAGTCTTCCGGGCTTATGCCAATCGTTAATAATCCAAAGTTAGGTTCTTTAGGTAAGGTCATTGTACCATCCTCATTTTTAATTGGTGGAATTTTTTGACCATATTCCCAAATCATTTCAGGTGCTATATAATTGAATTGGTAGAGTTTTAAATCGCCAGAAATATCAGAAGTAATCGGGTGGAAGTCCTCACTATTCAAAGCTTCCTTTAGCGGTAAAGCAAAAAGGAGTAAACTAGCATAAAGTCCTACAGCGCAAACGACAACCATGCGTATATTCATGTGTTTTAAGAATCTTAAAATGAAAAAACCCATAACAAACACGATAACTGACGCTAATATAAAAGAGAACCAATAACCTGTTAAATTATCTTTTAAAAAGGCAAAGGCTAAAAAAGGAAACGCAATGCCTACAATACCAATCAACCCAAAGTTGAAATAAACTGGAACGGTTTCACGTTTATTTTTCAAATTTTTAAATTCACGAATTACATAGTCTAGATAAAAACTGCAATTAATTGCTAAGGGAATTAAAACAGGCATCAAATACCGTGATTTCTTTTCAGGTATAAGAGACAGTAATATAACGGCAAAAATAGTCCATAAAAAACTAAATTTATAAGCTTTACGGTTTCTAACGCGGGTTTTTAAGTATGGATATAACAAACTGACAAATGCTGGAATCGTCCACAAACCACTTTGCGTAAAGAAACTCCAATAATAATAAAATGGGCGCACATTATAGCTACTCCAATTACCTGTTTCTTTTTCTGCAATTGCTAAAAATGTGGCTGGATCTTCTAATCGCACATATAAATACCACCAACCACCAACAGTAACCGCTAAAATTAATATAAGTAGGACGGGTATAAATTTCGATTTAAAACGGTTATATTTAAATGTAAATCCATAAGCCAATAAAAACGGTAATAATAAGGCGTAAAAACTAACGGGTCCTTTACTCAATATGGAGAAACCAATAAATACACTTGCCAAAAGTGCTGATTTCCATTGCGTTTTTGTCGCTTGGAAAAAGCAAAATAAATAGTAAATAGCAACACACATAAAGCCATGTGTAAAAATATCCCAAGGTGCTTCAATCATAATACCAATAACATAAAATGAAGTGGTAACAATAATTGCAGATAAAATTCCGAAAGATTGACTTTTTGTGATTTTTTTAGATAATTTAAAAACAAAAACGGCAATTATCATAATAAATAGAACCGCAGGCAATCGCATAGCAAAAACACTTTGTACACCAAAAATAGCAGCAGAAATAGCGGTAAGCCATGTTGGTAAAGGTGGTTTTTCATAACGGGCTTCGCCATTCATGGTTGTGAGTAGCCAGTTATTATCGGTTAACATTTCACGAGCTGTAATAAAATTTCGCGCTTCCATAATAGTCACGTCCATTACGTTTAAATTTGGAAGCAACACCAGTGCAATTCCAAAACAAATAAATAAAACGGGATATTTTTTAAGAAGCGGAAGCATATTTTCGGATTAAAATTAAATTCCTAATATAGATAATAGCACCCAGAATATGACCTGTAAATAACACAGGATCTCTTCTGAAAATAGCATAAGTTAAAATAAGAATAGAGCCTATTAAACTTAATAACCAAAAGCCAAAAGGTAGGGTTGATTCTTTTTGTTTCTCCGAATAGAGCCATTGGTATACAAAACGTAAAGTAAACACCACCTGCGAAACGATTCCTAATGTTAGTAGCCAGACAGGAATAGCTTCGTTTTTAAAGAGTTTCACCACGTCTATCGTATTATTGTTAAAATAGAAAATGGCAATAAATGTTGGCATTAATAATAAAAACCACTGCATGAATTTAGGGTACTTCTGCCATTGGTTTTGTAGTTGTAAATTCCGAATATATATAAAATAAGTTAAGCCTTGACCAAGCATAATGGCAAAATCATCACGTAAATATCCATATATAAATAGCAAGAATGAAGCGAATAAACTTAAAGTCCAAAAAATGGTAGGCGTAATAACGCGTTTTTGTTTTTCAGAATATAGCCATTGAAGAATAAGCCGAGAAGAGAACAATATCTGCGCTAAAAATCCAATACTATATATGAGCCAATTACTCATTAATTGTGTTTCTCAACCGTATAATTAATATACTTTTTCTTCATCCAGAGATACGCGAAACAATCCATTAGCGGTCCAATTAAGCGATTCCAAACGCCAAATTTGGCTTCTCCGGCAACCCGTGGGAAGTGTTTGACAGGGACTTGTACAATCTTACCTTTTTGCAATAAAATCATAGCAGGAAGAAAGCGATGCAAACCTTCAAACATGGGAATCCGCTTGGCATAATCAGTTTTTATAACTTTAAGCGGACAACCTGTATCGTCCATGCCATCTTTAGTAAATGTACGGCGAATTCCATTGGCAATGGTAGAAGACATATTTTTAACAAAACTATCTTTACGGTTTGCGCGAACACCCGTTACCAAATCATAATCATTAATATGTTCTAAAAGCACGTTAAAATCCTTTGGATCGGTTTGTAAATCCGAATCTATATAACCAACCAATTCCGTGTCCGCATAATCAAAACCAGCTTTTATAGCCGCGCTTAAACCTCGGTTTTCCTTAAAACTAATATATTGAAATTCAGGATGTCTTTTAGCAATATCTTCAATATGATGTTGACTGCTGTCTTTGGAGCCATCATTTACAAACAAAATCTTTGTTTTTCTGCTGGCTATTTGCATGTATTCTAATAATTCCTTTTCAACTCGCGGTAAATTATCTTCTTCATTATATACGGGAACTATAATTGTAAACTGGTAATCCATAAAATTAAAGTTGTACTACAAATGTATTCTTTTTTATAGAATTCTAATCTTACAGAAAAAAAACTGTTTCTTTGTAATAGAAATTAGATTTATGAAGATACTAGTTACTGGTGCAGTGGGATTTATAGGCTCGCATACAGCTGAACGTTTAAAAGACATGGGACATGATGTAATAGGTGTGGATAATTTTTCGCCGTATTATAGCGAATCTTTAAAGAAATTAAATGAAAAAGCTCTAAATAACAAAGGTATTCCTGTTTTGAAATTGGATTTACGTTCTGATAATTTGAACGACAATTTACCAAAGGATATTGATTTCATCTTTCATTTTGCTGCTCAACCTGGTATTTCTTCCACATCAACTTTTGAAGACTATTTCACCAATAATATTATTGCTACAAAAAACATAATAGATTTTGCCTTGCAATTAAACGATTTAAAGTTATTTGTAAATATAGGCACTTCTTCCATTTACGGCTTGCAAGCAACTTTTCCAGAAGATGTGGCGCCAAAACCAGCTTCACACTATGGTGTTACTAAATTGGCGGCTGAACAATTGGTACTTCAAAAATCGCGTGAAAAACAATTGAAGTCTTGTTCATTGCGTTTATATTCTGTTTTTGGACCTCGAGAACGTCCTGAAAAAATGTATACCAAATTAATTGCTTGCGGATTTAATAAAGAAGCTTTTCCGTTATACCAAGGCAGTTCTACACATTTACGCAGTTTTACCTATGTGGATGATATTGTAGATGGTGTTGTTAGCGTTATGGACGCTATTGATGTTGTTGATGGTGAAATTATAAATCTTGGAACTGAAGTAGAACATACCACTCAAGAAGGTATTGATGCGGTTGCTCAAGTTATGGATATGAATATTGCTATTCAACATGTGTCTGCTAGAGCTGGTGATCAATTACGAACCAAAGCTATTATTGATAAAGCGAGAAGCTTACTAAATTATAATCCGCAAACCACCTTATTAGAAGGTGTGGAAAAGCAGGTAGCTTGGTATAAAACCAATTTTCTATAATTCCGGTTTTAACTGCAATAAATAATCCGCAGCAGCAAAAGGTGTTGTTTTCTGCGCCTCAATTAATGTTATCTGTACGTTTAATGCTTTTTTAATGACCTCATTATTAAAGAAGTCCGCATGCAGTTGGTCTTTAATGGTTTCAATTAACCAGAACTTATTTTGCTTATGACGTCGCTGCTCAAAGTATCCATTGCTTTGCGTTTGAGTCACATATTTATCTATAGTTTCCCAAACGGTATCTATTCCTTCATCATGCAAGGCGCTACATAATAATACTTTGGGTTGCCATTCAGAATCTTTAGCTGGATATAGATGTAATGCGCGATTAAATTCTACTTTAGCAATTTTAGCGGCTTTCATGTTTTCGCCATCGGCCTTATTAATGGCTATAGAATCGGCCATTTCAATAATACCGCGTTTAATGCCTTGTAGCTCATCGCCAGCACCTGCTAATTTAAGGAGCAGGAAAAAATCTACCATACTATGAACTGCCGTTTCACTCTGACCAACGCCAACGGTTTCAATTAATATGGTGTCAAAACCAGCAGCTTCACACAAGATAATAGTTTCCCGAGTTTTTCGCGCCACACCACCTAAAGATTCCCCTGATGGCGATGGCCTGATGTAGACATTCGTGTCCTTTACTAAATCCTCCATTCGGGTTTTATCGCCTAGAATGCTTCCTTTTGTAATAGAACTACTTGGGTCAATAGCTAGAACGGCAATTTTTTTTCCTGCTTTGGATAAATATGTTCCGAAGGATTCAATAAATGTACTTTTTCCAACACCAGGAACACCTGTAATCCCAATTCTAACTGATTTATTAGCATAAGGAAGGCAGCCTTTTATAATAGCATGGGCCTGATCAGCATGATTTTTGTTTTTGCTTTCAATTAAGGTTATTGCGCGACTTAAAGCTGTTATATCACCTTTTAAAATACGTTCAATAAGTTGTGGAGTTGTTGGTTTTACATCTCTTCGACTACGTATAGCATCAATAATAGCCTGATTGATGGTTTCGGGTTGCGAAACACCAGCCTGTTCTTGTAGTGCTTTTTTATGTGACGTTTTTTTAGTCAAAAGTTTCTATTGGTACGGCTACTTTGGTTTCATCCCAAGCCATAGTTAGTGATAATTGATCTAATGCATTGTCAAACCCAATTGTAAATTGTTCCACCGTAACTCCTGTGTCTTCCACGGGAACGGTAACGGTAATGACATCAAATTCGGGTTCACGCATGGGTTTCATTTCTGTATCAACTCCCCAAGCATATTGTTTGGAATTAAACATAACTTGCCATGTAGAATCGTTTGGAATGGTCCATAGGGTATATTTTCCCGCAGGAAGCGAATCATTGTTTATTTTTAAGGCTTTACTCGTTTTAAAGGTTGTGGCTTCGTTGGCACCTGTTCGCCAAACTTGCTTATAAGGAACCAAACCACCAAAAACTTCGCGACCGCGTTTAGAGGGTCTGTTATAAACTATATCTAGCTGTAAATCATTTTTAGAAAAGGATACAGTATCAATTGGACTTTTTCGTGGTGCAAGTAAACTGCCATCCACAAAAAAGGAATATAAAAACAAACTGATGGCAATTAGAAATAAGCATCCCAAAAACCATTTAAAAAATCTATTCATAGGGTATTTTAATTAATGATATAAAGATACTTCAAATGTTATTTTTAATGAAGAGCTATCACATTTTTTTAAGACTTATTTTTAATCTTGAAAAAAAGATGCGGATTTTTGCAACACATCACTTTTTTCATCGTCATTAAGATGAACCAAACCATTAAAACCAAAAAGTAAAGCATGTTTCAACTTGAAATTATTGAAAAATGCAAAGCAAACAACCGTCAAGCACAAATGCAGTTATACAACCAGTACTGCCAAGGTATGTATATTGTTGCAAGACGATTTGTAAAGCATGATGCCGAAGCTGAAGATATTGTTCAGGATGCCTTTATTAAAGCGTTCTCTAAACTGGATCAGTATCAAGCAGAAGTTACTTTTGGAGCCTGGTTAAAGCGCATTGTTATTAATACGAGTATAGACATGTTAAAAGCACAAAAACACCAACTGGTGGAACTTGAAGCTGCGCATTTAAATGTGGTGGACTCGGGTAATGACAATTGGTTAGTAGACGATACCGTGGAAGTTGTGGATGTTAAAGACGCTATTTCAAGTTTAGCAGATAAATATCGATTGGTTCTCACGCTGTATTTACTGGAAGGTTATGATCATCAAGAAATTTCAGATATTTTAAATATTACCGAAGTTTCTTCCAGAACACAACTTTACCGAGGTAAGTTACAATTACAAGAATTATTAAAACAGAAAAAAAATGGCACGCGATATTAGAGATTTACTCAAACAGAATAATGCGGAAACCAAAACTGTCATGCCTTCAGGACATGAAGCTCGTTTTCAGCAGAAATTGAACAAAAGCTTTCCACAAAAGAAAAAGCATAGTTTTTTATGGATGCAAATTGCAGCAAGTGTTGTAATTGTTTTGGGATTGGGTTTTGGTATGTATGCTGTTTTGAATGAACCCGTTAAAACGAATCAGGTTGTTGAAGTTGCTCCTGAAAAATCACCTTTAAAAACACTAGGCGATATTTCTCCTGACTTTAAAAAAGTAGAGGATTATTATTTGGCAAATATTAATTTGGAGTTGTCCAAAGTGACCTTAACTTCAGAAAATAAAGATCTCATTGATGGCTATATATCGCGTTTAGATGCTTTAAATGCGGAGTATAAACGATTGTCTGTTGAGTTAACCGAGCAAGGTCCCAATGAATTAACGGTAAGTGCATTGATAACAAATTTGAAATTTAGATTAAATCTCATGTATCGCCTTAAAGACCAATTACACAGTTTAAAAAACTCTGATTCACATCAGAAGAAAAATAACGTATAAAACATTAGTATTATGAAAAACATAAAATTTTTGCTTCTCTGCTTACTTTTTGCAGGTAGTATAAATGCCCAACAGCGTGTAGATAAAATATCGCAAACCTTACAGGTTAATGATGATGTAACCCTCGATATACATGCGAGTTATACCAACATAATCATCGATACTTGGAATAAAGATATTATTGAAGTTGAAGCCTATATTGAAAGTGACGCGCTATCAAAAGAAGCACTAAAAAAACATGTGGATGCTTGGAAGGTCCAGGTGGAAGGTTCCAAAGATTATATCACAATAAAATCTAATTCGGAAGGTGATAGTTGGTCCGATAGTATGAGTCTTTTTGATGTTCAATCAGTAGATGCTTTACAGAATTTGGAAATTGAATTAGCAGACATGCCTATTATGCCATTGGTTGATGGTTTAATGGCATCCCTTGACGTGGCCAATATGCCTAAAATGCCTAATATGCCGAAACTACCGGATTTGCCAGAAGGCATGAATACTACCAATTTTGATTTTGAGCGCTATAAAAATGAAGGCGAAGCATATATGGATAGGTGGAGTCGTGAATACAGTGCCAAATATGGCGATGCGTATGCTAGAAAAATGGAGGCTTGGGCAAAAAAAGTGGACACAGAGGCTTTTGAAAAATATGAAAAGGACATGGAAGCTTGGGGTGAAAAATTCGGTGAGCAATTTGGAAAAACCTTTGAAAAAGATATGGAAGCTTGGGGCAAACAATTTGGAAAATCCTTTGGTGAAAGCATGGAAAAATGGGGCGAACAGTTTGGCAAAGAAATGGAAACTTGGGGTGAACAAATTGGAAAAGAAATGGAAGAACGTGCAAAGCTCATGGAAAAAGAACATGATAAGCATGAATCTATACGACAAAAGCAAGATGCTAAATATCGAGCCATGTTTGATTCAGACATGGGGAAAAATATGAAAGTTAAAAAAACACTTAAAATAAAAATTCCCAAAGACGCCAGATTAAAACTGAATGTCAGACATGGTGAAATGAAATTCACTTCTATTATTCATAATCTCCAGGCGGATTTAAATCACACTAAATTTTTAGCATCACGCATTGATGGCGAACAAACCGCCATCAATGCATCTTATTCATCCCTTTTAATAAAGGATTGGCAGAACGGTAATTTAGAATTGAACTTTGTGGAAGCGGCAACCATACAAAATGTAAATGGGCTTGTATTAAATTCTAATTCGTCCAATATCCATATTGATAAACTGTCTGGTAATGCTATTCTTAATGGTAGCTTTGGAGACCTAGCCATTAGTGAAATAACGGATGACTTTAAGACTATTAATATTACATTAGATAATAGCAATGCAAATTTAAAACTGGCTCAAGCCGATTATAAATTACAGTATCACGGTAAGTATTCGCAATTCAAGCATCCTAAAAACACGAAGGGGCAAGCTGTTTCTTCTTTTAATTCTGGTAGTATTTCCAACAACAAAACGATTGTTGTTAATGCAAAATATAGTCATATAGTTATGGATTAGTTTCCTATTTTTGAGTTTTACATACTATGAACTCAACTCCCTTTTCTTCTTTTATACATGGCATTAACTCCATGCCTCTTTTTGTTTTAGATAAAAACATACCCTTGTCCAAATATGTATCCATAGATTTATCGGAACAGAATTTATCACTACACACTTTTGATGTGTCCTCCTCTCAAGCTTGGGCTGTTTTTATAAACGATTATTGCCATCAAAAACGGGCAGAAGTTGCTTATGGCGGTTATAATGAAAAACGGAACATTTATAAACGCAGTACCTATTTCAATCAGCAAAATGCCGATACCGAACGTAATATTCATTTAGGATTAGATTTGTGGATTGCAGCAGGATCAGCTGTTTTATCGCCACTTGAAGGTGTTATTCACAGCTTTGCCAATAATGCTAACTATGGTGATTATGGTCCGACACTAATTTTGGAACATCAAATTAATGATGTTGTTTTTTACACCTTGTATGGTCATTTAAGTTTGGATTCATTAACCGACAAAAAAGTGGGAGCTGCCGTTAAACAAGGCGAACAAATAGCAACCCTTGGTGCCGCTGAAGTAAATGGTGATTATGCGCCACATTTACATTTTCAGATAATTCGTGATTTGGAAGGGTTTGAAGGAGATTATCCTGGTGTTTGCAACAAAAAAAATCTGGACCATTTTTTACAAAATTGCCCAGACCCTAATCTCCTATTAAAACTATATTAATTAGTTAATTATCAATTTTTTTATTGTTTGGCCTAAATCGGTTTGTACTTTAAGGATGTAGGTTCCGGATTGGAAGTTAGTTACATCAATTTCAGCACTCGTTGTTTTAAGTACTTGACTTCCTAATAGTGTAAATATTTCTATATTATTAATAGAATTTGTTGTTTTGATAAATAAAATTTCAGATACAGGATTGGGGTAAATGTTGATAGTTTCCTTCAAATTAACGGCATCTAAATCTAGTGTTTGAAAGCTAATAGCGTTGGCCAAAGGATTATTTTGAGAATACAGATTTTGAGTCGCAATATTGATGTAATTTTCTATATAGATAGTATCAAAGACAGGGTCACCATTTTCCACAAAACGAATTTCACCACTTGATGGATTTGGATTGGCAATGACATCAAATAATACCAGTTCAAAAGGGCCTGCACCATTTAGTATGACGGAGTACTGACCCGCTTCATCACGGCCTAAAAAATAGGCATCACCAAATACGCCCGGTCCCATGGACATAGATGCCCATTCGGAGGCTGGAAGATTGGAGTTGCCTGTTACAAAATTCCCGATGGTTAAACCTGTGGGGACATAAAAACCTGCGCCCATATCGTCGGTGCTATGGTTGGTAACTGGTTCACTAGGTGTGGCTAATAAGGCCATTTGGTAATTACCTGTATTTGCATTAATTCCAACAAATGACAGACTAAACTCATAGGTTGCTTGTGCATGGATAGTAATACTTATTACTAATAGGAATGCCGTTATATATAGTTTTTTCATGACGTTTTGTATTTAATTAATTTGGCATTTGTTCTAAAATTGGATAATAATTTGATGCCGGATTATTTATGTGATTTGTAATAATATTTTTTAATAGACCTTTATCATTCCCAGGTCCTGAATAGCGTACAATACCATCCAAGTTAATATCACCTGTGTTATATGCTGTATATGGGAAATAGTTGCTATTGGTCGCGTTGCCAGCGGCATTTGAAACAATTGTTTTTAAACTAGCCGAATCATTATTAGGGCCTAAATAACGCGTTTGATTATTTCCATTAATATCGCCTCCATACATGCCTAAAATACCTGTAGGCATTCCGAAACTTGTTTGAGCTTCTAGTCCAAAAGTAGTAATGCTGCCATCGGTAAAATTGACGACAGAGGTTACATTGGAAAGCGTTATTGTGGTTGCACTCATAATCCCTAAATGATTCCTATGGTTTACAGAAATAAAATAATCAGCTGATATTTGTTGGAAATTTATGGGCGAAATACCATCAACATCTACAATATCCCCATCACGTTGTAGGAGTCCAGATTTGGCATCAACAATTAAGGTGTTTGTATTAGCATCTCGAATTTCAATCCACATCCAATCAACAATAGCGTTATTGCCTGTTATTAAGAATACGGAAGGATCACATACTAATCCATCAGCATACGGACTCGTTGTTGGAATGAGATTAGCAACTCTCAAATCGTCACGCATGAGGGTTTCTTCACCAAAATTAGGCGTTAATGCAGCACCTTGTAAATAGGCTTTTGCAGAAATTAAAATAGGTTCCAAAATGGATATTGTCTGGTCACAACTTAAGGACACATTATTAGACGCATCCGTTGCTGTCCACGAAATAACGGTATCTCCTAAAGGATACGGATCGGTTAATAACAGTGCATCAGACCGAACACCGGTGTAGGTGATGGTACTGGCACAATTATCAGTTGCGGTAGGTTCTGCAATCAATACGGTAGCTTCGGTTATACCACTAGCTAGAATTTCTATAATATTATCTGGGCATATAATGATTGGGGGTTCTGTATCATCTAAAATAGTCCAAGTAAAATTTTGCTCAACATCTAGACTACCGGGTTTACTTAAGGTAACCGTTACGTTATACACACCATCATTGTTGGGTCCACCGGATACAGCGGTTTCATCAATGACACCAAAAATTAAACCGTTGGTAGGTTCAATGTCCGTGCCTGCAGGATGTCCGGAGATGGCATATGTTAAGTTGTCTAATGGATTCCCGCCGGAACCTTCGGCTTGAAAATCAGATATTTCTAGTTCACAGCTGGTTCTATCTGCTATGGGTTGCAATTCTAATTCCGGATAGGCAATACCTAAAATTTCTATTCCATTAATTAGGGGGTTTTCTATATTTTCGAAAAAACGAATTTCTAAAACGCCATCGGTGACCGTTATATTATTTTGAACAAGTCCAGCTTGGCGATGACCAAATTCCGCAGAAATATCGAAATCATCTAAAAGCCGTTCATCTTCTATATTCACACTAAAAACACGTTCGCCAGGATTGGAAGTACCATTGTATAGGTTTGCAAAATACAGGTTTACTATATAATCCCCATTAGGTACGGCAATAGAAAAAATCATAGGATAGGCCGGATCGCTAATACTTCGTTGAATATGCATGACATCGTAATAGGTACTAGCGTCTATATAACTCGGAATGGATGCGTCACGATTTTCGTAAAATACTTCGGTTGAAGAATAAGGGGAGCCAGAAGAAACCGTATACGAATCGCCAGTTGAAGTCGTATTGTCCTCCCAATCTGGACCGCCATCAGTTGCTAAAACCAGCGGGCCGCCAGCATTAATACGTACTAAAGGCGTGTAAATATCTGTTAATTCTCCTGTTAAAGTCATAGAAACAGCCGTGTTAACACCGGAATGAATCACTTCCATATTGGCGGTTTTAACCCCCACGATATTATCGGAAATAAAATCGATTGGAATTTTTACGGAAGAACCAGGATTGATATTAAAAGGTAGGGCTATATCTGAAGAAAACGAAGCTGCATTGGTTCCAACAAAATTTAGAGCTGTTACGCTAATCACATCATCGGTTGGTCCACCTTCATTATTTAAAACAATGTATTTGCTGCGTTGGGAGTTGTTAACCGGTGTTAATCCAAAATCTAAATTCGTTGGGTTTATAGACACGACCCCATTTTGGTTTTCGTAAGCTTCAATAAAATCCCAAGTTGCTGTAAATGGGTTTGGGGTTGTAGCCGATCGGGAGGTAGAAATAATACCAACCGCCATTCCTTTAGCATCTAACGGGTCTAAAAAATCACTTGGTAACAAAATGGTTGGTCCCAGTAAACTTAAAGTTTCCCCATTATTAGTGGAGTAGAAGGGCTGTGCTAATCCCGTGGCAGGATCTACAGAAATATATAAATCTACTGATCCTGAATTTATAATATCAGGTATATCATAAGTCGTATTTAATGTAACTACCCCATTGGATTCTATCAGGAGTTGTAACCCATGAAGCGCATCATTATTTAGCGTTCCATTCATAAACACAAATTTCAGATAGTTATCTTGATCACCTGTACCTATTTGCATACCGTAGGATTGAAAGTCAACAGGGTCATTCTGGCTCCCATTGGAACCAAAATAAGGCGATTCTACTTTGGCGTGAACCGTAAAGGGGTTGGAATTACTATCCACATTTATTCCAAACTGAAAGCCGTAATCTTGATTGTTTAAACCTTCCAAAGCATCCCCTCCAGTAACGGCATCAACAGTTGCTTTTCCGGCAGCACCACCAAAGGACATTTCTTGTTCATTAAATTGATCGAGATAGTCTGTCGTGCCAGAAGGGTCTAACATAAGACCTGTAAAACCCAAGCCAAATAAACCTGTTCCTGGATCGTTATTCCAAAAGGGATAATCTACAGGTAGGTTTGTGGTGGTTCCATTATTGGCATCTAAAGCAAAGGCATCATTGACATCTAGAATGCCATCATTATCATCATCTGGATCATTTAAGTCGGAAATACTATCGTTGTCATTATCTTTCGGCTTACTACTTTGCGAACAAATATTAGTGCCATTATCTATTTCATCTTGATTGGTATAACCATCACCATCATTATCCGCTAAGGGATCATAACCTACATCGCCAGGTTGCAGGCAAATTAAATCAGAAGGTTCAAAAACGGTTATGCTGTTAGCACCATAGGTTACGGCCCAAACCGTACCAGGGAAAATGGAATTATCACCTAAAGCAATAACATCTAAAGGAATACTTCCAAAACCATTAAAAGGCACTTCTTGTTCTAAAACCATATCGCCAGCCGCGTTTAATATATACCGATTAATATCGCCATTAAAGGAGGCTGTTAAAATATTTCCTTGCATGGCACCGCCAAAATTAGAAGCTGTATATTCTACAATTCCATTGGTGGAAGCCGCTTTAAAATCTAAAATATTATTTTTAGGGCTGCTTACGGGTTCATCCATGAGGTATTCGCCCTGTTCGGGGTAATCTGGGAAATTTGCAATTGAAAAGGACGAGTTAAAATAGCCTTCTGCACCCACTAATAAATCGCCTACCAAATAGGTGTTGGTTGCTACCCATGAGCCACTTATTTTTTCATAGGCAATTACATTCGCACGGGATGGAAATGCGCGAATAGGATTTGGGTGCCCCCCGTAATATGTGCCATTCGGATCATTAATAGTTCCAATAAAATGTAGGGGGTCTTTTGAAAACTCACTACCACTCTCATTCATTTCGTTTGTTATATAATGAATGTTTGGGTCATAGGTAATGGTACTTTCATCACCTAAATAGGTATCTGTAGCTATGTCATAAATTCTTGGAACGCCTCCCCAAAGGGCATTAGGCCCATTGTCTGAGGTGTAAATTCTATTATTTTCTGTAACTAGAATATCGTATGCATTTCTATAGCCAGGTGAGAATATTTGAACCGGACCTCCCACTTCTGGGAAGGCCTGATTTAAACTGTTGTTGCCTCCAAATGGATCACCTAAATCAATAAAAGCATCATGCATGGGGTGTCCAGCGGGATAGGGGAAATCCGGATGCGTGTTGTCTATATCTATTCGGGTGGGATCGTTTAAGGTTGGTAAATCATACACGTATTCGGTATTGGTTCTTGGGTCTGTATAAACCGTCATGCCTTCCAATTGTGTTAGATTTACGATAAGGATAGAAGCTGATAAGAAAAACTCTGGGGTTCCTGCAAAATTATTACTAGGTGCACCTTTATTGGTCTGACCACCTTGAGCCACTAATAAGAAGGTCTCGCCATCTTTTTCAAACATGTCTAAACCATTTATAGCATGATTTTCTTCACAGCGCGGTAAACCTCTTACCAAATCGGTTTTTTCCCAAACACCATTAATTTTCTCAAGCTTGGAAATCATACTAGAATTGGTATCTAAATTGCTATCATTTCCACCTGAACCACCACCTAATAAATAATCTGATGAGGTTACATATAAGATTGGATTTTGAGCTGTCCCCGAAGCAAGAATACCAGTGACTAAACGTTGTTGACTTGGATTAAAAACACCTAAATCGTTATGGTTTGGGATGCCTGTACGGATTTTAGCAATTTCTTCGCTAGCAATTACAGTGTATTGTCCATTTCCTGCGCTGGCATTATCGCGCTCTATGGTATAAGCCCAGATAAGTCCGTTTTGTTGGGAGACATATAAGCGATTATCCGGGCCAAAATCTAATGAGGTTGGGTTTAAAACACCTTCATTGATTAAGCCCGTGGAGCCGAAACTGATAGTTTGAGAATAGCCATTAAAACAGCAAAACGTTATGCTCACTACGATTGCTAGTGCAACAAATCGAACTGTTTTGTTTAAATAAATAAGAGACATCATAATATTTTTTTCGTTTACGTGCTATTAATCGAAAAAAATTAATCAGGAGATACCACTGTAAAAATAGTTATAAGGCTTTAGTTTTTAGCTATAATGCTTTAGTTTTCGTTGAACCTATTTAAATCTTCGTTATAAGTACCTGAAACAAAAAAATCCGAAGGGTTACTTCGGATTTTTCTTATAAATATGATGTAATCAGTTCTTAATCATTCACTAATACCCAATCGCCTTTGGCAATAAGTGGTTCAGCTTGTTTGAATTTTACTGTTTTATTTTCACCACTCATTACGTGTTTGATAGTGACCTTGTCATTACGTCCAATTTTTGGACTATCGCGAACAATTGTTTCTACCACTTCCGGTTGACGTTGTGTGTTTCCTGCCGATCTATTTTGAGCAGAACGTTCATCTAAATTTTGAATTTCTTCTTTTTGAGTTTGAAGATTTTCTTTTTTAGTAGATTGACGTGCTTCTTGGATAGCATCGGTAGTTTCTTGTGGTAATTCACCTTTAAATAAAAATGAAATAACATCTTTATTTACTTTGTCAATCATGCCTTTGAATAACTCAAATGCTTCAAACTTGTAAATTAGCAACGGATCTTTCTGCTCATGTACCGCTAATTGAACGGATTGTTTCAACTCATCCATTTTGCGTAAATGCGTTTTCCACGAATCGTCAACGATGGCTAATGTGATGTTTTTCTCAAAGTCATTGATTAATTGTTTACCATTGGTTTCATAGGCTTTTTCAAGGTCTGTTACCACCTGAATGCTTTTTACGCCATCGGTAAATGGTACTACAATACGCTTAAATTTATCGCGTTGTGTTTCGTATACATTTTTAATAACCGGGAATGCTAATTCAGCATTGCGTTCCATTTTAGAACGGTAATGTTCAAAAGCTGCTTTGTAAATTTTACCCGCTAAATCTTGGACGCTTAATTTGCCAAATTCGGCTTCCGTAACAGGGGAACTCATAGAGAAGTACCGAATCATTTCAAACTCCAAGTTCTTATAATCGTTAGCGGCTTTATTCGTTTCTGCAATACCTTCAGAGGTATCATAAATCATGTTAGCTAAATCCACACGTAAACGCTCACCATGTAAGGCGTGGTGACGACGTTTGTAAACCACTTCACGCTGGGAATTCATCACATCATCATATTCTAATAAACGCTTACGAACACCAAAGTTATTTTCCTCTACTTTTTTCTGTGCACGCTCAATAGATTTTGAAATCATAGAATGCTGAATCACTTCGCCTTCTTCCAATCCCATTCTATCCATCATTTTGGCAATACGTTCACTACCAAAAAGACGCATTAAGTTATCTTCTAATGACACATAAAATTGCGAGCTTCCTGGATCTCCTTGACGACCTGCACGACCACGTAACTGGCGGTCCACACGACGTGAATCATGACGTTCCGTACCTACAATGGCTAAACCACCTGCTTTTTTAACCGCATCAGACAATTTAATATCCGTACCACGACCAGCCATGTTGGTTGCAATTGTAACTTGACCTGGTTGGCCAGCTTCGGCAACAATATCGGCTTCTTTTTTATGAAGTTTCGCGTTTAATACATTGTGAGGTACTTTTCTAATAGAAAGCATTTTACCTAACAACTCACTAATTTCTACATTGGTTGTACCAATAAGCACTGGACGGCCCGCTTGCGAGAGCTTGGTAACTTCATCAATAACCGCGTTGTATTTTTCACGTTTGGTTTTATACACTAAATCCTCACGGTCATCACGCGCAATTGGTCTGTTGGTTGGAATTTCAACCACATCTAATTTATATATTTCCCAGAATTCACCTGCTTCGGTAACAGCGGTACCCGTCATACCGGACAGTTTACGATACATTCTGAAATAATTTTGAAGGGTTACTGTTGCAAATGTTTGGGTAGCATCTTCAATTTTTACATTTTCTTTAGCTTCAATGGCTTGGTGTAAACCGTCAGAATAACGACGCCCATCCATGATACGACCCGTTTGCTCATCTACAATCATCACCTTATTGTCCATTACCACATATTGGTTGTCTTTTTCAAACAAGGCATATGCTTTTAGTAATTGGTTTAAGGTGTGAATACGTTCTGACTTAATGCCGTAATCTCTAAATAAATCTTCTTTTAAATTGGCTTCCTCTTCCGATGATAAGTTTTGATTTTCAATTTTAGAAATTTCAATACCTATTTCCGGCATGACGAAGAAATTCGGGTCATCTTCCCCCGATAGGAATTCAATTCCTTTATCGGTTAATTCAATTTGATTGTTTTTTTCTTCAATAACGTAGTACAATTCCGCGTCAATTTTTGGCATTTCGCGGTTATTGTCTTGCATGTAATAGTTTTCTGTTTTTTGAAGTAATTGCTTAATCCCTTCTTCACTTAAAAACTTAATTAATGCTTTGTTTTTAGGAATACCTCTGTAGGCACGTAACAATTGAAAACCACCTTCTTTGGTATCACCTTCTGCAATTAATTTTTTAGCTTCTGCTAAAACACCAACCAGGTACTTACGTTGTACCGAAACGATACTATCTACTTTTGGTTTTAATTCTGTAAATTCATGACGATCACCTTGTGGAATAGGTCCTGAAATAATTAATGGTGTTCTAGCATCATCAATTAAAACCGAATCCACCTCATCTACAATGGCGTAGTGGTGTGGGCGTTGCACTAAATCGTCTGGTGCGTGCGCCATATTATCCCGTAAATAATCGAAACCAAATTCGTTATTTGTTCCGTAGGTAATATCTGCTAAATAGGCTTTTTTACGAGCCGCAGAATTGGGTTGGTGGTAATCAATACAGTCCACACGCATGCCGTGGAATTCAAATATTGGTGCCATCCACGCGCTATCACGTTTGGCTAGGTAATCATTTACTGTTACTAAATGCACACCTCTGCCAGCAAGTGCATTTAAATACACCGGCAGTGTAGCTACTAATGTTTTACCTTCACCTGTATGCATTTCGGCAATTTTACCTTGGTGCATAGCAATACCACCTATTAATTGGACATCATAATGAATCATGTCCCAAGTAATTGGTTTCCCGGCAGCATCCCAAGAATTTGCCCAAACGGCTTGATCATCTTCTAGTGTTATATAATCCTTTTCACCGGAAATTTCACGATCGAAGGTATTGGCAGTAACCGGAATGGTTGTATTATGAACAAAACGTTTTGCTGTTTCTTTAACTACAGCAAAGGCTTCTGGAAGGATGTCGTTTAATACATCTTCCGTAACCGTATAAATGGTGTCTTTAATTTTGTCAATTTCTAAATAGATATCTTCCCGTTGATCAATATCCTCTGTTTCGTTTGCTTTTTTAAGAAGGTCTTCAATTTCTGAATTCAGCGGCTTTCTAGCTTCGGCTATTTTTTCTTTAAAGTAAGCTGTTTTAGCCCGTAAATCATCGTGAGATAATTGCTCTAGAGCCGCTTCGTATGTTTTAATTTTTTCAACTATAGGCATGATGGCTTTAACGTCTTGTTTCGACTTATCGCCAACAAATACCTTAAGGACTGAATCTAAAAAACTCATTTGTTAGGTGTTTAGGTTGTATTAGTACTGCATACTAATATTAAATATGTGTTTGCTTTTTTGAAATACAAAAAAACGTTTTTTTGTTCGGTTATTTACGTATTAAAACATAAAAAAAGCCTCTAGGCGAGACTTTTTAAATTTTAATAGTATTAATATTCATCCTCATTCCAGAGGTAATCTTCGTCTGTTGGATAATCCGGCCAGATTTCTTGAATAGACTCATAGGAGTCCCCTTCATCTTCAATAGATTGTAAGTTTTCAACAACTTCTAATGGCGCTCCCGTTCTAATTGAATAGTCAATAAGTTCGTCTTTCGTCGCTGGCCAAGGCGCATCACTTAAATAGGATGCTAATTCTAATGTCCAATACATTTGTAATGTGTTTTAATTTTTGCAAAAATAAATTTTTAGTTTAAATACACAAGAAAAAAATCAATTAATTACACTTTATTTATAAGAACGTGCCTTTAATGGTTTGTTTTAAACCACTTACAGGTTTATGCTGTGTTATTTTGAGATGGTTACTGTTTTTCAGGAATCCACTTCACTTCATCTGCGTTTAAGTCAGAGGACAACTTTCGTGCCAACACAAAAAGATAGTCAGATAAACGATTTAAATAGGTCATAGCCAAGGGGTCTATTGGGTCGAAATCGTTTAAAGCAGATGCTAAACGTTCCGCACGACGGCATACACAGCGTGCTATGTGACAGAATGACACGGTTTGATGACCGCCCGGTAATACAAAATGTGTCATAGGTGGTAAGGCCGTATTCATATTGTCAATTTCTTGTTCGAGGCGTTCAATATTTTCTTCGGAAATTTTAGGAATATTTAAACGTTCCTTTCCATTTTTTAATATGGCTTTTTCGGGATCGGTAGCTAAAATAGCGCCTACGGTGAAGAGACGATCTTGAATATGCATGAGCATTTCTTTATAATGGGTGTCGATGTCTTGATCGCGAATGAGTCCTAAATGCGAGTTTAATTCATCAACGGTTCCGTAGCTGTCTATACGGATATGGTGCTTGGGAACACGGGTACCACCGAATAATGCGGTTGTACCTTTATCGCCTGTTTTGGTGTAAATTTTCATAGGAATTGTTTGTTATTCAAAGTTAATGGTTCTGTGGGATAAGGCAAAGGAATCTTTTGTGTTTTTGGGAGGTGGCGTTTATGGTTTGTGGTTTAAAGTGAAAAGTGGAAAGTGAAAAGTGAAAAGTGAAAAGTGAAAAGTGGAAAGTGAAAAGTGGAAAGCGAAAAGTGAAAAGTGGAAAGTGAGGAGTGAGGAGTGAAAAGTGAGGAGTGAAAAGTTCTTAAGTTATCGGGTTAATTAGGAATTAGGGATGAGGTGTGTGTTGATTGGTTCATAAGTTAATGATATAATTAGATATTGTGGTATAGAGTTAATGGGTTATTGACGTAATGTATTGCGACATATTAGGACACGATTTTCACGGATTAACACGACTTGGTGTGGTAAGATTCGTTGATTATTTCAGGGAGTTGCAGGGAGAATTTTCACAGAGATACGCGGAGTAATTTTAAAATGGATTAAATAGTTGATGGACTTTTTGGAAAGTAACCCTACTATTGATGAGATTATTCACATCGTATTATTTTAAAAAAAATGGTGTTCGTGAATGCTTTGCATTTGCCGCGTTGTTCCTATGTCACTTCCTGCCTAATGACAGGCAGGCTCGCAATGACAGCATTTTTTAAATCCGGATGGTAAAATGTTCTTTCCGTTGTTCCTTTCTAAAAAATACAAAGCCCCAGAAAAAGGTGTCGATGGTAACGGTTACTTGCGGGTGTTGTTTGATGATTTCCCAAGCTTGGGTCATGCCTTCTGACCAATAAATATCATCAAAAATAAAAATGGTGTCGTTGTGGACTGATGGGAGGAGGGTTTCAAAATATGCTATGGTGGCTTCTTTGGTATGGTTGCCATCAAAAAAGATCAGATCCCAAGCCTGTTGGGTTCTGGTATTGAGATGTTGGCTGAAATTACCTGTTAAGAATTGGATGTTTTTATAATTGGCTAAGGCCGATTGTGCAAACTTGGAACAATTTGGGCAACCTTCAATAGTTGTGATTTTTGCTTGTGGACACCCCAAATGCATGGCGTGGGTTGCAATGCCTAATGATGTGCCTAATTCTAAAATATGTTTGGGTTGAAAATAGCCCGTTAAGCGATACCATAATTTAGCGCGCTTTAACGGTGTGCCAGATGTTTTGGCTATTTCAGCAATGCGTCTTTGCTTGTTGGTTGTTTTTTTAGAGCCTGATCCTAAGTCCGTTAGATTGATGGTTTCTGGACTTCCTAATACTTGCTTTCTATACCTTTTTAATTCCTGATAAGCTGGGTATTCTGTTTTATCGTAGAAGCATTTCGTGATTAAATCATATACAAAAGGAGAGTGGACACCGTGTTGGTTGGTTGATTTTAAAAGGAACGGTATATATTTTTTTTGTTGGTACACGGTTTCGTATTCAGTGTTCTGTGTTCGGTTTTTGGTGGTTGTTCTCGATACATCCCTCCTTGCGGTGGGACACTCCAACTGACGGGTTCCGAGACAAGGTTCAAGGTTATTAAGTTATTAAGTAAACCGTTACATAAAACATTAAAGTCATATAACTACTTGTTTGTTTACGTCACTGAAAACTGCGACTGTAAACTATTCTTACTCTTCTAGCTTTGAACTTAACTCAAACCAGCGCATTTCTTTTTCATCAATCTCATCTAGAATCTTTTGTAATTTTTCAGATAAGGTGTTGATTTCATCGGGTGTTAAGTCTGGGTTTAGGAATTCCTTTTCCATGGCCTGCTTATCATGTTCTAGACTGCTTATTTTACTTTCAAGGTTCTTGTATTCCTTTTGTTCGTTATAGGTTAATTTGATGTTATTATCTTTCTTCCAATTTTTCTTTTCCTTCTTGTCATCCTCTTTAGATTCGGGTTCTTGGCTGTCCTCATACGTTCTGAAATCGGAGTAATTCCCCGGGAAATCTTCTACAAGCCCTTCGCCGCGAAATACTAATAAGTGATCGACAATTTTATCCATAAAATACCGGTCGTGAGACACCACCATTAAACAGCCTGGGAAATCTAAAAGAAAGCTTTCAAGTACATTTAGGGTTACAATATCTAGGTCGTTTGTTGGCTCATCCAGAATTAAAAAGTTTGGATTTTGAATTAATACGGTACATAAGTACAGTCGTTTACGTTCGCCACCACTTAATTTTTCAACAAAGTCATATTGTTTTTTTCTGCTAAATAAAAAGCGTTCCAGCAATTGCCCAGCACTAATTTGACTCCCTTTTTTAAGTGGTATATACTCCCCAAATTCTTTAATTACATCAATAACCTTTTGGTTGGGTTTGATGGTAATACCGGCTTGGGTATAGTATCCAAATTTTACCGTTTCACCAATGACTACTTTACCGGAGTCTGGTTTTTGGGATTGGGTAATAATATTTAAAAAGGTGGATTTACCCGTTCCATTCTTACCAATAATTCCAATACGTTCGCCCTTTTTAAAGGTGTATTCAAAATTATCTAAAATGGTTTTGTCTTTAAAACTTTTACTGACTTTATGCAGTTCTAATATCTTACTGCCTAGGCGTTCCATATTTAGTTCTAATTGGACTTGATGGTCCTGGCGTCTTTGATTGGCACGGTGTTTAATATCGTGAAAATCGTCTATTCGCGATTTGGATTTTGTGGTTCGTGCTTTGGGCTGCTTGCGCATCCAATCCAGTTCTTTCTTAAAGAGTTGCTTAGCTTTCCCTGTTTCCGTCGCTTCATTTTCAATACGTGCTTCGCGCTTCTCGAGATAGTATGAGTAGTTTCCTTTGTAGGTATGTAATTGCCCATGGTCTAATTCAATAATTTCATTACACACACGCTCTAGAAAATACCGGTCGTGTGTTACCATAAAGAGTGTTATTTGCTCTTTAGCAAAGAAATCCTCTAGCCACTCAATCATTTCTAAATCCAAATGGTTGGTAGGCTCATCTAAAATTAATAAGTCGGGCTTTTTAAGTAAGGCGTTTGCCAAGGCCAGACGTTTTTTCTGACCGCCAGACAAGGCGCTCACTTTCTGATTGAGGTTATCTAGTTTTAATTGAAATAGGATTTGCTTGTATTGGGTTTCAAAATCCCAAGCCTGATGGCTATCCATTAACTCAAAAGCTTTTTGGTAGGCTTCGGCATCATCGGGGTTTTCCAAGGCTTTCTCGTAATCCTTAATAACCTTTAAAATGGGGTTGGAGGTATCAAAAATAGCTTCTTCCACGGTTAGGTTTGGATTGAGTTCGGGGTCTTGGGACAGGACGGCCACCGTAATGTCTTTTCGGTAGATGATTTGGCCCGAATCGGCTGTGTCCTTTCCAGACAGCATATTTAAAATAGAGGTCTTCCCCGTTCCATTTTTAGCCACAAAGGCAATTTTCTGATCTTTATGGATGCTAAAGGACAGGTTTTCGAATAGCGTTAATTCGCCATAGGATTTCGATATATTTTCAACAGTCAGGTAGTTCAACGTCTATTTTTTTGCAAAGAACGTAAATAATTCAAAATTTATACGATAAGTTTTGATATTCCTACTGAAAAGCTATATTTGTGAAGAAACTTGCACCCTCAACATGAAGCATTTATATGTTATTATACTTGGTTTAATCGCCTTGCTATCTGTGTCTTGTATACCCAATAAAGAGTTGGTTTACTTGCAAAATAAAGAAGCTGCCACCGATTCGACGCAAGTTATTATTGAAAAACAAAAACCCTATCGTGTTCAAATTAACGATATCCTTAATATTCGTGTAAAAGCGATGGATCAACGAAATATTCAAATGTTTAACCCAACGGGCGAGCGGGATTTAAACGCGTCTGGAGACGAACGTGCCTTTTTTGATGGGTTTACGGTGGATATGCATGGGAATATTCGGATTCCTATTTTGGGTGAAGTGAACGTTTTGGGTTATACGACCGAGGAGATAGAACGTATGTTAGAAACCAAGTTGTTAGAAGAAGAACTTAAGGAAACCTCTAATATCTTTGTGACTGTGAAGTTAACAGGCCTGCGATTTACCGTTACTGGGGAAGTGGGGAGTACGGGAACGCAAACCTTGTATCAGCCCCGCGTAAATATTTTTGAAGCCTTGGCCAATGCCGGCGATGTCATGGTTACTGGAGACCGCAAGGATGTAACCATAATTAGGCAGTACCCGCAAGGGCAGAAAATACATCATTTGAATTTACTAGATGTTAGCGTCATGGATTCGCCGTATTATTATATCCAAATGAATGATATTATTTATGTGAAGCCGTTGAAACAAAAGTCTTGGGGAACCGGTGTAACCGGCTTGCAAACTTTAGGGACCATCATTACCGCTTTATCTCTAGTTACAACCACTTTATTACTTATAGACAGGCTCTAAATTATGGCAGATTACGATTATGAAGACATGGATTCAGGCGACGGTGGGAGTATTAACTTCGACTTCAAGGGGTACTTATTTAAAGTTTTAAATTTATGGAAGTTTGTGCTTGCTTGTATTGGTGTGGCTTTAATTATTGCCTACTTTATCAATGTGCGCAAGCAGAATATTTATAAGCTTGAATCGCTTATCTCTGTAGAAAACGATCAGAACCCTTTTTTTACTGCCAATACTAGTATTTCTTTTAATTGGGGTGGTGTTTCAGGGAAAATGGGTAAAACCATTACCACCTTACAAACGCGAACGCATAATGAAAAGGTTGTTGATTCGTTAAAGTCTTATATGAACTATTTTAGGGAAGGCAAGTACCGTAAAATAGATATTTATAAACAAGCGCCTTTTGTGTTTACTCCTGATTTGTCTCAACCACAATTGCTAGGTCACTTTATTGGGATTCGGTTTTTATCCCCATCTACTTTTGAAGTGTTTACAGCGTTTGAATCGGAGTCGGGTTCAGGACAGCGTTATGACACTAAAGAACGATTAGCTGTTTCTTTGCCTATAGGGCCATTTCAACAGGAATTTGCCTTGGGGGAGGTTGTTAATTTACCCTTTTTTCATGGTGTTGTGACTTTGCGTCATGACCGTGTCATTAAAGCTGGACAGGAATTTTTTATGCAGTTTAGTAATTTTGATGGGGTTGTTAATGGGTATCAGAGGGGAATTAATGTGAGTCCATTTAGTAATGCTTCAGCTTCTGTCCTGCGTTTGAGTTTAGCTGGAACTAATAAGTCTAAAATTGTAGATTACCTAAATACCACCGCCGTTATTTTAAGTGAAACGGAGTTGGAACGCAAAAACCTGTATGCCACCAATACGATAAAGTTTATAGATAGTAGTTTGAACGCCGTTAACACCAATTTAAAAGACTTTGGTGATGAAATGAATGCCTTTAGAAAGCAGAATAAGGTGTTTGATGTATCCACAGAAATGGCGGATATTTCGAGTAAACTTAAAGAATTTGAGATTCAAAAGGAGGCGGAAAATACAAAGCTCAATTATTTAGACGCTTTAGAGAAGTATCTCCAAACAAAAACGGACTATACGAGTATTGCGGCGCCATCCTCTGTGGGGATTGAAGAAAGTAATATTCAAAGTAGTGTTGCTAAAATAACGGCGTTGGCCATTGAACGCCAGGGCTATGAGTATACCACGCGTGAGAGTTCGACTATATTTAAAGATTTGGATCGGCAGATAGATGCTGAAAAGAATGTGCTTTTAGAAACGATAAATGCTACTAAAAGTACGATTCGGATTCTGATGAATAGTCTGAATACTAATATTGCTAATTTGGAGGCTAAATTAAGTGGTTTGCCAGAAGATCAACAAGAATTTTTAAAGATTCAGCGTAAGTTGGATATTAGTCAGGAAGCCTATAATTTATATATGGATAAGCGGAGTGAGGCTGCTATTGTAAAGGCCGCCAATATTTCGGATATTAGTATTGTAGATGAAGCCAAGGATATAGGTGGGGGACTTATAGGTCCTAATAAATCCTTGAACTATATGATGGGCTTGATGCTGGGATTCTTTATTCCGATGTTTCTCATATTCGTCATCTTTTTATTGGATCATACCATTCATGGCTCTGATGAGGTGGAGCGCCTGTCTAAAATTCCTATTTTGGGATTAATTGGTAAGTACCGTTACCATAATAATTTGGTGGTATTTGAAAAGCCTAAATCGGCTGTTGCCGAATCCTTTCGGTCTATTCGGTCTAGTTTGCAATTTATTCTCAATAAAAACCCCAGAGAAGGTGGTCGGACAATTATGATTACTTCTTCAGTGAGTGGGGAAGGAAAGACCTTTTGTTCTATAAACATAGCTACGGTTTACGCTTTGAGTGGGAAGAAAACCATTCTGTTAGGGTTGGATTTACGTAAGCCTAAAATATTTGACGATTTTAATTTGACTAATGATACGGGGATGGTGAATTACTTTATTGGCGAATCGGATTTTGCTTCGGTTGTTAATCGCACCCATATTGAAAATTTAGATGTGGTTCCTGCAGGTCCTATCCCTCCAAACCCTTCGGAGTTATTGATGAGCGGGAATATGGAAACACTGATTGCTGAACTCCGTCAGACTTACGATATTATTATACTTGATACGCCTCCTCTAGGATTGGTTACCGATGCTTTGGAATTGGTAAAATATGCTGATACCTCTATTTTTATGGTGCGTTTGGATTATACTAAAAAAGGCATGCTCCAATTGATTAATGCCAAATATCGGGGTGGTGAAATAAAGAATATCAATTTTGTCTTGAACTTCTATAAGCATAAAACCAATCATAATTACGGTTATGGCTATGGTTATGGCTATGGTTACGGCTATGGTGTTTATGGGAATGCTTATCATGAAGATGATAAAAAAGGCATTATTGGTAAAATAAAACAGTTTTTAAAGCGGATATGATGCGGTGAGCGGTGAGAGAGATGTGAGGTGAGTGGTTGGAGGTGAGAGATGTGAGGTGAGTGGTTGGAGGTGAGAGGTGTGAGGTGAGATGTGAGGTGAGTGGTTAGAGGTGAGAGATGTGAGGTGTGAGGTGGGAGATGTGAGGTGTGAGGTGGGAGATGTGAGGTGAGAGGTGTGAGGTGAGAGCTACAAAGTTGCAGAGTTTCAGAGTAGCAGGGTTTCAGAGATGAAGAGCAGCAGAGTTTCAGAGTTTCAGCGTTACAAAGAGGCAGAGTTGCAAAAGTTTGATTAGGAGAAGCGTTACAGAGTTAATTAAAGAATAAATCAATGAAGAAACATCAAATTACTATTGTGGGATTGGGTTATGTGGGTTTGCCATTGGCGGTTGAGTTTGCCAAGAAATACGCCGTAACGGGTTTTGATATTTATAGTAAACGCGTGCAGGAATTGCAAAATGGTACCGATCGTACATTGGAAGTTACAGAACCGGAGCTCCAAGCTGTATTAACACATACTTTGGGAGAAACGGGTTTGTATATTACCGATTCTGTAGATGCTTTGGCAGATTCCAATGTTTATATTATAACCGTTCCAACACCTACAGACGCCTTAAATAAGCCTGTTTTTACCCCGCTGATTAAGGCGAGTGAAAGCATTGGGAAGGTTTTAAAAAAAGGGGATATTGTTATTTATGAATCGACTGTTTATCCTGGAGTTACCGAAGATATTTGTGTGCCTATTTTGGCTTCTGTTTCTGGACTGACCTTTAATGAAGATTTCTATGCCGGTTATTCTCCGGAACGCATTAATCCGGGAGATAAAAAGCATACGGTAACGAAAATATTGAAAGTTACTTCCGGTTCTACGCCCGAAATAGCCACTGTAGTTGATGATTTATACCGCTCGATTATTACGGCAGGCACCCATAAAGCCCCTTCGATTAAAGTGGCTGAAGCCGCCAAGGTTATTGAAAACTCTCAGCGTGATATTAATATTGCCTTTGTGAATGAGTTGTCAAAAATCTTCCGCTTATTAGACATTGATACCAAAGCGGTATTAGAGGCTGCCGGGACCAAATGGAACTTTATAAAATTCACCCCTGGTTTGGTTGGTGGGCATTGTATTGGCGTAGATCCGTATTATTTGGCGCAAAAGGCTATTGAGAGTGGGTATAACCCGGAAATTATATTGGCAGGCCGAAAAATGAACGACAGTATGGGTGGTTATGTAGCGACCGAAACGGTTAAAATGATGATTAAAAAAGGCGCGACTATTAAAGGCTCTCGTGTGCTTGTATTAGGTATTACCTTTAAGGAGAATTGCCCGGATATACGAAACTCACGCGTAATTGATATTATACGCGAGTTTGAAACCTACCATGTAAACGTGGATGTATTTGATCCTTGGGCTTCTGCTGAAGAGGTGGATCATGAGTATCAATTGCCTTTAATTTGTGAAGCTCAAGACTTGCAGACCAATTATGACGGGATTGTATTAGCCGTTTCGCATAACGAATTTTTAACGCTTGATGTCATGGCTTTGAAAGGAGTGAATGGTGTTATATTTGATGTGAAATCGTTATTACCGGATTCGCAGTCGGATGCGCGATTGTAGTTAGACGTTGCGCTGTGCGTTGTAAATTTTGGCAGAATGAAGGAGGGTTACTCACGCCATATTAATTTAAAATATTGGTGTTCGTGAATGTTCGGCATTTGCCGGATTGCTTTTTTGACACGCCTCGCAATGCCAATAAAAAAAATAAAATTTTAATAATATGTACGACAAGGCATTTCATAATCAAGATCTATCTGGGTTAAATTTTTTAGTTACTGGTGGTGGTGGTTTTATAGGGAGTAATATTGTGGGGTATTTAATAAAACACCAAGCTAAAACCGTTCGAGTATTGGATGATTTTTCGAATGGGTATCGCGAGAATCTAGCCGAGTTTATGGACTTGCCTAATTTTGAATTGCAGGTTGGGGATATTCGGGATTTGGAGACGTGTAAAAAAGCCATGGTGGATATGGATTATGTAAGCCACCAAGCCGCTTTGGGTTCGGTGCCTCGTTCTATAAACGATCCAGCAACCACCAATGCCGTGAATATCTCTGGATTTTTGAATATGCTGATTGCATTAAAAGATTCGCCTACTGTTAAACGTATGGTTTACGCAGCTTCTAGTTCGACCTACGGGGATAGTCCCACGCTTCCTAAAGTAGAGGATAGGATTGGAAAACCTTTATCGCCTTATGCGGTAACGAAATATGTTAATGAATTGTATGCCGATGTTTTTGGGAAAACCTATGGAACGGATGTTATTGGGCTGCGCTATTTTAACGTATTTGGACCCAAGCAGAGTCCGAATGGGGCTTATGCCGCGGTAATTCCGTTGTTTATGCAAGCCCTTAAAGATGATGCAGCACCCACCATTAATGGGGATGGGGAACAAACACGGGATTTCACCTTTGTTGCCAATGCTGTTCAGGCAAATGTCCGCGGTTTTTTTGCTCCGGAGGCCGCTAAAAATGAGGTCTATAATGTGGCCTGTGGCGAGCGGATTACGGTTAATTACTTATGGGAATCCCTACAGCAGGCGGCTAAGTCTGACTTGAAGCCTATTTATGGTCCAGAGCGTCAAGGTGATGTGCGTGACTCGTTAGCCGATATTTCTAAGGCGGAACGTTTGTTGGGTTATAAGCCTGGGGTTTCTGTTCGGGATGGGTTGAAAGTGACTTGGGATTGGTTTAAAAGCCCCTAAATCTCCAAGAGGGACTTCTTGTTTTTGCGGGTTAGATTCTAAAACCTGATTTTCTGGATTCTTAAAAATCTAATTGTATTCGAAAGAGATTTTGAGGTTAGCTGGGCTGGACCTTTGAGATTCGCTGCTTTGAATGACGTGATGCGCTGAATGATAATGACGTTGTCATGCAGAGGGGAGTATGACCGAAGTATCTCTGGATTGTTACTTGGTTAATTTTTGAGATTAGCTTCGCTGAACCTTCGGTTTCCACGCTTTGCTGCGCGCGCTCTGAATGACATGGGCGTTTTTGATGACAATTTGGATTTTGAGGTTCTTCGCTTTGCTGCGCGCGCTCTGAATGACATTGATGCTGTCATGCAGAGGGGAGTATGACCGAAGTATCTCTGGATTGTTACTTGGTTAATTTTTGAGATTAGCTTCGCTGAACCTTCGGTTTCCACGCTTTGCTGCGCACGCTCTGAATGACATGGGCGTTTTTGATGACAATTTGGGTTTTGAGGTTCCACGCTTTGCTCCGCGCGCTCTGAATGACATGGACGTTTTTGATGACAATTTGGATTTTGAGGTTCTTCGCTCTGCTGCGCGCGCTCTGAATGACATGGGAGTTCTGAATGACATTGTGCTTTGAATGACAACGGGGATTTTTAATGACAATTTGGATTTTGAGGTTCTTCGCTCTGCTGCGCGCGCTCTGAATGACATTAATGCTGTCATGCAGAAGGAGGTACGACTGAAGTATCTCTGGATTGTTGTTTGGTTAATTTTTGAGGTTCTTCGCTCTGCTGCGCGAGCTCTGAATGACATGGACGTTTTTGATGACAATTTGGATTTTGAGGTTCTTCGCTCTGCTGCGCGCGCTCTGAATGACAATGGAGGCTCTGAATGACATTCGGAGTATTAAAAGGCACGGGTGCACGGAATGGTACATTTCTCTAAATATTGTTGTTTAAAAACTTCCATGTGGGGTTAAATAGAGTAATCATTCCATCTTTTTTAGTTCTACTTAATCCTTTAATTTGTTTTTCTCTTTTTATGGCTGTTTCATTGTCGTTGTACTGCTCATAATATACGAGGTAGAAGCATTTGTATTTTGTTGTGAATGCTTTTGAAAATGGCAGCGGGTTTCGATGCTGGTATATTCTTGTTTCTAAATTGTTGGTTACACCCGTATATAAAACCGTTTTAATTTTGTTTGTCAGGATGTAGACGTAGTAATTATGTGTTCCTTTAGTTTTCATTGTTTTAAAAATAGTGTTTTTTGTGGAGAATTGCTTTGTTGGATTTTTGGAATCTTCGCTGTGCAATGGATGACAATGGGCGTTCTGAATGACAATTTGGGTTTTGAGGTTCTTCGCCCTGCTGCGCGCGCTCTGAATGACATTGATGTTGTCATGCAGAGGGAAGTATGACCGAAGTATCTCTGGATTGTTGTTTGGTTAATTTTTGAGGTTCCACGCTTTGCTGCGCACGCTCTGAATGACATGGGCGTTTTTGATGACAATTTGGATTTTGAGGTTCTTCGCTCTGCTGCGCGCGCTCTGAATGACATTGATGCTGTCATGCAGAGGGAAGTATGACCGAAGTATCTCTGGATTGTTATTTGGTTAATTTTTGAGGTTCCACGCTTTGCTGCGCGCGCTCTGAATGACATTGATGCTGTCATGCAGAGGGAAGTATGACCGAAGTATCTCTGGATTGTTACTTGGTTAATTTTTGAGGTTCCACGCTTTGCTGCGCACGCTCTGAATGACATTGATGTTGTCATGCAGAGGGAAGTATGACCGAAGTATCTCTGGATTGTTATTTGGTTAATTTTTGAGGTTCCACGCTTTGCTGCGCGCGCTCTGAATGACAATGGAGGCTCTGAATGACATTGTACTCTGAATGACAAGGGTTTTTTTATATCTATTTACGGGATTAAGGGGTAACAAATTCATCTCTCTGTGTATATACCTCTGAAAGCGGTTCCCGAAAAGCTAACAGAGTAGGGGTTATAAAAACATTATATTATGAATAACTTAAACATTTTAAAATCAAAGCTTCAGCAGATGAAAGGCCGGTATTTGTATCTGGCTCTCATTTTAATGGTTACTGGTGGTCTTCAGGCCCAAAACTGCACACCATACCCCAATAACCCCACTGCTAGAGAGATTCATTTCAATTATTACAACACAAACGCCATTAGCTTGTCCACGTCCTCCGTTATTGAATCTTCAGGTGGTCCGAATTATACCGTGAATGTATATACCTTTACGATACCCTATTTTCAAAACCAATTGCAAACTGATTTACGTTTCAAAAATGGGGTGATTAATTGTACCTATGATAATACTAGTACCACTTGCGATAGTAAAGCCATTAAGGTTTACAATTCGCATTCTGGCGGGAGTTTGCTAGGTAGTGAACCTAATCAAGTAGATCTTAACGCCCATAATTTTCCTGTAGGTGTGCGAAACATTCGTGTAGAAGCCAGTTGTGGTGGACAGGTTTACCAAACCCGTTATTACCGGTTTATTGTACAAAAAGAGGCTTCCGCTTCTGTAAATTTGGATGTGAATGCCTATTGTAAAAAAGACAAACAAGGTCAGAACTCCGGTTATATTGGTTTTAAAGCATCGGGAACCCACACCAATTCATCTAAACTTTATTTGCGGGTAGTTGCTCCCAATGGCAGCAGTTGTAGCAATAATGATTATGCGCTTAATTCGCTTAATACAAACACCAATCCTTCTGGGTTTTTCAATTGCCTTTCAAATGGTACTTACACGATACAATTGGTTTATAAGAGCACGCTTATGGGTGGCGGTTATATTACGCATGTTCTTAACAGCAACTTTTACAGTTATCAGAAAACCTTTAGAAGTTGTATGAATAAGGTTTCACTCCCATTTTACACATTGAGAACCACGCAAGCTGATTCATCGGGCATATCCATTTACCCCAATCCGGCCATTGATCAATTGGAATTGGCTTATGCGTTAAAGACTCGGAACGCCCAGGCTATCCTTCATGACATGCATAGTACCCCGGTAAAGAAGCTGTCTTTGGATGGACAAAAAGGCTCTATGACTATAGATATTAGTGCTCTGAAAAAAGGACTTTATTTTTTAACTATTATAGATGGCGATGACACTATAATAAAAAAGATTATCAAAAAATAAAATCGATTTTATAAAGCATGACCCCTTATAGTTGGTAATTATAAGGGGTTTTTTATTTCGAAAAAATAATAACTCTACAGTTTACATGGGTATGTTAAAAGCAGGTGCTTTTTCTACAGATTTGTTCAAACTATTCAAAAAAGAACGTTTTTATTGTTAACCTTTTGGTTCTAATTTTCACTAAAAAGAAAATAAAATTAGAAACTCAACATTATGGCAGCAACACGATTTATTAATTACGTATTATACCTATGTTTTTTTATGGCAATTCTTTCTTGTACAGTAGAAGATGGCGAACAAGGCGAACAAGGCATTCAAGGTGAACAAGGCGAGCAAGGCGAACCCGGGACTGTTAATGTTATGTATAGCGATTGGATGAATCAAGACTGGAACTTTATAGATACGCCTACTTTTAAAAGCATGTTGGTAGAAGATGCGCACATTACGGACGATTTCATGGAAAATGGTGGCATTGTTTTGGGCTTTTTCCGTTATCAGGATAATGCGCCTTATATGTTACCCAAGCAAGATTTTAGATTAAACACAGTCCGCTCATTCATTTCAATTAATTTTTCAGACGGCGGAAATGTTCGTTTTAGCATTCAAAGTACGGATGGCACAGCATTAACAGATGATGACGTGAATGGTTCTGGTGCAGGAATACAAGCGCAATATAAATATGTCCTTATTCCTGGAGGCACCTCATTATCTGGTTCCAAGCGCGCCGCAGCATGGAATCAATTATCGTATAAAGCGGTTTGTAAAGCGCTTCATATTCCTGAATAAGGCTTAAAAAACATAGCCTATTTTTTACAAGAAAAGTGTGAAACGAATTATAATACTTATTCGGGTTACAGACCTATTGGGTGTATATTTGAAGGCTCGGACTCATGGCAGATAGGCTCGTCTAAACTTCGTTAACTTATTTTGCCTGCACACCAACTCGCCTTCCTAACGGCAGGCAGGCCCCATTACTAAAATAGTCCACTGGATTGTTTCTTTACGCTTGGTCGCCTCTTAAATTCAAACTCCCCTTTCTTTATCTACGTTGCACTTCGATAAATTCATTCCCCTCTTCATCAGAAGCGGGGAGCCTGGATTGTTATTTTTTGTTCAGAATAGGCGGGCTAATAACTGCCTTTTATTTTTACGTTATTTAAACTTTGATATTTGTTAAAGTTCTTATCTGTTTTAGAGAACAAGCTCAAATGGCTCCGCCCTTTAGTTAAAGGGAGGTGGCTAAAGCGACGCTAGGAGTTTTAGACGGAGGGTTTGTCTTCTTCTTCTTCTTCTCCTGAATTAAAGCACTCTTTTATTTCTTGTAGCACGGATGGTAAGTGGTCAAAAACCATTTTGTTTTCAAAGCGGATGACTTTATAGCCTAAACTTTCTAAATACACTGTTCGTTTTTTGTCATATTCTTGTGTCATTGGATTAAAATGAACTTCTCCATCTAATTCAATGACCAATTTTTCTGAAGCACAATAAAAATCAACTATATAGTGACCTATACTATGTTGCTTTGTGAAGCGTTTATTATTTAATTGTCTGGATTTTATATGTTTCCATAGGTAGGCTTCTGCCGGTGTTAATGTTTTACGCAGTTTTTTTCTATAAGCTTGTAGTTCTTTTTTGGTATGGATTTTCTGCTTGGACATGTATTAAAGGTACGGTTTTAGGTTTAAAATATTTTGATAAACTTCGTTTGGTTATGCGTTTTATGTTCAAACTCCCTATCTAAAAGCAGGCAGGCTCTTTCTTTATTTCCGTTTTACTTTGATTTAAACCTTGACCAAACTTCGTTTGCTTATTAGTTTGTTTTTTAACTCTCTAATCAAACTTCGTTTGCACATGAGTTGTGTTCAAACTCCCCGACCAAACTTCGTTTGCCCACCCCTCTTCAGCTAAAGAGGGGAGCCTAAACTGTTATTGTTTTTGGGATTTGGGGATTGGTAAATTTATTTTCATACTGTTTATTTTTTTTAGTTTGTATTGCTGAAAAAACAACTTCATTTTCTGGTTAATAATTATAAAGTTTGCGTTTTGGTTTCTGCTTGGAATTAGTATATTAGCCCTATATAAAACGCTATTACATTGAATAAGACAGAGGATGCTGATTGGTTGTATACCATTTCTTCCAAGCGGAAGTTAATCGACTTTAATTTTGCCGAAATATGGCGTTATCGCGATTTGCTTGTTTTGTTTGTGAAGCGTGATGTGGTTACCGTATATAAGCAAACCGTTTTAGGGCCGCTTTGGTATTTGATTCAGCCCTTATTTACCGCTTTAACGTTTACACTTATTTTTAATAAAGTGGCCAATATAGAAACCGGAACGGTACCGCCATTCTTGTTTAACCTAGCCGGGATTTCTATTTGGAATTATTTTAATACCTGCTTAACGTCTACTAGTGATACCTTTAAAAGTAATGCCGCCATATTTGGCAAGGTGTACTTTCCCCGGATTATTGTACCACTTTCGATAATCATCTCTAACTTGATGAAATTTGGGATTCAACTCCTTATTTTCATCGCCTTTTATATTTATTATTATTTTAGTGGGGCAGCCATTCACATAAACAGTAGTATTGTGTTTTTTCCTTTTATCGTGATGCTCATGGGGCTTTTAGGTTTAGGTATTGGAATGATAATTTCTAGTTTGGTAACCAAATACCGGGACTTGAAGTTTTTAGTCGGTTTTGGTGTGCAGTTGCTTATGTATGTATCTGCTGTGATGTATCCGTTAGCCTTAATGCGCGAGAAATTACCAAAAATTGCCTGGGTGGTTGAGTATAATCCGTTAGCCTATATTATTGAAACCGCACGTTATATGTTATTGGGAACTGGGACTTTTAGCTGGTTTGGTGTTTTGTATACGGTAGCAGTGACGCTAGTTGTCTTATTTTTTGGGATTATTATATTTAATAGGACGGAGAAGACGTTTATTGATACGGTTTAAAATAGGGATTAGGAATGAGGTGAGAGGTGAGAGGTGAGAGGTGAGAGGTGAGAGGTTCGTGGTGAGAGGTTAGTGGTGAGAGGTTAGTGGTGAGAGGTGAGAGGTTAGTGGTTAGTGGTGAGAGGTTAGAGGTTAGAGGTTAGAGGTTAGAGGTTAGAGGTGAGAGGTTAGTGGTGAGAGGTTAGAGGTTAGTGGTGAGAGGTTAGTGGTGAGAGGTGAGAGGTTAATGGTGAGAGGTTAGTGGTTAGTGGTGAGAGGTTAGAGGTGAGTCGGTAGAGGTGAGAATAAAGATTAAAGAGGAAAGAATACTGACATAAGATTAACGATTGTTGATTGTTGAAGTTGAAATGAAGAAGAATAATTGATGAGTTAGAAAGAAATAATTATTTTTTTATAGTCGCAGTCGCCGTCGCAGTTAACAGTTGACGGGTTAGAATTATAGAGGTTTGAATAATGAAACATTGAATATCGAATAACGAATTATAGAATATGAGTGTCATTTTAAAAGCCGAAAACATCAGCAAACAATACCGCTTGGGGCTTGTGGGTACTGGTACCATTAGTCATGATTTGAACAGGTGGTGGGCTGGTATTCGCGGAAAGGAAGATCCGTATTTAAAAGTGGGTTCTGTAAACGACCGCAGTGCTAAAGCGGATAGTGATTATGTTTGGGCGTTGCAAGACATTAATTTTGAAGTACAGCGCGGTGAAGTATTGGGTATTATTGGGAAAAATGGGGCTGGAAAAAGTACGCTGCTTAAAATATTAAGTCGGGTTACGATCCCTACAACTGGTGAAATTAAAACCAAAGGCCGCATTGCTAGTTTACTGGAAGTAGGAACGGGGTTTCACCCCGAACTCACTGGGCGTGAGAATATTTATTTAAATGGGGCTATTCTAGGGATGAGTAAGGCTGAAATACGCAGCAAAGAGGACGAAATTATTGCTTTTTCTGGTTGTGAGCGTTATGTAGATACCCCTGTAAAACGGTATAGTAGTGGTATGCGCGTACGCTTGGCTTTTGCCGTTGCCGCTTTTTTAGAACCTGATATTTTGGTGATTGATGAGGTGTTGGCTGTTGGCGATGCCGAATTCCAAAAAAAGGCCATTGGCAAAATGCAGGATATTAGTCAAGGTGATGGGCGGACGGTGTTGTTTGTGAGTCATAATATGGCCGCTGTAAAAAGCTTGTGTACTCGGGCTATTGTTTTGGAGCACGGGAAAACGGTTTTTGAAGGTGGAACGGATGACGCTGTGGATTTTTATTTGAATAATGAAAATATGCAGTTAAGTAGTGGTTTGGTTGAATATGTTGCTGATGAAGTTAGTAATAACGAGATACAGTTGTTGCAAGTTTCTGTTACAGATACAACACAACGCATTAGGTCGGCATTTTTGCAGTCTGAAGCCATCCATATTCAGATCACTTTTTTAGCCAAAACGGAGATAAAAGGCATGCGTTTTAATTTAAGTGTTAAAAACACCTATGGTGTTATAGCATTTGTCACTAGTTCACATGAATTAACCAAATTAGGTATTGCAAAAGGAGAACATACATTAAAACTCATCATACCAGAATTTTTATTAAATAAAACGCAATATACGTTAACTCTAAACGCCGGAATTCCAGGTAAGATAATGCTTATAGAACCTATTGATGTCTTACTTGTTGATATAGAAGGTGAACATGCTGGAGGTTCTACTTACATTGAAAAATGGCCTGGACTTGTTTCACCTAAATTAGAATGGACCTTAGATGAATAAATTAAAAAAAAATATGAAGCGTATTTTAAAGTTTGATGAGCGTATTGCACAACAAACAGAAAATAAGATGCGTATGAATAATTTTTTACCCATTACAGAAACAAAACCACAGGATATTTTTATTGCAGGTTTTCCAAAGTCCGGAAATACATGGATGCAAAACCTGATAGCTGGTTTACAATATGGTATAGAAACGTCCATGCTACCAGATTCACTAACGCAAGAGTTGATTCCGGATGTTCATGGGAAACAATACTATAAAAGATTTCATGATGTGGTATTTTTTAAAACGCATGAGCTTCCAAGAAAAGAAATGAAACGTGTAATTCATTTGGTTCGAGATGGTAGAGACGCCATGGCATCTTATTATGCAATGCATCAAGCTATGAAAAAGCAAGTAACATTAAAGGAGATGGTTCTTGAGGGTAAAGATGTATATCCATGTAGATGGCATGAACATACTCGAATTTGGTTAGATAACCCTTTTAATGCTGAAATACTAATAATAAAATATGAAGATTTAATTCAGGATGCCTTTAAGGAATTAAAAAAAATTGTAGAGTTTGCTAAATTAAGTTGCACGGACGATTTAATTTATAAAGCTATAGAAGGAAACTCTTTTGAGCAAATGAAGAAGAAAGAAAAAGAATTTGGTTGGAATAATAAAGAATGGGATGCAAATGAAGACTTTATTAGAAAAGGAAAAGTAGGTTCATATAAAGAAGAGATTTCAGTTGAATTAATTCAATCTTTCGAGAGTCTTTCAAAAGTTGAATTAGAATTTTTTAACTATTTATAAATGAAGAAGTATATTTCTCCAGAGATTAAAGCACTTATAAAGCGAAAGCTTAATAAGATTTCTTTAAAGTCTGAAACTGAATTCGAAAAATTAAAACGAGTACCAAGATATACAAAAACATCAGCTGTTATTGATGGGTTTAAGTTGGTTATTCCTGATAGTGCTTCTTTCTTATTTATGTACGATGAGATTTTTAGAACTGAAATTTATAAGTTTAAAACTAAAAATCAGTCGCCATATATCATTGATGGTGGTGCCAATATAGGATTAGCGACTATTTATTTTAAGAAACTATTTCCTGATGCAGAGATTGTGGCATTTGAACCAGATTCCTATATCTATGATATTTTGGAGTCTAATATAAAGAGTTGTGCTTTTGATACTGTTAAACTTATTAAAAAGGGTTTATGGAATGAAGAAACAACTTTAAAGTTCAAGTCAGAAGGTGCGGATGCTGGATTATTAGAAACGATTAATAAAAGTGATAATTCCAATAGTCATGATATACCAGTGACTTCCTTAAAACCTTATTTACAAAAACCTGTAGATTTTTTGAAATTAGATATAGAAGGTGCAGAAACCACAGTATTAAAAGATATAGCTGAAGATTTAGAGAATGTGGCACGTATATTTGTAGAATATCATTCTTTTGTTGGGCAGGAACAGACATTGAATGAAATTATACAAATACTAAAAGAAGCGGGCTTTAGACTCTATATTTCTTCTCCTGGGATATCAAGCAAATCTCCATTTGTAAAGTTAACGGAATATTGTGGTATGGATATGCAGTTAAATATCTATGGAATTAAACAGCATAAATGAAAATACTAATAGTCAACACATACGATAGAGGAGGCGCCGCAAATGCCTGTTTGCGTTTGCATGAAGGTTTGTTGCATAAAGCGGTTGATTCTAAAGTGCTTTTAAGACATAAGGAAAAATCATTACCTAAAACATTTCAATTTCATAAAAGCCATTCATCCAAAAGTAAGTTTCATATTTTAAAAGAAAAAGTATTGCTTTTTTTACGTGTTATGGGTATTCTTAACAAACCAAAAGCATCTAAAGAACAGCAATTTTTAAAACAACGGGAATCTGGTTTGGAATTATTTAGTTTTCCAGATTCAAATTTCGACATCACCAGTTCTCCACTTTATCAAGAAGCCGACATCATTAATTTGCATTGGGTAGCCAGTTTTTTAGATTATGAGTCCTTTTTCAGAAAAAACACCAAACCCGTGGTTTGGACCTTGCATGATATGAATCCGTTTACGGGTGGCGAACACTATTTGGAAACAACTTTAGGTATAGATTCAGTTGGAGAGCCTCTATCAAGAGAGCTATCAGAACTAGAGAAACGTGTATTTAAAGAAAACTTATCTTTAAAATTTAAAGCCATACAATCTGCCTCAAATATTAGTATCGTTGCACCTTCGGAATGGTTGGGACTAGAAGCTCAAAACAGTACTGTTTTTAAATCAAAACCAGTGTATTGTATTCCTTATGGGATTAATGCTGAAGTATTTCAACCCAGAAATAGAAATTATTCAAGAGCGATTTTAAATATCCCCAAAAATAAAAAAGTTATTTTATTTGTAGCCGATTCCATTAGTAATCACCGAAAGGGATATGCCTATTTAAAAAAAGCTTTTGACTTGATGCAACGTGATGATGTGATTTTATGTGCTGTAGGGAGTAAAAAAAGTGCATTAGAGTCTGTTAAGAATACGATTGAATTAGGTTCTATTTATGATGAACGCTTAATGAGTATGGCCTATTCTGCTGCCGATGTATTTGTTATTCCCTCATTAATGGATAACTTGCCTAATACGGTTTTAGAATCGCTTATGTGCGGTACACCCGTTATAGGGTTTCCAATTGGAGGCATTCCAGATATGATTCAAGATGGTGAAAATGGTTTGTTGACTAAAACGGTTAATAGTATGGCATTATTAGACACGATTGACACGTTTCTTGTAACCATGGACTCATTTGATAGAGAATCTATTAGAGCGCATGCTATTAAAAAATATGATTTAAAAATTCAAGCAGATTCGTATATTGACTTGTTTAAGACTATATTAAAATAATAAGAGGTGTCAAGTTTAAAATGAAAAATCAAAAAACAGCATTAATTACAGGGGTCACCGGACAAGATGGTGCCTATTTGGCCGAGCTTTTGCTAGAAAAAGGCTATCAGGTACATGGTATTAAACGTCGCGCCTCTTTATTAAATACAGACCGTGTAGATCATTTATATCAAGATCCGCATGAGGAAGATATTCGGTTTACCTTACATTATGGCGATTTAAGTGATGCGATGAATATCACGCGGATTATTCAAGATGTGCACCCTGATGAGATTTATAATTTGGGTGCCATGAGTCATGTAAAAGTGAGTTTTGATACGCCGGAATATACCGCCAACGTAGATGGTTTGGGAACCTTGCGGATTCTAGAAGCCGTTCGTTTATTGGGGCTTACAGAAAAAACTAAAATCTATCAAGCTTCCACGTCGGAATTATATGGTTTAGTACAAGAAACCCCGCAATGTGAAACGACACCATTTTATCCAAGATCGCCTTATGGTGTGGCAAAATTGTATGCCTACTGGATTACCGTTAATTATAGAGAAGCTTATAATATGTACGCTTGTAATGGGATTTTGTTTAATCACGAATCCCCTTTGCGTGGAGAGACCTTTGTGTCTCGAAAAATTACACGCGCAGCCAGTCGGATTGCTTTAAAGCAACAAGATGTTTTATATTTAGGAAATCTAGATGCGCAACGCGATTGGGGACATGCCAAAGATTACGTAGAAGCTATGTGGCTGATGTTGCAACAGGACACACCCAGGGATTATGTGATAGCTACAGGTGTTACTACAAGTGTTCGAGATTTTGTGAATATGGCTTTTAAAGAGGTTGGAATTGAACTTATCTTTTCGGGTAAAGGCGCTGATGAGGTGGCGGTAGTTTCTGCTTGCCATGATTTGGAATACCAATTGCCCATTGGCCAGGTAGTTGTAAAAATAGATCCTAATTATTATAGACCAACAGAAGTAGATTTATTAGTGGGAAATGCGGATAAATGTAAAGAATTGTTGAATTGGGAGCCGAAATATACCTTGAAGACATTAATAACCGAAATGATGGTTTATGATTTAAACATGTGCCAGAAAGAAGCCTATTTAAAAGCAGGTGGTTTTGATTCCAACGCGCAGAAAGCCTCTTTTAAGCATGAATAAAAACGCTAAAATATATGTTGCTGGTCATACTGGAATGGTAGGTTCTGCCATTATGAGAGCCTTGGAAGCCCAAGGATTTACGAATTTGCTTTATAGAAGCTCTAAAGAACTAGATTTAACCAATCAGCAAGCCGTTTCTACGTTTTTTGAAACGGAAAAACCAGACTATGTGTTTCTCGCGGCCGCTAAAGTAGGTGGGATTGTCGCTAATAATACGTATCGTGCCGATTTTTTATATGAGAATCTTATGATGGAGGCGAACGTGATTCATCAGAGTTATGTGCATGCCGTCAAGAAACTTTTGTTTTTAGGGTCGTCCTGTATCTATCCAAAATATGCGGAGCAGCCAATACAGGAATCTAGTATGTTAACTGGTGCTTTAGAACCGACCAATGAGCCTTATGCTATTGCGAAAATAGCAGGTGTGAAACTTTGTGAAAATTATAATAGACAATATGGTTGTAATTTTATTTCCGCTATGCCTACTAATTTATATGGACCGAATGATAATTACGATTTAAAGAATTCCCATGTGCTACCCGCTTTGTTGCGTAAGTTTCATGCTGCGAAAGAAGCCAATTTACCTCGTGTTGAGGTTTGGGGTTCAGGAAAACCCATGCGCGAATTTTTGCATGTGGATGATTTGGCTGAAGCTTGCTGCTTTTTAATGACACATTACACCGGGAATGCACCTATTAATATTGGTACGGGAACAGATTTATCTATCCAAGACCTAGCGCTTTTAATCCAAGATATTACTGGTTTTAAAGGAACTATTGATTGGAATACTGACAAACCTGATGGTACGCCACGTAAATTATTAGACGTTAGTAAAATTCATGGTTTGGGCTGGAAACATAAGATAGGTTTGAAAGACGGGATTCGTTTAGTTTATAATGAGAAGTTTTTAAAAGAGAAATAGAGTGTATTATCTGTATGGTAAAAGATCTGAGAGGTTATTAATTGTTAACGCTTTATTAAATGAAAATTAGTGTATTAACACCCAGTTATAATTCTGGTAAATATATAGAAACGAGTATTGCTAGTGTTTTAGCGCAAGGTTATACCAATTGGGAGCATATAGTTGTGGACGGTTTATCATCAGACAATACGGTAGAGATACTTAAAAAACATGCACATATCAATTGGATATCCGAAAAAGATAGTGGGCAATCGGATGCTATGAACAAAGCTTTTGGATTATGTACTGGAGATTTAATTGTGTATTTAAATGCTGATGATTATTTTTACCCAGATGCTTTTCAGATTATTGTTGACAAGTTTAAGGATTATCCTAGTGCTGATATTATTGTGGGTAATTTAGATGTTGATCGAAATGGGGTACTTGAAACGAGTACAAATGCAACTATATTGTGGCAAGATTTATCGATTATAAAAGGACGTTTCCCTTTAAACCCTGTTAGTTATTTTTATAAAAGAAAGGTTCAGGAAACTATCGGAAATTTTCCAAATGATGAACACTATACAATGGATTATTGGTTTTTAATTCGTGCTTTTTATCTTTTTAAGCCAGTAAAAATCGAAGATGTTTTGGGTTGCTTTGTGTTCGATGGGAACAATAAAACAAGCGTAATTGTTGATGGTTTTTCAATTCAGATGCCACATGCGCTCCGATTTACCTTAAAGTATACACCTAAACGTTTTTTTAAAGTCTATTATAATTTACTGAAAAATAAAAGGAATAAAACTCGTGAAGCTGTATTGTTAAGAAAGGTGTTAAAAAAATTAAGCAGATGAACATTGCCATTTTTTCACCCAGTCAGAACCCATATTCGGAAACCTTTATTCAGGCACATAAAAACTACCTGAAAGGTTCTGTTTTTTATTATTTTGGAACAAAAGCGCGCATCAGATTAGAAGGTGCTGGAAGTTTGGTTTCTAAATTACAAATTTTGCGTTATCGTTTCATTCGCAAATTTAAAAATTATTCTTATTCTTATGTTCAAGAGCAGTCGGTTTTAGCATCATTAAAAAGACATGCTATAGATGTTGTTTTAGTAGAGTATGGCACACATGCTCATCATTTATTGCCCATTTTGAAACAAAGCGGTTTGCCTTTCGTGGTTCATTTTCATGGCTATGATGCGAGTGTTTACGAAACTTTAATAAATTGCAATAATTACCAAGAAGTTTTTAGTATAGCCTCTAAAATTATAGCGGTTTCCAGAAAGATGGAACAGATGTTGTTAACGCTAAGCTGTCCAAAAGGCAAGCTGGTTTATAATGTATATGGACCACAGCCTGAATTTGAATTGGTTAAACCAAATTATGCGAAAAAGCAGTTTATAGGCATTGGCCGTTTTACGGATAAGAAAGCGCCTTATTATACGATTATGGCTTTTAAAGAAGTCGTTGCGAAACATCCTGATGCTCAATTGCTTTTGGCAGGTGATGGTGTATTGCTTAATATGTGTCAAAACCTTGTTAAGCACTATGGTATTGAAAAACACGTTCAATTTTTAGGTGTCATAACACCCGAAACTTACAGACATATACTATCAGAATCGTTAGCTTTTGTGCAACATTCTATAACTGCTAGTAATGGTGATATGGAAGGCACGCCCTTGGCTGTCTTGGAAGCTAGCGTTGCTGGTTTACCTGTAATAGCAACGAATCATGCTGGTATTCCTGATGTTATTATACATGGACAAACGGGCTTGTTGTGTGATGAACATGATGTGGCGGGGATGGCTAAACATATGTTGCAGGTGTTTGATAATGTTGCCTATGCTCGACAACTAGGAGCCGCAGGGAAAATACATATTTTGAATCATTTTAGTATGCAACTACATATTGAAACCCTACAAGACATTTTGGAACAAGTCGTTAAAGATTATAGATTATAACTTGATACTTGTATATTAGTACCATAAAACGTTTTCATGTCCGTGCAACCACTAGTTTCCATTATTATTCCCACTTTTAATCGGGCCCATTTACTAAGCGAGACCTTGGATTCGGTATTGGCTCAAACTTATAGCCATTGGGAGTGTATCGTGGTTGATGATGGGAGTACGGATGGCACCGAAGCGCTACTTAAAGCTTATATGGCCAAGGACAGCCGCTTTCAATACCATAAACGGCCAGACAGCCATTTGCCTGGTGGCAATGGGGCTCGGAACTATGGGTTTGAGATTTCGAAAGGTGATTACATTCAATGGTTTGATGATGATGATGTGATGTTGCCAGAGTTTTTAAAACAGAAATTAACAGCTTTTAAAGATACCATAAATTTTGTGGTATGCTCCGGTACCATTGTAAGCGTTGATATGGAGATTTTGGGTTCTTTACAAATGGATAATAGTTTATCCTTATATAAAGGTTTTGTGCTTTGGCGCAATCAAATTACTACGAATTGTGTTCTGTTTAAACGGTCATTTTTAATAGGCAAAACACTTTTTAACCCTGAAATTTTGAGAGGTCAGGAGAGTGAGTTTTTTGGAAGATTATTTTTTGATGTTTATAATGATGAGTTTGTAGTGATTTCTGAAAAGCTTTTTTTATATAGGCAGCATGACACGACAAAATCGTCTAAAAATAAGGTTTATAATCCAGTTTATAAAACGTCGGAAATAACTATTGCTATAGAAAACCTTAAGCGCAGTATACTTCTAAATGATTTAGAGCTGATACATTACTTTTACAGACTCCTTATTCACTTTCTGTTTAGAGCATTGGAACACCGAGATGAGGAAAACGTAAAGATTGTGGTTAAAGCTATAAGTAATAGCGTTAAACCTTTAAATTGGTGGGTGGTTTTTCAATTGCAACTGGTAACAAACGTCTTGCTGTTTTCAAAAAGATCATTTTACAGAATAGAAATGTATTTTAAAACTTATACACTATAAATGGTTGCAGAACAACAACTCGTTTCTATAATTATCCCCACTTTTAATCGAGCAAGCTATATAGGTGACGCTCTGAATAGTATTATGGTACAAAGCTATACCCATTGGGAATGTATAGTTGTTGATGATGGAAGCAGGGATAATACGGCAGACATCATGCATGCTATTTGTAAAAAGGACGCGCGGATTAGCTATTATAAACGGTCTAAAGATTATCCGAAAGGCGTAAATGGTGCTCGGAATTTTGGTATTGCTAAAAGTAAGGGTGACTATATAGCTTTTTGTGATGATGATGATTTTTGGTTACCCGAGAAACTAGAAAAACAAATACCTATTTTTAAATCCCATCCGGAGGTTGGCTTGGTTACTGGTAATATTGAGTTTGTTAATGCTGATGGTGTTCGTACGGGACGTGTTATTACCCAAACAGGGAACCATGGTTATGTGTTTGAAGACTTGCTATTTAAAAATAGGCTTTCAATGATAGCGCCGGTTATAAGGCGTAGTGTGATTGATAAAGTGGGTTTGTTTAATACCAATTTTACGCTTTCCGAGGACTGGGAATATTGGCGACGTGTGGCTTATTACTATCCCTTTTATGCCTTGCCTGATGTGTTGGCCTGTGTCCGGAAACACAATTCAAATACCTCCTTGATTGTTACTAACGCTCCTTTTGAGCAATATGTGCTATACAGAAAATTAACAACAGCACTTTTGGCATGGGGAGACGGGCGTTTTACCAAATCTGATAGGCAATTAATTGCAAAAGTTGAGGCCAAGCGGTATAGGCAGATTTTTCGGAATCATTGTCCTGGGGTTAGAAATAAACTGGGGTTAATCATTCAGGTTTTTAAAAATGATTGGAAAGATGGAGTTCGTTTTATCTATTTATTAATGCAGATACGATAAAAGCAAGATACTTTTAACTACTAAAAACATTTTTTTAAACGTATATTAAGTTGTTTATTTATCACGTTAAATAATACTCTATGATTCAGTTGTTAAGGATTTTTAAAACATACGGTTATGAAGGTTTTAAACAGTTTGTTAAACTTCAATTGGGGCGAATTCCTTATTTAAAATTTAAAGATGACACTAGAATTACCATATATATACCGAAATACAAACAGCCTATTTATTTAAGAAGGCACACTTCAGATTTTGCAACATTTAAACAAATATTTGATGCCAAAGAATACGCTCTTGACTATCCATTTAAACCAAAAACTATTATTGATGCCGGAGCAAATGTAGGTTTAGCCGCAGTGTATTTCATTCATCGTTTTCCGAAAACTAAAATTTACTCGATTGAGCCTGAAGCTTCAAATATTAGAGTTTTAAAAAAGAATACCAAGGCTTATAAACAAGTGGTGTTATTACCAAATGCTTTACATCATACTACCAATGAATTATTAGAAATTGTTGATGAAGGGATTGGAAAATGGGGGTTTGTTACAAAGCAAGCAACAGAAATTCTTAATGCTAAATCCATAGTGTCTTCCGTGCAAACGGTAAGTATTCAAGCGATCATTGATAGGTATGAAATTTCTATTATTGATATTTTAAAAATTGATATTGAAGGAGCAGAAATGGCTCTTTTTGAAAAAAATTATGATAGTTGGTTGCCTAAAACGCGTTGCTTGATTATTGAGTTGCATGATCGGTTTTATCCAGGATGTCAAGAGCGCGTTTTTGGTGTTATGGATCAGTATAATTTTTCCCAATTCAAAAAAGGCGAGAATTGGGTGTTTTTTAATGAGGATTTTAAGCTTTAAAAGATGAATACAAACCCCAAAGTAACGGTTTTAATGCCAATTTATAACTGCGACCAGTATGTTGGAGAAGCTATAGATAGTATTTTAGGGCAAACGTTTACTGATTTTGAGTTTTTAATTATTGATGACGCTTCAACTGATAAAACGGTTTCTATTGTAAAAGGTTATAGTGACTCTAGAATCAAATTCATCAGAAAACCTAAAAACACAGGTTATACTAATAGTTTAAATTATGGTTTAGCTATGGCCAAAGGTGCGTATATAGCCAGAATGGATGGTGATGATATTAGTTTGCCTGAACGCTTTGCTAAACAGGTAACATTTATGGACGCCTACCCTGAAGTAGTTGCTTGCGGAACGACCTATAGCATAATTGGTAGTGGTATTATTAAGAAAGTGCCTATTAATCATGGCGATATAAAAGTGCAATTATTACAGAAAACATGTTTTGGACATCCAACTGTTATGTTGCGTAAAGCTGTTTTTGAGAAGTTCAAGGTTGCATATAATTCGGATCGAGAGCCAGCAGAAGATTACGATTTATGGGTTCGGCTCTTGAAGTATGGAAAGCTCGCAAATTTACCAGGGGTTTTATTGTCCTACCGGGTGCATGATGGGCAAGTGTCTCAAAATAGAACCCAAATAAAACGTGAGAATACGGCAAGTATTAGATTAAACTTGTTAAAATATCTAGATTATTGCTTTAGTTTAAATGAAGAGCAACTATTAAAAAAAATACTTTTGCGGAATGATATTTTAACTTTAGAAGAGATAAATAACTATCTGCTTCTAAAATTAAAATTAATTGAATCAAATAAAGGCTTTTTTAAAAATGAAGGTTTACAGAAATATTTTATTGATTTACAGAGTGTTGTACTCAAAGATTATTTCTTAAAAAGAAAGCTATTTTCATTACCTATTTTTGTTGACTATTTGACTTTAGGACGGAAATGTAATTTTAAATTACCCTTGATGTCCATGTTTAAACTATTGATTAAATCTGTAATCAACTTCGAAAACAAAGGTTCATAATTAAAAACGATGATTCATAATCCAATTAAATTAATCCAGCTTTTTGAAACCTACGGAGAGGTATATCAACCCTATATTTCTCCGGTTATTCAATCATTAAAGGCAGATACTAAATTGCACGTAGCTGTCGTTGCTTTTAATACGCATGACACGGTAGACTTTTTTGTTCCCCGCTATAAAAAACGTTGGTTAAAAGAAAAATGGTACGCCTTGACACATAATTCTAGATTGAATTATTTAGAAATTTTATGTTTGGAACAGCAGGCTGCCATTATACATGTGCAACAATCCTATTTATTTTCTAAAGTTACAAATTTACTAGACTTGCCACGTGATCAAAGACCTCGAGTCGTTATAACACTTCGTGGTGGCGACACTTATGTTAAACCATGGCATTCTGTGAAATGGCAAGATTTTTATAAAAATTATGGGCATGTTGTAGCTGCTTTTGTGGTTATGAGTATGCATCAAAAAAACTATTTACACGAAAAATGGGGTGTTTCTTTAGAACGTATTCATGTGATACCCATTTCTTTTGGTCAAGCCTTTGACGCTTCCATTAAGCAGGCAGACCCAAATGTTATGCGTGTTGTTTCTGCTTTTAGAATGTGTTGGGAAAAAAATATAGCTGGTAATTTACGAACCATTAAACTTATAAAAGCGCGCGGGATTCCTGTTCAATATGATTTATACGGTGATGGTGCTGATTCTGGACAAGTTTATTACCTCATAGATAAGTATGACTTACATGATTGTGTTACCTACCATGGCAGGTTAGACAACAGCGAAATAAAAGCACAGTTAAAACGATATGATTTCTATTTACAGTTGAGTTATTCAGAATCTTTAGGCATGTCAGTTATAGAGGCTCAATCCCAAGGAATACCAGCTATTGTTTCCAATAGTGATGGCTTACCTGAAGTGGTTGTGGATAACCAAACTGGATTTTGTGTAGCGCCTCATGACTCTGAAGCCGCGGCTACACATCTTTTGCAGTTATGGCAGAACCCTGATTTATATAAGCAATTTAGTCAAGAAGCCATTGCATTTAGTCAGCAACATTTTTCTGTGGAAACCGAAGTAGAAGCCTTGCGAAGACTTTACAAATCCTTAATACCTTAAATTGCTATGTGCGGATTTCTAGGCGAATTTACCTTTCAACATAACTCCTTAACGGAGTTGGCATCCTTTGAAGCCCTTTTGGCCTTATCCCAACATCGTGGGCCTGACGCTTCGTGTACCACAAGAGGTTCTGGGTTCCAGTTGGGATTTAATCGGTTGGCTATTTTAGATGTTTCGGCACAGGGGAATCAGCCGAAGGAAAGTCCGAGTGGGCGTTATCAGGTGGTGTTTAATGGTGAGCTTTATAACTATCAAGATCTTGCTGCAACCTATGCACTAACTGATTTACATTCTACTTCGGACACAGAGGTCTTGATTCATTTATTAGATGTATTAGGCGTAGCAGCTACTATACCGTTACTGAATGGGATGTTTGCCATTGCCATTATTGATACGGAAACAGACTGTTTGTATCTGACCCGTGATTTTGCAGGTATTAAGCCTTTGTTTTATGGGGTGGCAAATGAAGGTGTTGTTATGGCATCGCAATTTGATCAGGTTTTTAAACACGCTTGGTTTTGTGATTCTTTGGAATTAAAGCCAGAGATTGTAAAAGACTATTTTGGTTTTGGTTATATGCAAGCCCCTAACACTATTTATAGCGGTATTTTTCAGGTAAATCCTGGTGATTTAATACAAGTGAATAGGGCTGGAGAGGTTATACATAAAAGGCTTGTTACTTTTAAAAAAAGACAGGGTCCTAATTTGAAGGACACCGGTTTGACCCCTATCTTACAAACAGCTGTTTCTAAACAGTTAGTTAGTGATGTGCCCATTGCTACTTTTTTAAGTGGTGGTATTGATAGTCCGTTGATTAGTGCGTATGCCAAAAAGCACATTTCTGATATTGAAGCTTTTACTTTGGCTGTTGATAACCCGGCGCTTAACGAAAGTGAGATAGCCAAGGGCTATGCGGCCCATTTGGATATTACACAGCATATTGTTTCTGTTAAAGAATTGGATTTATTGTTAGAAATAGATGCACATTTTAAAGCCTTTTCAGAACCTTTTGGAGATTATTCTAGCATTCCCACTTATGTTATTTCAAAAGAAGCCAAAAAGAAACATACCGTTATGTTATCTGGTGATGGTGGTGATGAACTGTTTTTTGGGTATCCTAGGATGTTGGATGTTTTACAAAAACGATGGTGGTTTAAATTGCCTTATGCCATTAGGAAGCCGTTAGCTCAAATCACTAATACCCTTGGGTTAACTAAAACTTGGGCGCCTTATTTTAAGAGCTTTGATACCTTTGTTACTAATAAGCATTTAAAGTTGCCAGCTGCCACTTTAGATGGTGCTTTCCCGAATAGGTCATTTTCGAAAACCATGACTGACTTGTATACTTTTACAAATTCTAGCGCACCCAGTCTTTTACATCAACTGCGATGGAATGAATTTTATGCCCATATGCAACGTGTTTTGATAAAAGTTGATCGGGCCAGTATGGCGCATAGTTTGGAAGTACGTGTGCCGTTTTTGGATAAAACAAGTATTGCGTGGGCTTGGCAGCAAAAAGGTGATTTAAAGACGAAACACGATTTGAAGAAGGATTTGAAAACGTTACTAGCCGAGGAGGTGCCAGAGTCCTTAATAAACCAAAAGAAAATGGGTTTTACCGTGCCTTTAAAAGCCTGGTTGCATACGGCGTTACAAGCAGATGTTATGCATGCTGTTTTTGATACGCCTTTTTATGGTAAAGAGGTTATAGAGGTATCGATTTTACAAGCTTATGTTCAGGATTTTTTTGATGGTAAACATGATAATGCCTGGGGGGTTTGGCATATTTATGCTTGGCAGAAATGGTGGATGGCTCATGGGATTATAGAGGGAAGTTAAAAGTGGAAAGTGGAAAGTGAAAAGTGAAAAGTGAAAAGTGGAAAGTGACAAGTGGAAAGTGACAAGTGGAAACTTAATTATGAATAATGACAAGTGACAATTGACCAGTGGATGATAACGAATGATATGCTTGGTATGCAAGGAAAGGTGGGACTAAAGTTTCTCTATTTTTGAGATTCTTCGCTTTGCTCTGAATGCCAAACGTCTTTTTTATTATATTCGTCCTATATTCAACGCATGACTATAAAAACACCCATACTCCCTAGTAAACAACAGTTTGCTAAAATTGCCAAGCAGCCGCACGAACTCGATTTGGAGGCCATTTGTGTTTTTATGGCTACAGGGTTTTTTATGGGAGGTGATACCTATTGGAAGGACGAAGTCTGTTTGCTTCCAGGCCATAATCATATTATAGACGATGAAGGTTTTTTAGTCAACAGTAAACCCTGGTTTCGTTGGCATTACACGCCACGCGCCATAACCTTTGAAGATACTTTGGATGAATACATTGAATTACTTACTACCATAACTAAAGAGCAGGTGGGTGATAATCCCGTTATTTTGCCGCTGTCTGGTGGTTTAGATAGTAGGAGTCAAGCACTGATTCTAAAAGATTTGCCTAACCCTGTGCATGGGTATAGTTATAGTTTTCAAGGCGGTTTTGCAGAGCATGAGATTAGTAAAGACATTGCGCAGGTTTGTGGGTTTCGCTTTAGCCCCTATATTATTCAACCTGGGTATTTATGGGATTGCATTGATGACTTGGCTCAAATAAATGGTTGTTACTCCGAGTTTACTCATCCAAGGCAAATGGCCGTTTTACCACAATTAAAAGCTATGGACGGTGTTTTTTCATTGGGGCATTGGGGTGATGTGTTGTTTGACCGTGGCGCTCCGGAACAAACGACCGAAGCTGATATTATACCTTTACTTTTTAAGAAAATGGTAAAGCCTAAAGGCTTGGAGCTTGCCCAGCAGTTATGGCAATATTGGGGCTTGGCAGGCGACTTTACTTCCTACCTCATGGGCCGGATAGAAACCGATTTATCTGCTATTGCCATAGATAACGTGAGTGCCAAAGTTCGCGCTTTTAAAACGAGTCAGTGGGCGCACCGTTGGACGACGACTAATTTAAGCGTATTTGCGGCCGCACATCCCATTACCTTGCCCTATTATGATAACCGGATGTGTGACTATATTTGTACAGTTCCCGAAGCCTATTTGGCTGATAGACGCTTGCAAATAGCCCATTTACAACAAGATAGAGAGCTTGCTCGTATAACCTGGCAAGACCATAAACCTTTTAGCTTAAACACCTATTTATATAATAAAGCCCCTTATAATTTGCCGTACCGGGTTTGGAATAAATTGCAGCGTGAAGGACAAGCCTTTATAGGGAAACCCTATGTACAGCGAAATTGGGAATTGCAGTTTGTGGGGGCTGAAAATGACCAGGCTTTACAAAGCCGAATTTTTAATCCAGATTTTCATAGCTTTATTCCCGAATCTCTAGTTCAAGACACCTATCAGCATTTTTTAACAACGGATCCGGTTCATTATGCGCATCCGGTAAGTATGTTGCTGACCTTGTCTTTATGGCATAAACAAAATCAGACATCTCTATGAAGCTATCCGTTGTTATACCTGTTTATAATGGTGCTGATTTTATAGAAAAATCCTACCATTCTATCTTGAGTCAGCAAATACAAGATTTTGAACTTATTTATGTGGATAATAACTCCCAGGATCCGTCTGTTGAATACATAAGAAAAATGGTGCAATTGGACTCTCGAGTTTCTCTTCTAGCTGAAAGTAAGCAAGGTGCTGCTGCTGCTCGAAATACAGGCATAAAACATGCACAAGGGGATTATATTTATATATTTGATGTGGACGATGAAATCTATCCAGGTGCATTACAAAAACTGATTGCTGTTTTAGAAGCCTATCCAAAAACCGATGCCGTTTTTGGAAAAATGGTCAAGTCCTACAAAGGTATTTCAGAAACCCGTAAGCCTGATGACGAAACCCATAAGGTTATAAGAAAAGAACCTCCATATTGGGGTTTGCATTGGTTTTCTAGCTTAAAAACTGTGGTTGGACCACCCGCCTTTTTGTATCGAAAAAGAGTTTTTGATAAAATAGGATTATATAACGAAGCTATACGGAATAATGAAGATACTGCTTTGGACATTAAATTGGGAATGAGTTCACGCGTTGCTTTTTTAGACACCTATGTCTATTTGTATTATAAACATGCAGACTCTACCATTGAGCAGTCTAAACGAAAAACACCACGCGCCTTTATGGTTTGGCCTCGCTTGGTAAAAGAACATCTGCCTTTTTATTTGGAGCAAGACACACCTTTGCGATTTAAAAGCTTATTATTTAGTCAGTTGTTCCAATCTATGGGGAGGCAAGTGGTTTTTACTAAAGGGTTAAAAAACCGTCAGGATTTAAAGCAGCAGTTATATCATGATTTACAGGCTATACGGATTCCGTTGGTGATTCGCTTATATTTATCCATATTGGTTATCTTGCCACTCGAATCCTTACGCAAAGTTTATGGTTACTATATGGTGCCTTATGTTGTTAAGCAGTTTACGAACTAATATTTTATGCTCATGAACCCCCGACAGCTTATAACACATGCTTTTAAAAAACTGCTATTGCAGCGTTTATATAAGCGTTATGTGGTTACTAGCCCTGTAATTCAGGCAGATATAAAACAAACTTTGTTGGTACGTGGGAGCAAAGCCCAATATGCAACGCTAGAAAAGCAATTTCAGCACGTTATGATTTATTACCCAGATTATGCCTATATTTTTTTCTGGCGGATTAATAAGCTCGGCTATCGTTGGCGTTATTTATTTATGAATGATTTGCCTTGTAAACTATTTAGGAGTACGGAGATTGCTGGTGGTTTGATGTGTTATCATCCGTTTGCCACGGTTATTAACGCGAAATCTATAGGGCGTAATTTTCAATTTCGGAATGGTTTAACTGTTGGTAATAAGGGGAATGATAATCATTTATTGCCCGTTATTGGTAACAACGTTACGGTAGGTGCTCATGTGGTGATTATTGGGGCTATTACCATTGGTGATCAGGTTACTATTGGCGCTGGTTCTGTGGTGGTTAAGGATGTGCCTTCCCATTGTGTTGTAGCTGGCAATCCTGCAAAAATTATAAGACGTTTAGATGAGCACTAAAAAAATACGCATTCTTTTTACCATATCTAATTTTAATACGGCAGGCAGTGGTAAAGTTGTTTATGATTTGGTTCGGGGTTTGGATAGTTCCAAATTTGATATTGAAATAGCCTGCGGTAGTGATGCTGGAGCTTTTTTTAAAGAGGTAGCATCTTTGGGGCTTCCTATCCATATTTTTGAAACTAAAACGCCTTATAAACCCTATTTTAGTTTGCTGCCTCGGATATGGGCTATTTCTAAATTTTATAAAGCGCAAAATTATGATATTGTTCATTCGTGGCAGTGGAGTAGTGATTGGACTGAAGCTTTAGCTGCGCGCTTTGTTGGTGTTAAATGGCTTTACACCAAAAAAGCTATGGGTTTTAATTCTAAACATTGGTATATAAAAAGTTATTTGGCTCATTTTATCGTGACTATTAATGATGAGATGCGTGGTTATTTTCCCAATAAACAGCAACAAGCTTTAATTCCTTTAGGTATTGATACCAATTATTATTCTCCTGATGCTGTTTTAAAACCTATTGCTGTTGATGCCACTGCATTTCATGTTATAACGGTGGCTAATTTGGTGCCTGTAAAGGGTATTCAGGTTTTAATGGAAGCTATACATTTACTTCAAGATTCGACTATACGCTTAAGTATATTAGGGGATTGCGACAATGATTATGGTCGTGACATGATGGCTTTAGGGCATGCGTTAGGGCTGCAGAACCAGATTCAGTTTCTTGGAAAGCAGTTGGATGTACGCCCGTATATTAAGTCTGCTGATTTATATGTGATTCCTACTTTGGATGAAGGCCGAAAGGAGGGGATGCCTATGGCATTGGTAGAAGCCATGAGTATGGGCATTCCGGTGCTTGGTTCGGATATTACCGGAATAAATTTTGTGTTAAGTGATTTTAAACACCTTTTGTTTGAGGCTGGAAATCCAGAAGCTTTATCTTTAAAAATTAATACCATTAAATGTATGGATGTTGAAGCGCGGTTTAAAATAGGGCAGGATTTACGGGTGTATTGTCAAGCACATTTTACGATGGAAGCCTTTATAACCGCTCATGAAGAACTCTATAAAACTTTGTTGAAAGATGGGGCGATTTAATAAACATATTATAGTTGTTGGGAGTGCCCGAAGCGGTACGAGTTGGTTAAGCGAAACTTTGGCGCAACCATACCGGTACCGCATGTTGTTTGAACCTGAACAGGAAACACGTACTAAAAACGGTTATTTATTATGTGATCGGTGGTTCAAAGAACCATCTGATTCGGCAGCAGCCTATGCTTATTTACGGCGTGTATTTAAAAACCGAGTTGATTGTGATTGGATTGCCCAAAATAGCAATCGGAAGTGGAAACGGCATTTGTGGCCTTTTGTACCGAAACAGTTTATTATTAAATTTGTCCGGTTCAATTTGTCTGCTACCTATTTACATAAGGTGTTTGGCATACCTGTGATTCATATTATTAGAAACCCCTATGATGTTATTCGCTCGCAACAGCAAGTGAAATTCCCTTGGTTGTATGATTTATCACATTTTGTAGCGCAAGATTCATTAGTCGCTTTGATTCAAACCGAGTTTGGTTATGATATAACAAAACACGAGGACTTATTACCTATTGAAATATTAACTTTGCGATGGTGTATTGAAAATGTGATTCCGTTGGAAGTTTCATCCCCATATACGGGAGACATGGAAGTGGTTCGTTATGAGGATTTGTCAAGAGATATTAACCTGTTTTATGGTTTATGCGACCGCTTTAATTTGGAACCTGTTGCTAACCTACAAAAATACTATAAACAGCCCTCATCTAAAACACATCCTGAAAGTGCGTTGGTGACCACTGGTTATAAAAAGGATAGGTTAACTGCCGACGATCTCTCTCACATTAATAGGATATTAGCTATTTTCAAATCGACTTTATACGAAGGTCGCAACTCCTAATTTCCTATGCTATTCAACTCCTTAGACTTCGCTATTTTTCTGCCCTTGGTATTTATACTGTATTGGTTTGTATTTAAGCGTTGGTTGTCTGCACAGAATGTGTTATTGTTAGTAGCCAGTTATGTGTTTTATGGCTGGTGGGATTGGCGTTTTTTAGGGTTGATTGTGTTTAGTACGCTTGTTGATTATACGGTGGCTCGGGGTTTGGCAAAGGCGGAGAAACCCCAAAAGCGGAAGCTATTACTCGGGATTAGTTTGATTTGTAATTTAGGCCTGCTCGGGTTTTTTAAATATTATAATTTTTTTGTGGACAGTTGGGTGGATGCTTGGGGCAGTATAGGCGTGAGCCTGTCTGTAGAAACGCTCTCCATAATTTTACCCGTTGGGATTAGCTTTTATACGTTTCAAACCTTGAGCTATACCATTGATGTGTACCGAAGGCAATTAGAGCCCACCAAGAATATGGTACAATTTGCTACGTACGTGGCCTTTTTTCCGCAATTAGTGGCGGGGCCAATTGAGCGCGCCAAGCAGTTGTTACCCCAGTTTTCCAAGCCACGCGTCTTTGATTCTGACTTTGCCATAAGCGGTGTGTCTCTTATTATTTGGGGTTTGTTTAAAAAAATGGTAGTGGCTGATAATTGTGCCTTTTTTGTGAATCAGATTTTTGATGGCTCTGGCGGCTATAGTTCCGCAGAACTGTTTTTAGGAGCCGTTTTATTTGCTTTTCAAATATATGGTGATTTTTCAGGCTATTCTGATATTGCCATTGGTGTGGCGCGACTTTTTGGGTTCAACTTAATGACGAACTTTTCATTTCCTTATTTTTCGAGGGATATCGCCGAATTTTGGAGGCGTTGGCATATTTCTCTGTCTACTTGGTTTCGGGATTATTTATATATTCCGTTAGGCGGTTCCAGAGGGCGGATGTGGTTCCAGATTCGGAATGTGTTTATTGTGTTTTTGGTGAGTGGTTTTTGGCATGGTGCCAATTGGACCTTTATTATTTGGGGTGGGATTCATGCCCTTTTGTTTTTACCACTGCTAATTGGTGGAAAAAACCGGAATTATATAGATGGTACGCGCATGCGACTTCGGGAAGCGCCTCGTATTTTACTTACTTTTATATTTGTTTGTTTGGCTTGGATTTTTTTTAGAGCCGATACCGTGACTATTGCTTGGACGCTATTGGAAGATCTTGTTCGATTTGATTCTCTATCGTTAGAATTGTTTTATAGTAGTTCCAAATCGCTTTTATTTAGTGCTATTACTGCTTTAGGCATTTTGGTGTTGCTTTTTTATGAGTTTCGAACCGTGCAAAAAAACAAACAAGAGGTGGTATTGTCTACTTTTCACGTTATATTTATTGCGGTATTAATTGTTTTTATGGGTGTTTATAAGAATCCAGTAGACTTTATATATTTTCAATTTTAATGGGTATTTTTCTACAACGTATTGGTTTTATTTTACTACTATTTATAGGGGTTTCTTCGGCTATCTCATATGGTAGTTTATGGGCATTACGTCAAGGGTCGTTTTACAAGCCCTCATTTTTGGAGCGGCAAATAGAAAGCTCTGCATTTGATTATATTATATTGGGTTCTAGCACGGGTTTAACAACGCTTAATACGCAGGTCATTGATTCGGTTTCAGGCAAGCATGGATTGAATTTATCTATGGATGATACGAGTTTATCTAGTCAGTATTTGATGCTTCAGCATTTTATGGCATCTGGTAAGCAAACGCCGGTATGTATATTAGCTGCCAGTATCTTGGATTATGATGTTATAGACCATGTGTTAAGCGGCAATGACTATCGTTTTTTACCTTATGTTTCGCGCCCTTATGTTTATGATTATTATGACTCTTTTTCCGGCAGGTCAGCTGGGTTAGCCGCTAATAGTTTGTGGTTCCCCATGCTTGGCGTGGGTTATTATAATGCGGAATTGTTTTATCCATCGTTGGTTAGTTTGGTAGAACCCCAAAAACGCAATCGGTTTGATGCTTATGGGAATTACAGCTATCCTATTACTACTCAGGTTTCGGAATTGATTGTTTCTAGACGCCCCAAAACGCTCCAATTTAAAAACCCCTATTTTAAAAAGATTCAGGATTTATGTGCTAAATATGACATGACCTTAATGGTTTATATACCACCTCATAAAACCTTGGCTGTGGCGACGGGGACTACCTTGTTTCCGGTTATTAATCATTCTGATATTTTAAAGGATACGCGGTATTTTTATGATGATTTTCATGTGAATCGATTGGGTCGGCAGGCAGTAAGTTTGCGGTTTGCGGACATGTTCGCGGGGTTTTAGGGCTTATGGTTTCTTTCTTTAGTAGGTAAGCAAGGTTCCTTCAATCGGCAGATGGTCCCATTGCTGACATATTCTACAGGACTCTTTTTTAGGTTTAATCGATTTTTATGTTTCAAACCCTCCGTCTAGATCTCCTATGGTCGATCTAGCCACCTCCCTTTAACTAAAGGGAGGAGCCAAAAACAGTTAGGGTTTATTGCCTGTGGTTAAAAATTGAAATAGTTGGGTTTGGTTTCGTAAAGATTTTTACCTTTAGATTTTAAAATATGACTTGTTGAAAACCCCCTTAAAAATAGCTATTTACTCTGGAGAAATACCGAGTACTACCTTTATAGAGCGTCTGATTTCAGGTGTGGCTCATGCTGGGCATTCCGTGATTCTTTTTGGTATTTTACGTAAACGACCAAGCTATTCGTCTCGTGTTAGGGTGGTGGGATACCGATTGAATAGGCTATCCAAGTTTTGGCATTTGATGCGTTATGGTATACTCTTGACCTTGTTTAAAGGTGGTGACAAAAAACGGTTGGATGCCTATTTAAAGCAGCAGCAGAAAACTGATGTTTATACCAAAGTCAAATATTATTCTGTGCTATGGTATCAGCCTGATGTGTTTCATTTGCAGTGGGCCAAAGGCCTAAAGGATTGGATTTGGGTTCAGGATTTTGGTATGAAATTGGTGTTAAGTCTGCGCGGTGCCCATATTAATTATTCGCCGATAGCCGATGCCGCTTTAGCTGCTATGTATCAGGCATACTTTCCTAAAGTTGATAGGTTTCATGCGGTATCTGGAGCTATTGGATTGGAAGCTCAAAAATATGGTGCCGCCCAAAACAAAATTACTGTTGTATATAGTGGATTACCGGCTTCTGAAATTCAAACAGGCATAGACAAGAAACCGGAGCTTTTGGGTTTACCTGATAAGCCACTGGATATCATTTCCGTAGGACGGCCTCATTGGGTAAAAGGCTATAGCTATGCATTAGATGCCTGTAAAATACTACAAGCGCAAGAAGTTGATTTTCATTACACTATAATTGGAGGCGCTAAAGATATTGAACTGGCTTATCAGGTTCACGACTTGCATCTGTCCAAACAGGTGACTTTATTAAATCCACTACCTTATCCTCAAGTTCAAGAACTTATAGCACAGGCCGATTTATTGCTGTTACCTAGTATTAAGGAAGGAATTGCCAATGTGGTATTGGAAGCTATGGCTTTAGGCACCTTGGTTTTAAGCACGGATTGTGGCGGTATGGATGAGGTTGTTCATGATGGTGAGACGGGTTTTTTGGTTCCTATACGGGATTCCCAGGCCATGGCAGCCAAAATTATTGAGATTGCCAATTTGAGCGAGACCGAAACCGTACGCATTCGTGAGAATGGCTTGGAAGCTATAAAAACTAATCATCGTGAGGAACAGATGGTTCAAGGGATGATTGGGCTTTATCATGGATTGTTTGAAGAGTGAAAAGTGAAGCGTGAATAGTGAAGCGTGAAGAGTGAATAGTGAACAGTGAAAAGTGAAGCGTGAAGCGTGAAAAGTTAAAAGTGAAGCGTGAAGCGTGAAAAGTGAAAAGTGAAAAGTGAAAAGTGAATAGTGACGAGTGAAAAATTAAAAGTGACTAATGACTACGGCAGGTAGGTGTTGATTTTTGAGGTTGGGAGTAGGGATGAGTTGTGAATTGTGCGGTGTTGCGTTGACATTGAAATAGAAAAATTGCTATATTATAATGCACATAGGAACTATTATGAAACTTAGAACCATGGGTTTTTACTATATATGAGAGAAAGAACGACATTTAATAAACGTATTGGTCTTGTGTTATCCACGGTGCCGCGCTATTCTGAAACCTTTTTTAGAAATAAAATAAGTGGATTACAGGATAAGGGTTTTGAGGTTGTTTTATTTGTTGATTATTTAGATCCGACCGACTATGATTTTGGATGTCAGGTAGTAGCCGCTCCTCATTTTGGAGGTGGTCTTTTGACGCGCATATGGTATAGTTTTATAGCGCTTGTACAGGCACTTTTTATGCACCCTAGAAGAAGCTATAAATTGTTTGCTTTAAATAAAGCCGATGGCATCCATTTAAAAGCTAATATTAGACAACTTATTTTGAATCAGTTTTTTTTTAGTCAGAATGTGGATTGGCTTCATTTTGGATTTGGCATGTTGGCTGTTACGCGTGAAAATGTGGCGCAAGCCATGGACGCAAAAATGGCGGTGAGTTTTAGGGGTTATGATTTGTATTTGTCGCCTTTGAAACATCCGGGATGTTATGATTTATTGTTTAAAAAGGCCGTGCGTTACCATGTATTGTCTGAAGAAATGAAACAGACTTTGGTTGATTATACTATTTTGCCTCGTAATATTCAGGTGATAACACCTGCTATTAATACGCAGTTTTTTAAAGGGCATGGATTGGCTAATGCTAATCCCGTGTTGCAGTTAATTACTGTTGGACGATTGCATTGGAAAAAAGGATTGGAATACACCCTGGAAGCCTTGGCGCTGTTGAAGGCTGCGGGTATTGCTTTTCATTATACCATTATTGGTGCTGGGAGTGAACGCGAGCGTCTTGTTTTTGCTGCACATCAGTTAGGTTTACTGGATTGTATTTCATTTACAGGAAAACTACCCCAAGAAGCGGTTAAGTGGCAACTAGAAAACGCCTCTATTTATATTCAATACAGTATTCAAGAAGGTTTTTGTAATGCCGTATTAGAGGCTCAAGCAATGGGTTTGCTTTGTGTGGTTAGTGATGCTGAAGGTTTGCAAGAGAACGTGTTGCATGCTGAAACGGGCTGGGTAGTTCCTAAACGACAGCCCCAGCTTTTAGCCAAACAATTGGTACAGGTTATTGAGCTTTCCACAGTCGATAAAGAAGTTATAAGAACACGTGCCATACGACGTGTTCGTGATGCATTTAATCTTCATAAACAGCAAGCCGCATTTTTGGCGTTTTATAATAGGTAGAAAGCTAATATTATAATAATTTTCTATTTTAGATATTATAGTTTATCCATCTTATCTTTTTTACTCACATTGCTTCTTATGACGCTTTAAGGTGTGCGTGAAAACACTTATTTTTTCATTGATAAAGATCCTGCGCTTTGCTCTGGACAGGCTACCCAAACCTGCCTGCCGGCAGGAAATCAAAACCGTTTTTAGGAAATTACTCATTCACGTTATTTTATTTTTAGGTATTTGTGAATGCTCCGCATTTTCCTGCGTGACGTTCGCTTTTTTCTTTAAGTTAACTTGGATTGTGAAATTACTTTGGTTCTTAACTCCCTTGATTTGGAAGTTTTACGATAGCTTGGTAGCTCTCTATTTCTTAAAACGATTGGGTTTAGGTATTTGAAATTCAAAGTTTCTGGTTTCTGGTTCCTTTCTTTGTGAAGCAAGCAATCAAAACCGTTTTAATGTTTATTTTTTGTACTCACCGCACCTGTTTATTTTTGGATAGTTAACAATGTTTTGTTCATTTTATTCGTTCGTATCTATTTTTATTATGGTACTCATGATGTGCTGCGCAGTTGCCTTGATGCAGATCCTGCGCTTTGCTCTGGACAGGCTACCCAAACCTGCCTGCCGGCAGGCAGGAAATCAAAACCATTTAAAGGAAATTACTCATTCACGTTACTTTATTTTTAGGTATTCGTGAATGCTCCGCATTTTCCTGCGTGACGTTCGCTTTTTTCTTTAAGTTAACTTGGATTGTGAAATTACTTTGGTTCTTAACTCCCTTGATTTGGAAGTTTTACGATAGCTTGGTAGCTCTCTATTTCTTAAAACGATTGGGTTTAGGTATTTGAAATTCAAAGTTTCAGGTTTCTGGTTCCTTTCTTTGTGAGGCGAGCAATCAAAACCGTTTTAATGTTTATTTTTTGTACTCACCGCACCTGTTTATTTTTGGATAGTTAACAATGTTTTGTTCATTTTATTCGTTCGTATCTATTTTTATTATGGTACTCATGATGTGCTGCGCAGTTGTCTTGATACAGATCCTGCGCTTTGCTCTGGACAGGCTACCCAAACCTGCCTGACGGCAGGAAATCAAAACCGTTTAAAGGAAATTACTCATGCACGTTACTTTATTTTTAGGTATTCGTGAATGCTCCGCATTTTCCTGCGTGACGTTCGCTTTTTTCTTTAAGTTAACTTGGATTGTAAAACTTTGATTTATAACTTTTTAGAGTTGATTTATTTATAATAATTTGTTCATTTTGCCTTGATGCAAAACGAACCAAAAGATCAAAACCGTTTAAAGGAAATCACTGCGTGACGTTCGCTTTTTTCTTTAAGTTAACTTGGATTGTGAAATTACTTTGGTTCTTAACTCCCTTGATTTGGAAGTTTTACGATAGCTTAAGTAGCTCTCTATTTCTTAAAACGATTGGGTTTAGGTATTTGAAATTCAAAGTTTCAGGTTTCTGGTTCCTTTCTTTGTGAGGCGAGCAATCAAAACCGTTTTAATGTTTATTTTTTGTACTCACCGCACCTGTTTATTTTTGGATAGTTAACAATGTTTTGTTCATTTTATTCGTTCGTATCTATTTTTATTATGGTACTCATGATGTGCTGCGCAGTTGCCTTGATGCAGATCCTGCGCTTTGCTCTGGACAGGCTACCCAAACCTGCCTGCCGGCAGGAAATCAAAACCATTTAAAGGAAATTACTCATGCACGTTACTTTATTTTTAGGTATTCGTGAATGCTCCGCATTTTCCTGCGTGACGTTCGCTTTTTTCTTTAAGTTAACTTGGATTGTAAAACTTTGATTTATAACTTTTTAGAGTTGATTTATTTATAATAATTTGTTCATTTTGGCCTTGATGCAAAACGAACCAAAAGATCAAAACCGTTTAAAGGAAATCACTGCGTGACGTTCGCTTTTTTCTTTAAGTTAACTTGGATTGTGAAATTACTTTGGTTCTTAACTCCCTTGATTTGGAAGTTTTACGATAGCTTAGTAGCTCTCTATTTCTTAAAACGATTGGGTTTAGGTATTTGAAATTCAAAGTTTCAGGTTTCTGGTTCCTTTCTTTGTGAGGCGAGCAATCAAAACCGTTTTAATGTTTATTTTTTGTACTCACCGCACCTGTTTATTTTTGGATAGTTAACAATGTTTTGTTCATTTTATTCGTTCGTATCTATTTTTATTATGGTACTCATGATGTGCTGCGCAGTTGCCTTGATGCAGATCCTGCGCTTTGCTCTGGACAGGCTACCCAAACCTGCCTGCCGGCAGGAAATCAAAACCATTTAAAGGAAATTACTCATGCACGTTACTTTATTTTTAGGTATTCGTGAATGCTCCGCATTTTCCTGCGTGACGTTCGCTTTTTTCTTTAAGTTAACTTGGATTGTAAAACTTTGATTTATAACTTTTTAGAGTTGATTTATTTATAATAATTTGTTCATTTTGCCTTGATGCAAAACGAACCAAAAGATCAAAACCGTTTAAAGGAAATCACTGCGTGACGTTCGCTTTTTTCTTTAAGTTAACTTGGATTGTGAAATTACTTTGGTTCTTAACTCCCTTGATTTGGAAGTTTTACGATAGCTTAGTAGCTCTCTATTTCTTAAAACGATTGGGTTTAGGTATTTGAAATTCAAAGTTTCAGGTTTCTGGTTCCTTTCTTTGTGAGGCGAGCAATCAAAACCGTTTTAATGTTTATTTTTTGTACTCACCGCACCTGTTTATTTTTGGATAGTTAACAATGTTTTGTTCATTTTATTCGTTCGTATCTATTTTTATTATGGTACTCATGATGTGCTGCGCAGTTGCCTTGATGCAGATCCTGCGCTTTGCTCTGGACAGGCTACCCAAATCTGCCTGCCGGCAGGCAGGAAATCAAAACCGTTTAAAGGAAATTACTCATGCACGTTATTTTATTTTTAGGTATTCGTGAATGCTCCGCATTTTCCTGCGTGACGTTCGCTTTTTTCTTTAAGTTAACCTGGATTGTGAAATTACTTTGGTTCTTAACTCCCTTGATTTGGAAGTTTTACGATAGCTTGGTAGCTCTCTATTTCTTAAAACGATTGGGTTTAGGTATTAGAAATTCAAGGTTTCGAGTAAATTTCTACGGCAGGCAGGCGAGGTTTTTGGTTTCTGGTTCCTTCCTTTTGCAGGCAGGAAATGCTAGGCTTATTTTCGTTTGTATTTTAAACCTTTCACTCGGCATACGGAGGTTAGGATACCTCTTGGATAGGCTAAATTTTGTAGCTATTAAGCACACTGCTTAAAGGATTAAGAACCTGTAATTTATCTAAAACCGTATGCGTTTAAGGTATGAGAAACATTATTTAGGACTCTGATAATCTTGTTTTTGTTAATTTAGATTTTTAAAAATTTAGAGCTTTTTACGAAACCTTGTGGAAATCTTGTAGATAACACTTATTATTGTAATCTAAACGAAAAACATATCCCATGACCTCGTACGAATTTATGCGTTGGCTGACGTTTCCACTCATGACGACTCATTTAGTTACCGTTCGAAATGATCTTAAACGGCTTTTAAAGTCTGGTGTATCCACCGGAAAACCCCTATCGATTCTAGATGTGGGTGGGCGGAAATCGCCTTATACCATTAATTTACCAGCCGCTGTTACCTTGTTAGATGTGCCGCAAGAAGCCGGAACGAAAGAGGCTTTGAATTTAGGTTTTACGGATTCTATATTAACAACCATTCAGAAGAAACGCTCCAATATAACAGATGTTATTATTCAGGATATGACACAGTCCACCTTGCCAGATTATTCTTATGATGCTGTGGTGAGTATTGAAGTGATTGAGCATGTGGAAGCCGATGACTTATTTGTGAAGCATATAGCTCAAGTGATAAAAAAAGGCGGTTGGGCTTATTTTACAACCCCGAATGGTGATTTTATTAAAAATGAAGGCCCTGGGAAAAACCCAGATCATGTGCGGCATTATACGCGACAAGAGTTGCAAGATTTACTGTCCCTATATTTTGAGACTGTTGATGTGCACTATGCCGTTAGTACGGGTAAGTATCGTGTTTGGAGCCTACAAAGTTTAAAAAGTAGCAATCCGGTTCGGATTATGAAATCCTTATTGGGGACTGTTGTTAATAGATTCCAATCTAAAGGCGTGGAAACGCGTAAGGAACATACGGCTCATTTGGTTGCTGTGGCTTATAAATAATGCAAATTTCTAGTGAAAATCTATTAACTATTTTTAATTCGGAACAAAAGCAGTAATAACTTTATTAAATATGATTAAGGAATATATCAGAAATTATTTGTCGGCTTCAAGTATGCGCAAGTTGCGAGATGTTTATAATAGCATTCGATCTATGGGTTATGGAGGCAATTTAAATAAATTGGGCGCTATTTATAAAACAGACAAAGTAGGACGCCATTTTTATACACAACACTACATGACTCATTTAAGTAGATTTAGATATAAGCGCATTAATTTGTTAGAAATTGGTGTGGGTGGTTATGATAATCCTAATGTTGGTGGTAATTCGTTAAGAATGTGGAAAAAATATTTTCCATTAGGTAAAATTAATAGCTTCGACATTTATGATAAAAGACAATTACAAGAAAGACGAATTAAGATATTTCAAGGCAGTCAAGTAGATCAAGAATTTTTAAATAGTATTACTAAAGAAATTGGTGGATTAGATATAATAATTGATGATGGAAGCCATATAAATGAGCATGTAATTGAAACTTTTAAAATTTTATTTCCAAAGTTAAATGATGGCGGAGTTTATGTAATAGAAGATACGCAAACATCATACTGGGAAGATTATGGAGGTAACAGTTTGGATTTAAACGATTCAAAAACTATGCTTAACTATTTCAAGAGTTTAACAGACTGCTTAAATAATCAAGAGTTTATCATTAAAAATTATGAACAAACTTATTTTGATAAAAAAATAATCTCAATGCATTTTTATCATAATTTGGTATTTATATATAAAGGAGATAATGATGAAAAATCCAATTTAATTAAGAATAATCAGCGATCAGATTAAAAACAATTATTAAATTATCATAAAGTAACAGTTGAATGGTATTTCTCACTTTTAATATAATGGACAATTCCACTTCTGATTATTTTATTACTTTAAGTAATAAGCTATCCGAAAGGCAGCAAGTTGTAGTTATAACGGGCAAAATCAGGAATACGAAAGTTAGTTTACGAGACAATATAATTGTTTTAAAGTGGCCTACTAAACATCCAGTAACTGCAAAGGACTTTTGGTTTCTCTATAAATTAGTGCAAAAGCATAAGCCCACATTAATGATATCCATGTTCAGCTTTGTTAATGTCTTTTTAATAGTTGGCTGGTTACTTCGTGTACCGAACAGAGTAGCTTGGATACGTACATTAAGTTCTCAATATGAACAAAAATCTTATAAAGTGTTTCGGAAGTCATTAATCTATAAATTAGCGACGAATGTCATTGCAAATTCTAATGCTACTAGAAAGGATATAGTCGATTTTTTTAATATACCAGAAAACAAGGTTTTTGTACTTCCTAATTCGGTTAAAGATTATGGGCTCTTATTAAAAGAGGTATCAACGGATAAACTAAAATTACTTTATGTAGGTCGCCTACATCCGAGTAAAGGTGTAGATGTCTTGATTTGGGCGTTTTCAAAGTTGTTAAATAAGTTTCCAAATCTGCGATTGGACATTATAGGGCAAGGAGAAATTTTGCAAGAGTTAATAAGTCAAACACATTCATTAGGTATTTCTGACTATGTGACTTTTCTGGGTGTAAAGGATAAGGAAACTGTATTAAGGGCTTATAAAGAATCATATTGTACAATAATACCCAGTTATTCGGAAGCCTTTGGTTATACCGTTATTGAGGCTATGAGTGTAGGAACTTGCGTTATAGGTGCTGATAATACTGGGATTAAGGAGATTATTCATCATGAAAAGACTGGTTTGTTATTTGAAACAGGAAATTCAGTCGATTTAGAAAATCAATTGGCTCGGGTTATTACTGAACCCCAATTTAGGAACACGATATGTGCAAATGGTTATAAAAGATTCTTAAATTTTTACGAAAATTCAGTTGCTATAGATAGGGATTTTAACTTTTTTTTAAGCTTGCAAAAATGAAAAATATAATAAGTAATTCAAATGAGAATGTTGTTCTATTAATGACAGGCACAGTAAAACCAAATACTTTTGCAACTTTAGCATTAAAAGATCCAGATATTAGAAGAGAGCAATATGTTGAGGCAATTAGTTATTATTTAACCCAAACCAATTTAAAAATAGTTTTTGTTGAAAATTCTGGTGTACTATTGGCTGATGAATTTGAAGAAATAGCTTATAAAAATAGATTAGAGTTTTTAACATTTTCATCACAACCATCAATGCCAGACAAAGGAAAAGGAGCTAAAGAACTTGAAATTATTAATTATGCAATGGATCATTCAAAATTCATCAATGAATCTAATTCTATTATTAAAATTACGGGCAGATTAAAAATTTTAAATATTATGGAGTTAACCTCAAATTTTTTATCGCGAGTAGAACAATATAGATGTTTATTCTCAAGTAATATTTATAAACTGAATAAAATGGATGCTCGTTGTTTCTTTTTTACTAAAGACTTTTTTCCTTACTTAAAAAGTGTTGGACAGGCAATAAACATTAAATACTCTATTGAGATGGCCTTATGGGATTCTGCTTTAAAATATTGTAATTACCATGGTGTTTTTAAACAATTGAAAAGACCGTTAAGGGTAAAAGGTGTCAATGCAGGTTTTGGAACACCCTATGAAGACAACTTTACGGCAGCGTTAGCTAAGGGAATCAGGCATTATTTTAGAGCACCATACTTTTATAGAAAAATGAAAAATGAACTAAAAGGGTATACAGCGAATGAATGATACTTCAATCCAATGAAAATTTTAATCTTCTATACACATAATCAAGGGCTGCTTTCTAGTTTTTTTCAAGAGTTGTCGGAAAAACTCTGTCAAGACGGATATGAGGTAGATAATTTTTATTTGAAGAACAAACGGGATTTCTTTTTTCAAAAAGGCATTCATGTTTATGGAGACAAACGGGCTGGATATTATCATAATTATAAATCTATATTTAGCATTATTAAAAAGTGTAAACCTGATGTCATTATTTCCAATTTTAGCTATATCAATCCAGCTTTGCTTTTTGGTAAGTTACTTGGAGTAAAACGCAATATTGCGTGGTTTCATACAGCTTATGGTCATACAAAGCCTAACTGGTTGAAAATTCTTAACAAAACGTTTTATTTAAATTTGGCCGATGTGGTTCTCGCTAATTCGATGCAATTACAAAACGAAATGCATGAAGTCTATAAGGTTCCAAAGCAAAAAACTAAATGTATTTCTTTTTGGACTAATATTTCTGATTATCGCAACCGTTCTAATTTTACAACAATAAATAGTCATGAACCTGTACTAAAAATTGGTTGCCCAGGACGTTTATTAGCCGATAAAAACCATGTCTCGGTGATTAAAGCTATTTATGAGTTAAAGAGAGGTCATGAAAATACTATTCATTTATATATTGCTGGGGATGGACCTTATAAGCAGGATTTAGAGCGATTAGTTGGTGAATTAGAATTGAATGATACAGTGTCTTTTATGGGATTGTTAAATGTTCCTGATATGGTCGCGTATTATGATGCTATGGATGTCGTGGTTTTACCAAGTTTTCACGAAGCTTTTGGATTGGTTTTTATTGAAGCAATAGCCTTGGGGCGGCCTGTTTTGGTTTCAAAGTCATTTGGTGCTTTAGGTTTTATTGATGCGGAAAAATTCCCAATTCAAGACTTTAGTTTTAATCCGTACGACATTCCAGAATTAATTAATAAATTAGAACCCTATATGGTAAACAATGGTCTGAAATCCGATTATTTTAAAATGATATATGACGCGACGTTTCAAAAAGATGTTATTTACAATCAAATTAAAACCGTTATTTTAAATCAAACGATGCCTTCATCATGATGACTTTTATTCTTAATTTACTTGCATGCCATTCCATTTTCTAACATATTTACAACCCACGCATTATTTTCGATTGGTATCGCATGCTGGTTATAGCGCTTTTCCGCGCGTAGATGCTTTACCAGTATCCGTTATCCATCAGCTTCAGGTAGATAGGGGTTACGCTTCTCAATATGCCCAAGATTATGATTTGTCTTGGCAAGCGGTACAGTCTGGATTTATTGGTGATGTACCTCATTATACCGGGTTTGAAAGCGTTTCTGTAAGCGATAATTATCATTTTATTCGTAAGCAGTTTCATCCTGCATGGGTACTTTATGTCTTGTTAATGCGCCTTGTTAGCTTTCATAATCCGATTCGTGAGATTCGCGCTTGGTTGCAAACCTCGTCTGTTAAACGCGTTACAGCCATAACGCCTATTCCGTATCCGGATTGGGAGACCTTTAGCTCTGAACTTTTGGCCCAAAAGCCATTGGTGAGTGTGGTGATTCCTACTTTGAATCGGTATTCCTATTTAAAAGCTGTGCTATTAGATTTTGAAAAACAGGATTATCCACATTTTGAACTTCTAATTGTGGACCAATCCGAGCCCTTTCAGCCCGAATTTTATAAGTCTTTTAATTTGTCCATTCGTGTCATACGCCAAGAAGAAAAGGCCTTATGGCTGGCGCGAAATACCGCTATACAAGCCGCGAAAGGCAATTTGATTGCTTTATCAGAAGACGATGTACGGATTCCATCCGATTGGCTTTCCAGTCATTTACGCGGTCTTGATTTTTTTGGAGCACAGGTGTCTGCCGGTGTTTTTTATCCGGAAGGGCAGGGGATTCCAAAAGACCGTTCCTTTTTTGCTATGGCTACCCAGTTTGCTACGGGTAATGCCCTATTGTATCGGTCGGTTTTTGAGCAGGTAGGTTTGTTTGATAGGCAGTTTGAAAAACAGCGTATGGGTGATGGGGAGTTTGGCGCACGGGTTTATTTAGCGGGCATTCGCAGCATTTCGAACCCCTATGCGAGTTGTATTGATGTAAAAGCTGGAACAGGTGGCTTGCGCGAGATGGGCAGTTGGGATGCTTTTAGACCTTCTACCTTTTTTGCGCCTAGACCCATACCTAGTGTGTTGTATTATTTTAGAAAATACTATGGGAATTCGGCGGCACGATGGGCTTTGTGGCGTACCATACCCACTTCGATATTGCCTTATCAATTTAAGACCAACCGGTTGTTATTGGTTTTTGGTATTTTTATAAGTTTGTTGCTGCTTCCTGTGGTTTTGGTTCAGGTTTTTAGTTCTTGGCAATTGGCGAGTAGGAAGTTGGCGAATGGGAGTTTGATTGGAGAATTGAAAAGTGAAGAGTGAAGAGTGAAAAGTGACAAGTGAAAAGTGAAAAGTGACAAGTGAAAAGTGACAAGTGAAAAGTGACAAGTGACAAGTGAAAAGTGACAAGTGACAAGTGAAGCGTGAAGAGTGAAAAGTGAAGCGTGACAAGTGAAGAGTGAAGAGTGACAAGTGAAGCGTGACAAGTGACAAGTGACAAGTGACAAGTGACAAGTGAAAAGTGGCAAGTGACAAGTGAAAAGTGAAAAGTGACAAGTGACAAGTGACAAGTGAATAATTAATGATTAAGGTTTAGTCGCAGTTGCAGTCGCAAGTGATAATTAAGTTCTCGCAGAGGCGCAAAGTTGTAATTATGAGATTCCTCACGCATACTATTTTAAAAAATTAGTGTTCGTGAATGCTTCGCATTTGCCGCGTCCTGCGTCCTCGCAATGACAAAGGGATAATGAATAATGAATGATTAGTCCTTGTTACAGTTGCGTATGAAATCGAAAATGAAGGTGAATAAATACTCATAAAATTTAAAATAGAATAATTAATAACAAAAACTACCTTGACAATAAAGCGCATTCTTATTGTTACTTCTGAATTTCCGCCACAACCGGGTGGTATAGGGAATCATGCGTATTATTTGGCTTTGTATTTGACCAAGAACCATTATGATGTTCGGGTTATTGCAGATCAGCGTGCGGTTATGAATAGGGAGGAGGTAGCTTTTGATGCGGCATTGCCTTTTGCCGTGACGCGAATTGCTATACAAAGGCCTCGGTTTTTAATGTATTTTAATCGGGTGGTGAAAACGCTTTCCGGTTTTAAAAATTCCGACTATGTGATAGCTACCGGTAAGTTTTCGTTGTGGAATGTGGCCTTTTGCTCCTTGTTTTATAAACGCGAGAAGCTGGCGGTGATTCATGGGAGTGAGGTTAATTTTAAATCGGCTGGATTGAAACAATCTATTGCCATTTCCTTAAAGCAATTTGAAAGGGTGGTTGCCGTGTCGCACTATACCAAAGGCTTGGTGGCTGACTTAAACTTGACCGTTAGCGTTATTCCTAATGGGATTGATTTGGAAAAATGGCCTTTAGCACACGGTAAGAAGGCCGATTTGAAGGGGTATCCCGTTTTAACTACGGTTGGCCGGGTTAGTTCCCGAAAAGGTCAGTTAGAAGTTATAAAATTATTACCCGAGGTATTGAAAGACTATCCTGATGCGCAGTATCATTGTGTAGGTATTCCGAGTGAAGCAGACCGCTTTATGAAGACGGCAAGCGTATTGGGTGTGGCAAACCATGTTATATTTCATGGCGCGCTATCCGATGCTGCCTTGCAAAGTGTTTTACAAGCAACGGATGTGTTTGTTATGTTGAGTACGGAAAGTTCCACGGGCGATGTGGAAGGCTTTGGGATTGCTATTTTGGAAGCTAATGCTTTAGGAGTTCCCGCTATTGGTTCCAAAAACTGTGGGATTGAAGATGCCATTCACGATGGTGTTTCTGGTTTTTTAGTGGACCGTAGGGATGCATCCGCTTTTAACCGTTATATTTCCTGTGTTTTAGCAGGGCCCGCGCCGTATAAAAAACAGGCTCGTGCATGGGCCGAGCAGCACGACTGGAACCAGATTATTAAACGATATATAGCCTTTGTTTCATGAGCACCCTAACCATTATATCCCATACAGAACATTATCGGCAAGCGGATGGTAGCCTTGTTGGATTAGGTTCTACTGTAACCGAAATTAATGAGCTTTTGGCTGTTTTTGACCGGATTATTCATGTGGCTATGCTTCATGATGTTGCCGCGCCACCCAGTGCGTTAGCTTATGTATCTGATCGGATTGAATTTATAGCTTTACCAGCGGTTGGTGGTACCACTTGGGGTGCCAAATTACATGTAATTTTTCAAGCTCCTAACATTTTATTGACTGTGCGAAAGGCTTTGCAGGCTTCTGATTATTTTCAATTTCGTGCCCCTACGGGCATTGGGGTTTATGTTATTCCCTACCTCCTAATATTTTCTTCTAAAAAAGGTTGGTTTAAATACGCTGGAAATTGGAAACAAGCCCAGGCACCTTTAGCTTACCGCTTTCAAAAATGGTTGTTGGCGCGACAATCGCGACCCGTTACTATTAATGGTTTTTGGGATGACCAACCTAAACAGTGTTTGAGCTTTGAAAACCCGTGTTTGACCGAACAGAATATTATTGACGGGCAAGCCGTTATTCAACAAAAACGTTTGGAATATCCTATTGATTTTTGTTTTGTAGGGCGTTTAGAAGCTGCTAAGGGTCTGGATTTGTTATTGGAAACCGTGCATGGGTTGGCAGCGGAATTTCGTGAGCCTATTGGAACCATTCATGTGGTTGGGTCTGGTGTGCGGCAATCCTATTATGAAGCAAGGGTTAAGGAGTTACAACTCCCCGTTAGGTTTCATGGCTTTGTGTCCCGAGATGCCGTTCATGCTATTTATACGCGTTGCCACGTAATTGTATTGCCCTCTGCCTCTGAAGGGTTTCCGAAAGTGATAGCCGAAGCTATGAATTTTGGCTGTATCCCGATTGTTTCTGATGTATCTTCCATCAGTCACTACATCCAAAATGGACTTAATGGGTTTTTAATGGCTGATTTGGACGTGCCTTCTTTGACGGCTTGTTTTAAACAAGTTTTGGAATTAGATCCTGATGAATTTGACCGGTTAAAGGCCCATTCCTTGGAGGCTATGACGCGGTTTAGCTATTCGTTTTATAATCAGCGTTTAGTGAAAGCCATTTTATAAGTGTGCATTTTTTTTAATAATAGCTGTCTATTAAAAAAAAAATGATATTTTTAAACCAAACTAATTATCGCTCACCTAGTTAATGGTATTTAAAAAACTACATTGGACGCTTAAACGGCACCCTTTTTTATATGTTACGCGATTTCGACTGCTATCAAAAAACGCCAATGAGGCGGTAATTGATTCGTGTAGTTATAATGCGCTTAACGGGAAAGCTGATATCCCCGATTTATATACACGCATTAATTCCGAGATATTTAAAACTGGCAAGCCTGAGACGGATTTGGCGTTGGTAAAACAGTTGGTTTTATGGTTGTCTGAACATACTACCGTTGGTCCAGGATTGAGTGAACCGTCTGACAAGGCTTTGGAAACCTTGTTGTATGGTGCTGGTGGTGTGTGTAGTGATATGGCACAGGTTTTTAATAATTTTTGTGTGATTAATGATATTCAGGTCCGGGAATGGGGAACCACGAGTGCGCCTTTTAATCGGGCTAATGGTGGTCATTCCTTTAACGAGGTTTATATTCGGGAGTTGGACAAGTGGTTGTTGGTTGATCCGTCTTGGGGTGTTTTCTTTTTTAACAATAAGGGGGTACCGCTATCCGTTATGGAAGTGTATGATTTATCACGCTCTGGACAAGCGGTTGCCTATGATTCCTTTCTTCCAGACCAGCATATTAGCTTAAAGCAGGTTACAAAGAATTATTTAAGCCCTGATATTGTTCCGTTTTTAATATGTGACTATAGAAACAAAACATACGACCGGTATTTGAAATTGGCCCGACCTTATGTGCCTGTTTTTATGATTCATTTTATGGTGTACTTGTTTGGGAAGAGTTATCATTATAAGTTTCCAATAGATGATTATAAAAAGATATTTGTTTAGGTGCTGGTTTCTTGATTTCATTTTCTGTGACTAATCAATTTTATAGTATCTTGCAGCGCCTAAACATGTAAAAAACTTATATAAACTACTTTGAAAACCAATATTACCTATATCAGCGCCATTGGTTTCCACGCCGCTTTAGGGATTTTAATTTACTTTAATGAGAGTATTGCCAAGCTGTACTTTTTTGGTGCTGTTTTTTATTTCTTGTATCGTATTATAAATTCAGCAGAACGCTCTAGAACTTATGAGGTTTTAAAAGCCTGTGCCTATTTTGTAGGTGCGGAGGTGTTTTTTAGAACGACTAAAGGTGCTATTTCCTACGAAGCGGGTAAATACATGGTGATTGTATTTGTATTGATAGGTATGTTTTATAAGGGCATATCTGGTAAAGGTTATCCCTACTTTATTTATTTGATGTTTTTGGTTCCCTCCATTTTTGTGGCCTCAACCACGTTGAGTTTTGATGCGAACTTTAGAACCAATATTGCCTTTGTATTGAGTGGCCCGGTATGTTTGGGTTTGGCAGCCCTATTTTGCTATGATAAGCGGGTAAGTTACAGCCAAATGTCCCAAATTATGCTGTTTATGGTTTTGCCCATTATAGCCCATACGGCTTATTTGTATTTTTATACGCCTAATTTACGGGATGTATTAACCAGTACGGCTTCTAACCGAGCGGCCTCTGGAGGTTGGGGTGCTAATCAGGTTTCGGCCGCCTTGGGATTGGGGATGTTTTTAATGGCGGTGCGGTTGTTTACAAAATCGCCTAGTTTGGGGTTGAAAATTTTGAATGCGACGGTTTTGGGCTTAATAACTTTTCGGGCTATCACAACCATGAGCCGAGGTGGTGTGATAGCTGCCATCATGGCCATATTAATATTTTTGTTTTATTATTATCGGCATTCTCGCGCGAAAAAACGAAATGAGGTCATCGCTATATTTGGTTTGTTTTGCATCAGTTTGGTGATGACCTGGTTTGTCAGTATTAATCAGACGGACGGTTTGGTGAATTTACGTTATGCGAATAAGGACCATTTAGGCCGGGATAAGGGTTCCTTAACCACAGGGCGTGCCGAATTATTTGAGGGTGAGTTAGCAGGTTTTATAAGTAGTCCATTTTGGGGCATTGGTTCCAGCCGCGCCAAGGATCAGCGGATTGAGGATGACGGGCAAGGTGTTACCTCACATAGTGAGATTAGTCGTACATTAGCCGAGCACGGTCTTTTTGGGGTTATCATCCTATTAATCCTGATTTTTAAACCGTTTGAGATGCGTGCCAAAAACAGGGGTAATTATTATTTTTTTGCCTTTTTGGCCTTTTGGTTTTTAACTATTAATCATATGTCCATGCGGATTGCTATGCCTGCTTTTATTTATGGATTAGCCCTTTTAAATGTAACACATGACAAACGTCCTATACATAGGAAACCACTTAAAAACCCAGCAGACTAATATATCTGCTATCTCGGTTTTAGGGCCCTTGCTTGAAACGGCAGGCTATACGGTGTTTTATGCGTCTTCCAAGCCCAACAAGTTGTTGCGAATGTGGGCTATGCTTTATTCTGTTTGTCGCTATGCCAAAGGTGTTGATGTGGTGCTTATTGATACTTATAGTACCACTAATTTTTACTATGCACTTTTGGTGAGTCAACTTTGTCGCTTGTTGCGATTGCCTTATATACCCATACTTCATGGTGGTGAACTTCCGAAACGTTTAGAGCGCTCCCCTTTAAGGAGTCGCCTGATTTTTAAACACGCGCAGCGTTTGGTTTCCCCCTCAAAATATTTAGAGGAAGCTTTTGATAAGCCAGGATATGCGCCTGTGGTTTTTATTCCGAATAGTCTTTCTATTGACCAGTATCGGTATGAACGCAAAACATATAGAAGCATTCGACTGCTTTGGGTGCGGTCCTTTTCAAACATTTATAATCCGTCATTGGCTGTTAGGGTATTAAAACGTTTACAAGATGCCGGTTATGCCTGTGAATTATGTATGGTAGGTCCCGATACTGGAGATGGGAGTTTACAGGCCGCTCAACAACTGGCCGCTGACTTGGCTGTATCCGTGCGGTTTACTGGGAAATTACCTAAAGCTGATTGGTTGGCTTTGGCCCATGATTATAATGTATTTATAAATACCACCCATTTTGATAATATGCCGGTGAGTGTTATTGAGGCCATGGCTCTTGGTTTGCCAGTGGTTTCTACTGATGTTGGTGGTTTACCCTATTTAATTACCCATGAAGAAACAGGTTTGTTAGTGGGGCCTGATGATGCTGATGCTTTTGAAACTGCTATTGTCCAATTGGTATCTGATACTAATGCGACTGGTGCTATGACGGAACGTGCTCGTGCTATGGTTGAAGGTTTTGATTGGGAGGTTGTTAAGGAGAAGTGGTTTGCCATTTTGAGGTGATGCCTTGAGATGTTGTTTTTTTTGCGAAGGCATGGCGTGGCGAAAGTGTTTGAAATTCAAAGTTTCAAGGTTAAAATTCCACATGTTAATGATGTGCTTTGCCGAACGCTGCGTGACGCAAGCTTTTTATTTATGCTAATTTAGATTGTTAACTTACTTTGATTTACAACTTTTTAGAGTTGCATTATTTATAATAATTTGTTCATTTTGCCTTGATGCAAAACGAACCAAAAGATCAAAACCGTTTAAAGGAAATCACTGCGTGACGTTCGCTTTTTTCTTTAAGTTAACTTGGATTGTAAAATTACTTTGGTTCTTAACTCCCTTGATTTGGAAGTTTTACGATAGCTTGGTAGCTCTCTATTTCTTAAAACGATTGGGTTTAGGTATTTGAGACTCACAGTTTCAGGTTTCTGGTTCCTTTCTTTGTGAAGCAAGCAATTAAAACCGTTTTAATGTTTATTTTTTGTACTCACCGCACCTGTTTATTTTTGGATAGTTAATTCGGTTTTGTTCATTTTATTCGTTCGTATCTATTTTTATTATGGTACTCATGATGTGCTGCGCAGTTGCCTTGATGCAAAACGAACCAAAAAATCAAAACCGTTTAAAGGAAATCACTGCGTGACGCAAGCTTTTTTCTTAAGATTATTTCGGAATGTTGATTACATTTTGGTCATAACTCCCTTGTTACTTGATGGTTTTGTTTATTTTGTAGCTTGCTATTTCTTAAAACGATTGGGTTTAGGTGTTTGAAATTCAAAGTTTCAGGTTTCTGGTTCCTTTCTTTGTGAAGCAAGCAATCAAAACCGTTTTAATGTTTATTTTTTGTACTCACCGCACCTGTTTGTTTTTGGATAGTTTATTAGGTTTTGTTCATTTTATTCGTTCGTATCTATTTTTATTATGGTACTCATGATGTGCTGCGCAGTTGCCTTGATGCAGATCCTACGCTTTGCTCTGGACAGGCTACCCAAACCTGCCTGCCGGCAGGCAGGAAATCAAAACCGTTTTTAGGAAATTACTCATGCACGTTACTTTATTTTTAGGTATTCGTGAATGCTCCGCATTTTCCTGCGTGACGTTTGCTTTTTACTTTAAGTTAACTTGGATTGTAAAATTACTTTGATTTATAACTTTTTAGAGTTGCATTATTTATAATGTTTTGTTCATTTTTTTCATTGATAAAGATCCTGCGCTTTGCTCTGGACAGGCTACCCAAACCTGCCTGCCGGCAGGCAGGAAAATCTAGGCTGATTTTCGTTTGCTTGAAAACTGCATAAAAGCCTTTGCCTGCGGATGGCAACCGCTGCGCTAGGCCATCCTCCGCTGTCCTTACTGCAGCTTTTATTTATTTTGCTACGGAAACGAAACGTAGGCCGTTTGTCAGTTTTATTACATACTTTTCACCTATTTCATATTTGTTAAGCATTTTAAGGTTTTCAATAAATTCCATATTCCAAAGGGGTATTTAGCTGTAGAAATTGAGTTTTCTGCTTTTCTTTTCTTTTTTACATTGCCTAAAAAAGAAACAAAAAACGCTAGGCTGATTTTCGTTTGCTTGAAAACTGCATAAAAGCCTTTGCCTGCGGATGGCAACCGCTGCGCTAGGCCATCCTCCGCTGTCCTTACTGCGGCTTTTGTTTGTTTTGCTACGGAAACGAAACGTAGGCCGTTTGCCAGTTTTATTACATTTTTTTTCAAATTTTACTATGGCTTATTTTCTAGTGGTGCTCATGATGTGCTTTGTGGTTATTCATTCATTCCTTTTTAAATTACCTTTGTTTCTTGTTTATAGATTTAGATTGTTAACAATGTTTTGTTCATTTTATTCGTTCGTATCTATTTTTATTATGGTACTCATGATGTGCTGCGCAGTTGCCTTGATGCAGATCCTGCGCTTTGCTCTGGACAGGCTACCCAAACCTGCCTGCCGGCAGGCAGGAAATCAAAACCGTTTAAAGGAAATTACTCATGCACGTTACTTTATTTTTAGGTATTCGTGAATGCTCCGCACTTTCCTGCGTAACGCAAGCTTTTTTCTTAAGATTATTTCGGAATGTTAATTACATTTTGGTCATAACTCCCTTGTTACTTGATGGTTTTGTTTATTTTGTAGCTTGCTATTTCTGAAAACGGTTGGGTTTAGGATTTATCGAAGAATGAAAATCTAGGCTGATTTTCGTTTACTTGAAAACTGCATAAAAGCCTTTGCCTACGGATGGCAACCGCTGCGCTAGGCCATCCTCCGCTGTCCTTACTGCGGCTTTTATTTGTTTTGCTACGGAAACGAAATGTAGGCCGTTTGTCAGTTTTATTACATTCTTTTCACCTATTTCATATTTGTTAAGCATTTTAAGGTTTTCTATAAATTCCATATTCCAAAGGGGTATTTAGCTGTAGAAATTGAGTTTTCTGCTTTTCTTTTCTTTTTTACATTGCCTAAAAAAGAAACAAAAAACGCTAGGCTGATTTTCGTTTGCTTGAAAACTGCATAAAAGCCTTTGCCTGCGGATGGCAACCGCTGCGCTAGGCCATCCTCCGCTGTCCTTACTGCGGCTTTTATTTGTTTTACTACGGAAACGAAACGTAGGCCGTTTGTCAGTTTTATTACATTCTTTTTAGCTTCATAATTAGGTTGGATTGGCAGTTTTGAGTTCAAGGTTCCTCGTTCCTCCCATCGGCAGGCGGCCAAGGTTTTTGGGTCCTTTCTTGGATAGGCAGGTATGGTTTGTAGTTGGAGGTGAGAAATTCGCATTAGGCATTAAGTGAAAAGTGAAAAGTGAATAATGAAAAGTGACAACTGAAAAGTGAAAAGTGACAAGTTAAGAGGGAAGCGTGAAGCGTGAAAAGTGAATAGTTGAAAATTGGGGTTGGAGATTGTTGCGGTTGGGGATTAGCAGGTATTTAGGTGTGGGCTTTGTTATTTTAACTTGAATGCCCGGGTTCTGTTCGTAAACTTAAAACTACAAATTGTAAATAAACTTGCAGGGTTTGGTGAACTTATTATCTTTACAAAGCTATTAATACACTCATGGGAAAACAGGCTATTCACTTTAATATTTCGGAACGTAAGTTGCTATTGCGTCTTGTTGATATTATAAGTATCCTGCTTTCCTTATACTTTGTGAGTGATTGGTTTCATTTTGATTATTTTACTATTACACCCGAAAATTGGACGTGGGTTGGGGTATTAATCATTTATATTACCATTTTTGGAACTATATTTGAACTGTATGATTTGCAGAAGGCCAGTAAACCTCATATTGTATTTGCCAATATTATTTTAACGGCCTCGGTTACCGTTCTATTCTATTTATTAACACCCTTTTTTACGCCCTTATTACCTTCTAACCGGTTACAGATTGTTTATTTTTATCTCGCCATCATTGTTGCTTTAAGTCTTTGGCGTTTAATATATGTTACTTTTATAACCTCACCACGTTTTTATAAAAAAGTTCTTATTGTTGGTGAAACTTCCAATATTGAAACCATTGTTGACGCTTTTAAAGACGCGGACCCGAATTATAAGATTGTAGGTTATATTAATTGTGAGCAGGTGGCTTTGGACACCGTAAAATTTAAAGATATTATTGAGTATCCACCAGAGGCTTTGCATCAGGTGATTCAAGAACAGTCTATTTCAGAAATTGTCGTAGCTAGCTATAATGCTGAAACCATTACTTCGGACATTTATTACGATTTAATTACGCTATTAGAACGGGGTTTCCCCATTAAGGAATATACCCAAGTTTATGAGGATATGACCTATAGGGTACCTGTACAGTTTGTAGGGAAAGACTTTTATAAGTATTTTCCGTTTAGTAGGAGTAACCACAATAAGTTGTATTTGTTTTTTCATCGGGCGTTTGATTTATTTCTGGCCTTTATAGGTGTTTTACTAGGTGTTTTTATTGTGCCTTTTGTATTGGTAATCAATTTGATTGGGAACCGGGGTCCTTTATTTTATTTTCAAGAACGGGTTGGTAAAAATGGCAAATTATTTCAGATTATTAAATTCCGAACCATGGTTACCAATGCCGAAGCGGGCGGCGCTGTTTGGGCGGTTAAAGATGATTGCCGTATTACCCCTTTTGGCACCTTTTTAAGGCGGTCGCGTGTGGATGAAATCCCCCAGTTTATCAATATTTTAAAGGGGGATATGAGTTTAATTGGTCCTAGACCTGAACGGCCTTATTTTGTTAAGGAATTATCGGCAGTTATTCCTTTTTATGAAACACGGCATATTGTAAAACCAGGTTTAACGGGTTGGGCGCAAGTGAATGTTCGGTATGGGAATACGGTTGAAGATAGCTTGTTGAAGCTTCAATATGATTTGTACTATATTAAACACCGCAGTTTTTTTCTAGATTTCAACGTGATGGTTAAAACGGTTGGAACCATGCTTTATTTTAGGGGGCAGTAGGTTTTTTAAGTTATGAGTGAAAAGTGAAAAGTGAAAAGTGACCAGTGAAAAGTGAAAAGTGAAAAGTTTCAGATTTTCAAAGCTTTTTAAGACTCTAATTGCTTTTTAAAATAGCTAATGAGGTATATATAACGAAGCAGTAATGCGATAAAAAACGGGATAAGCGCGGGTGCGAATTCCTGAACACCAATTGTCCAATGAAAAGCCATTAAAACGCCCATAATTACCAGAAACTTCATAAACGGGATAATCCATGTTTTCGGTTGTTTTTTTGCAATCTGCCAAAGGAGTAATCCGTTTAAAGGAAATGCCCATAATAGATTGTAATTATAAGCCGCAGTTTGGTGGTCTGTTGCAAACCACAACAGTAATATAAGAATTCCCAATAGCGTTGTTACAAGGAGTAGGGTAACATCTAAAATTTTATTTCTAGTTTGTTTTTTATAATCCGAATAGGTTATACCCAACATTATTAAGCTTATGATGCTAAAAATAACCAAGGGACTCCATAAAAAATCGGTGCTTGACGGATTTGGTTTTTCCTGGTATACGGTTTTTTCACGTTTTACCAGTTTTCTCTCTCCAATAGTTGCTTCACTAAAAAATGTTTGGATATAGGCCGGTAAAAACATGTGCTCTTCGAGGGTAGCTTGTTGGTCTATTACAGAGCCTAATGCCAGATCAATACCCACACTTCCCCATGAATTTGCTGGTACTTTACCGCGAATGAGGTGTCTAAAAGTTTGCGGTTTAAAGTTTTTAGGTTCGTGAAAGATGATATTGTTGTTAAGGACGTCCTGCAGAACGTCTTTCATTTTTGTTGCACAATTATCAAAAAAGAAATCGTATAAATAGTCGCGATTTTCTGGTTTATAATTATTAACCAAGAAATTAAGTATGGCTTGTTTTTCTTCTAACGTCAAATTTAAAACTTGCTCGGTAATGGTTCTGTTTTGCCAAATATAAAAGCCCTCAAGATCCTTGTACTTGCTTTTTCCGATGGAATAGTTGAGTTTTCCTTGGGCGAAATTTAAATAAAAACCTGGTTCGTTAAATGGAAAGCGGCCATAGTCATAGCCTACGTCTAAATTGTTAGCACGATCGCGAATTCGGAATATATTATGTCCGAACGCATCGTTTAAAGAGGTTCCAGGGCCAATGGATATAACACTTACTTCTGCTTGTGATGATAATTGCTGGCTATATAACTGTTGAAAACAGAGCAGGATAAAAAGACCTAAAATACGGATGTTCATAAACCGGTTATCTAAAGATGCTAAAATCGAGTTTTAATGAGAAGACATTGGAGTAGAGGGCCACACTTTGGTCGCCAATATCCGTAAAGGCATAATCTACTTGAATGCCTTTGTACTTAAAGCCTAAGCCTATACTCGGTTGAAAGGATACGCTTTCGGTGTTGTCTATTTGTAATTCATTTTGAAAGTTACCAACGCCTGTGCGTAAAAACACCATATCCAGATAGCCGAATTCAAAACCAACAGCTGGTGAAATACTAGCAACTGATGTTGAAATAATATCGTTATTTTGTTCGAAGCGTACATTTAAATCTACTTCCGCTAATAAGGTATAATCATAGCGGATAATAAATTTTTTGGAGGCTCCTAATTGTAGTTTTGGAATGGTAATTTCGGTTGTTTCTGGTAATTCTTGATTTTGACCTTCCACGGCATTTTGGATGGTGGCAAATTCTTCTTCATCAATAGCCCAAGCATTAAAGGTGGTCGTAATATCGCGGGCCATGATACCAAATTTCCAATTGCTATCGGTTTCAAACTGAATGGCTGCATCTAAACCAAAACCCCAGGACGATGCGAAGTCGCCAATAATTCTGCGGATTACCTTGGCATTTATTCCATAATTTAAACCGTCTAAAGGTAATTTTCTAGCATAGGAAAAGGTGACACCATAATCTGCTGTTGAGAACAAACTAATTCTGTCGTAATTAATATTGCCTTCGTCATCAATTAATTGGGTGGTATTTAAAATATCATCTACCGCAAAACGGATAACCGAAATACCAATAGCAGACCGATCATCAATAGGCATGGCAAAGGCTAAATAATCATAATTGGCAATATTAGCGAAATAGCTAGAGTGCATGAGGGCTAGTTGCTTGTCCTCAATATTTACAAGTCCCGCTGGATTCCAATACCCCGAGTTAACATCGGCAGAATGGGCTGTTACCGCATTACTCATACCCAATGCCGCCGCATCCACACCAATATTCATAAATTCGTTAGAATATTTTCGGACGGCTTGACCATATACTGTTACAGAGACTAAAAAAACCAGTGCTGTGGTTCGTAATGCTTTCAAATACAATTCTTTTTTTGCAAAGATGCTACAATTTTTCAACATATTAAACTTCAAAATCGTTGAGTTATTGTCTTTTTGATATTTATATTTTTTAATTTATTCTAATATAGAGGTTCTATTTAAAGATTGTAGCTGTTTTGGTAAGTTGTGGCGTTGTGGGGTTGTGGAGTTTCAGAGTTTCAGAGTTGCGGAGTTGTGGAGTTACAGAGTTACAGAGTTACAGAGTTGCAGAGTTTCAGAGTTGCAGAGTTGTAGAGTTACAGAGTTTCAGAGTTTCAGAGTTACAGAGTTGCGGAGTTGCGGAGTAGCAGAGTTGCCGAGTTGTGGAGTAGCAAAGTTGCCGAGTTGTGGAGTTGTGGCGTTGTGGAGTTGCCGAGTTGTGGGGTTGTGGAGTTGTGGGGTTGCGGAGTTGTAGAGTTGCAAGGTTGCAGAGTTTCAGAGTTTCAGAGGTTGCAGAGTTGTAGAGTTGCAAGTTCCTTACTTCGGTAGGCAGGCCAGGTTCCAAGGTTAGGGTTTTGAAGTTAGAAGTTTCAATTGATATGTAGGAACATGCTGCTATTTTTTACTACAACCTTTATCAAGCTTGACAGGTTGTTGAATTGTATTTTGCCTATAAAAACGTTTCCAACGGTATTGTTTGCCGGCAATAGTTTACTATTTTTACAGGATTATACCGATAATGATGAAAAAACACATTCCTAATTTTATTACGCTATTAAATTTGTTGAGTGGTTGTATAGCTGTTGTTTTAGCTGTAAATAATCAGTTTGTAACTGCTGCCATTTTTGTTTTTTTGGGGATATTCTTTGATTTTTTCGATGGTTTTTTCGCGCGTAAATTTCATGTTCAAGGTCCTTTGGGTGTTCAATTGGACTCGCTTGCGGATATGGTTACAAGCGGCTTGGTGCCGGGCGTGGTAATGTTTAAGCTCTTGCATATGTCCTTGGGGAATCCCGCTTTAGTAGATTCAGAATCCTTATGGCGTCAGTCCTCCTTTTTTGATGGCTTGCATTATGCACCGTTAGCCTATATTGGTTTTTTTATAACGCTAGGATCGGCTTACCGCTTGGCAAAATTTAATATAGATGAAGATCAGCAAAGTTATTTTAAAGGTTTGCCAACGCCTGCCAATGCTCTTTTAATTTTATCCTTACCGCTCATCATTGAGTTCCAAAATCATGACGGGATGAATGCTTTGATTTTGAATCCTTGGTTTTTAATTATCATAACGCTTATTAGTACCTATATGTTGAATGCGCCGGTGAAATTATTTGCATTGAAATTTAAAACTTACGATTTTAAATCCAACATGACCCGCTATTTGTTTTTACTAGCAACCATTGTCATGTTAATAGTCTTACAATTTGCGGCAATACCTTTGGTGATTTTACTATATGTGTTATTGTCTTTACTAACCGCTAAGAGCATTCAAGCGTAATACGTTTTAACTTAATTAATACTTAACTTTTTATGGCTTCAGGATTTTTTGCCTTACTTGATGATATTGGTGCACTCATGGATGATGTGGCGGTTTTAAGCAAAGTAACCACCAAGAAAACAGCCGGAATTTTAGGAGATGATTTGGCTGTAAATGCCGAAAAAGCGTCTGGGTTTGTATCCTCAAGAGAAATCCCCGTTTTATGGGCCATTACCAAAGGTTCCTTTATTAATAAATTGATTATTCTACCGATAGCCTTTTTATTGAGCGCTTTTTTTCCAGCCGCTGTAACGGTTATTTTAGTTTTAGGAGGGATTTATTTGGCTTTTGAAGGTGCCGAAAAAATTTATGAATATGTAGTACCTCATAAACATGCTGAAGGTTCTACGCCTGATGTTGCCGTGGTACTAACCGAAGAAGAGGTTCTTGAATTAGAGAAAACAAAGGTGAAATCTGCTATTATAACGGATTTTATTCTATCGGTTGAAATTGTGATTATTGCTTTAGGTGCCGTGATGGGACAGACGTTATTACTTCAAATTATTGTTGTGACTATAGTCGCTATTATTGCTACAGTTGGTGTTTATGGTATTGTAGCTTTAATTGTTAGAATGGACGATTTTGGTTTAAAACTTATAGAAAATAGTGATGGAACGGGGTTTGGGTACCGATTTGGAACGCTGTTGGTTGGTGCTTTGCCTTATGTTATTAAAAGTTTATCAGTCATTGGAACTATTGCTTTGCTACTTGTTTCGGGCGGTATTTTTGCCCATAATTTAGATTTCTTTCATCACGTATTAGCATCTTGGCCCGGGCTTATTAGAGAGTTTCTAATTGGTTTGGTTATTGGGCTTTTGGCCGTTGTTGTTTTTAAAGTGGTGCTTTGGGTTATTGGGATGGTGAGAGGATAGACAGGATGTGGCGTTGTTTTCTGCTTAACGGCAGACAGGGTTGTTGCGTTGAATAGTTTTCTTGCAAAGTTGCAAAGACTCAAAGGCGCAGCGTTGTTTTCTGCCTAACGGCAGACAGGGTTGTTGCGTTGAATAGTTTTCTCTCGGAATAGCAAAGTGGCGAATTT